>JBFFWN010000250.1:0-4924 GCA_041570235.1 Lysobacterales bacterium | reverse complement strand
TACCTGGCACATTCTCACATCACCTTTGGCACGCACGTGCATATCGGTATGCATTCGGGTGACGAGGCCATACGTGCGATGTCACATTTGATTCCGGCATTGCCAGCATTTATTGCCCTATCCGCCAATTCACCATTCTGGCGCGAACACAAGACGGGGCATGCCGCTTACAGGCACCGTATTCTTGCAGCCGCACCCCTTTATGGCCTGCCCGCCACTTTTCGCGACTGGGGTGACTTTAACAACTTCTATAATGCCGCATTGAAATCCGGGATGATCAGGCAGTTCAAGGATATCCACTGGGATATCCGCCCACATCCAGGTTATGGCACCCTTGAGATAAGAGCCATGGATGCGGCATCTGACCCGCAGACCCTACTCGCCCTGACCGCATTCGCCCGGGTGCTGGCAATCAGCATGGCAGAGGCAGATAGCGGGGAGGTCGCTCGAGTGTTACCGCTGGGGCTGCCCGCATGGGTAAAAAAAGAGAACTGCTACCGTGCCAGCCACAGTGGCCTTGAAGCCGACTTCATTTACAACCGGTTTGGCGATTGCAGACCGATTGGCGGACTGATTGAAGACCTGGTCAGCTTCGTCGAACCAGTTGCCCGGGACATTGGAGAGCATGAAAACCTGCAACTCGCGCTGCAAATTCTTAGCGATAAGCCAGGCTACTTTCACCAGTTAAAGGTATTCAACGAAACACATTCGACCCGAGCGGTCGCCGAATATTTGAAAAATCGCCTGCTGAGGGAAGAGTTTCTTTGAAAAGCGCTTTCCTCAACGTAAATCCTGCAGTTGCCGCTAGCGGCGCTGGCCGCGGCTTTTGTCGCGAATGTCTTTGAATTCGGAGCCCTGTTTCCACTCCGGCCAACGGGCGGAATCACCAAGATCTTTTACGATGGTCAGGAACAACTCGATATCCTGAACCGCGCCGCGCAGGTCCCAGTCCGGGTCCCAGCTATCACAGGTCTGGTGGTAACAGTTGCCGGTGTAGTCGGCGATCCACTGGTCGCCCGCGGCACGCCCGCCTTCGATCAGGTCGGCACCACCGGCAATACCCATAAGTAGCAAAACCGGCACGCCTTCACGCGCCAGCGGGAAATGATCGGCGCGGAAAAACAGGCCGTTTTCAGGCAGGTTTTCAGGCGTGACGACCCGTCCCTGCAGGGCGGCGGCGCTTGCCAGGTCATTTTCCAGCTCGCTTTGGCCTTCACCCACAAGAATGACGTCGCGTGCCGGTCCCGCCGTCTGCAGTATATCCAGGGTGAGGTTGGCCACCGTTTTCTCCAATGGATAGACGGGATCTGCGGCATAGGCCTGCGAGCCGAGCATACCGCTCTCCTCCGCAGTATAGGCCGCAAACACAACGCTGCGCTGCAAACCGCCGGTTTCTTTCAGCACCCGGGCAAGCTCCAACACACCGGCCATGCCCAGCGCATCATCATTGGCGCCGGGGCGCACGCGCCGGCCCTGTTCGTCCGGCTCGCCCAGTCCATAGGCATCCCAATGGGCGGACACCATGATGGTTTCATCGGCCCGCTTGTCGCCGGGCAATAGCGCCAGGATATTCTGACTCTCGATCCTCTCTACCTTTGTACTCAGATCGGCGCTGAAGCTCACGCCCTCAAGTTCAAATGCCTGGAAATCGGGGTTGCGCGCCAGCCTGCGTTGTTCGTCCAGGTCGAGACCGGCCGTTTTGAACATGCGCCGGGCCGCGTCATTATGCAGCCAGCCCTGGAGGGTGACAGGCCGGATAGCGTCTTCGGCCTGGACAATTGAATAATTTTCACCTGGTGAAGATGAGGCCACGTTCCAGCCATAACCGGCAGCCTTGTCCTCGTGGATGACCAGTGCGGCCAACGCACCGCGGCGCGCTGCCTCTTCAAATTTATACATCCAACGGCCGTAATAGGTCATACGTTTGCCACCGAAACGCCCGGCCACGGCCTCATCGGGCCCGGCTGCGAAATCGGGGTCATTGACCAGGAATATGGCAATTTTCCCGGCAAGATCGATATCGCCAAAATCATCCCATTGCCGTTCCGGTGCAAATGCGCCAAAACCGACGAACACGACCGCTGCATTTTCGATGCTGATCTTTTCAAGCGGACGCGTGGTGCTCACTTCAACATCGACCGCCTGTTCCAGTGGAAAATCGCCCTCCGCGCTGTTCACAAGCAGCTTCACCGGGTTCTGAAGTTGCGTGTGGATGAGCGGTACAGCCTGCGTCCAGGTGCCATTTTCACCACCGGGTTGCAGACCGAGATCCGCAAAACGCTGAATCAGGTATGGAACGGTTTTTTCTTCACCGGGGCTACCGGGCGCACGGCCTTCAAACTCGTCTGAGGCAAGTACCTTGACCGTTTCGGAAAGTCTTGTGCTTTCTATCTGTGCAGCCTGAAGGTTGAAGGCAAGCAGGCAGATGAGTATCAATGCGAAGATAAATTTACGCGTCATGGCAGAAAGTCCGTTGCTTTGATTAAGCACAACAGTTTACTTCTTTTAGGCCCGGACTTTCCTCATTTCGTCTACTAAAAACAAGGTTTTTTTAGGTGGTATGTCCTGGTTCAGAATACGCATGACAAGATTTATGATACCAGCAGGCCTTGCTCAATCAAGGGTCTCATTTCAAAAACAGGCAAGAGATTCTTTGAATTTCGTATGTCATTGTTAAATATATAAAAATAAGTTTTCAGGCTAGAAATATAGACGCAATTGTACTATAATTAATACTGAAGATTTCGTAGTCAGTCATGCTCAAAACTTTGTTGCCTCAAAGGTATCCGGAGTCGAATCATGAAAGAACCACGACAAATATTCAGCGTCCTTCGAGAACAGGGCCCGGACACTTTTAGCAACGATAATCCAACAGCACAATATGCAACCGGCTCAGCAACCTCAAGGGTCCGCCCGTCTGCTGTTGCTGGTAAGACAAACCCGCTGGATCATCTGACCGCGCAAAAAATTCTGCAGTTTATCGGTCATCCCCCGGTTCGCATGATTTTGTGGGATGGAACCACGGTTTCTCCGCACATCCCGGATCCGCTGGCGACCTTACATTTTCATGACCGTGCGGCCCTCTACCTGACTCTTTTGCAGCCCGAGACATACTGGGGTGATCTTTATAGTGAAGGCCGCGTGGAGGTGGATGGTGATCTTGTGGGCCTCCTTCATGCGGTCTACCAGGGCCTGCCTCGCGCTGGCGAGCGGGCCTGGTTCAACCGGATGAACAGGATAATGGGACACCGGCGAATTAGAAATACTTTCCGCAAGTCGATGGACAATGTTCATCATCATTATGATATCGGTAACGACTTTTACCGCTTGTGGCTCGATCAGGAAGCCATGCAGTATACCTGTGCATACTTTCCGGACCGATCCATGACCCTTGAGCAGGCACAGCTTGCCAAGATGTCTCATGTCTGCCGCAAACTGCAGTTGAAACCCGGCGACCAGGTCGTTGAGGCTGGCTGCGGGTGGGGTGGATTTGCGCTTTATATGGCCAAAAACCATAAGGTTAACGTCAAGGCCTACAATATCTCGCAGGAACAGGTGGCATACGCGCGTGAAAAGGCCGCGGCGGAGGGTCTCGCAGACCGGGTGGAGTATCTGCAGGACGACTATCGCAACATCAGCGGTGAGTATGATGTTTTCGTGTCTGTCGGCATGCTCGAACACGTTGGTCCAAAGGATTATCCGGTGCTCGGACAGGTCATTGACCGTTGCCTGAAACCCGGTGGCCGGGGCCTCATCCACAGTATCGGCCGCAACTACCCAAGGCCCATCAATGCATGGATCGAACGCCGCATTTTTCCGGGCGCCTACCCCCCGACGCTGCGCGAAATGATGGATATATTCGAGACCAACCGGTTTTCAGTGCTTGATGTTGAAAACCTCAGGTTGCACTATGCCCAGACCCTTGATGCCTGGCTGCGACGCTACGAGATGCATGCTGAGCGGGTAAAAGAAATGATGGACGAAAAGTTTGTCCGCACCTGGCGTCTTTACCTGGCAGGATCGCAGGCGGCTTTCACGGCCGGACAATTGCAACTGTTCCAACTGCTGTTCGCGCGTGAAGATGATAACCACATACCCTGGTCCCGCGATCACCAGTACGCTGAGCCTGTGAACTGCGACCGCCATGACTAGCCGGTCACGGATACCTGAAACTGAGGTGCTGATAATTGGTGGCGGGCCTGCTGGCTCGACACTGGCGCGTGCTCTTGGAAAGACAGGAAAAGATGTTGTCATCATGGACAAGGCCATCTTCCCGAGGGACAAGGTCTGCGCAGGCTGGGTCACACCTGCTGTACTGCAGGAACTGGAGGTTGATCCTGAAGATTATGCACGGGATCACGTGCTGCAACCCATACATGGTTTTCGAACCGGCCGGATTGGCCAGCCTCTGGTGCAATCCGATTTTCCAGGTGAACCTGCCAGCTATGGAATCCGCCGCATAGAGTTTGATCACTATCTTTTACAGCGCTGTGGTGCGCAGCTAATGATGGGCGAGTCTTTCAGTTCAATGAAGCGCGTGGCTGGTGGCTGGCTGGTTAACGACAGCATCAGGGCTGAACTGGTGATCGGCGCCGGCGGTCATTTTTGCCCTGTTGCCCGTCTCATTGGTGCAAAAAAGCCACGCGAGACGGCCGTGGCCGCACAGGAAATCGAATTTAAAATGAGCAGGCAGCAAATGGCGGATTGCCCCGTAGACGGGCAGCGGCCCGAGCTGTTTTTTACCCCCGACCTGAAGGGGTACGGCTGGATATTCCGCAAGGGCAAATACCTGAACATCGGTCTTGGACGTGAGGACAAGCACAAGCTTTCGGGACACGTCGAGCAGTTCTGTAAATACCTGGCGCAAAGCGGCCGGATACCCCGTGATTTGCCCGGGAAATTCAAGGGCCATGCCTATTTGCTC
>JBFFWN010000249.1:0-4997 GCA_041570235.1 Lysobacterales bacterium | reverse complement strand
GGTCTGATCGCCTCCGTGCAATGTGCTGACCTCCGGCGCCAACTTGGCGGCGACGACATTGGACAACAGGTTGCCCAGCGCAAGTTCGGTCAACAGGTCTTCCTGGCGGGCAAAACCGTTGTCTTTGAGGTATTTTTCCATACGCTCGGCAGGCACGGCCTCCAGATCCGAACCTCGCTGATTCAGCGCGGTTTCCAATAGACGCAGGCCGAGCGCCACGGTATCTGCCTGCTCCAGGCTCTTGATGTAGTGCCTGATCGCGGTCCGTGCCCTCGCGGAACTGACAAACTCCAGCCATTCGGGCATGGGGTGTGCACCGGGGTCCGTGATTACCTTGACCGTTTGACCGTTTGAAAGCCGTGTTGAGAGAGGGACTTCAACCTTATCCACCAAAATGGCCCGCGTGTGGTTACCCACACCGGTATGGATTGCATAGGCAAAGTCCAGCGCGGTCGCGCTGCGCCTGAGGTCGATAATCTTACCCTTCGGTGTAAAGACGAAAATCTGGTCGGGGAAGAGATCGGATTTCGCACCGTCGAGAAATTCCATCGAGTCGGTGCTGTGCCGTTGCACCTCCACCAGCTGCATCAACCACTCGCGTGCGCGCACCTGGGCCGAGCCCGAGGTGGTTTCACCGCTCTTGTATTGCCAATGGGCGGCTGCGCCCTTCTCTGCCATGATATCCATTTCCTGCGTGCGAATCTGTATTTCCACCGGCAGGTTGAACGGGCTGTTGAGGATGGTGTGCAGCGACTGGTAACCATTCGACTTGGGCAGCGCAATGTGGTCCTTGAACCTGCCTGGCTTGGGGCGGTACAGACCGTGCGCCGACCCTAGCGCCAGGTAACAATGGGGTTCCGAATGCGTGATGATGCGAAATGCATAGACATCGTTTACCTCGGAAAAAGACAGGTCCTTGGCAAGCATTTTGCGATAAATGCTGTAGGGGGTTTTCTCCCGGCCCTTGATCTCGCAGGGTATGCCGGCCTCATTCATCTTGCGCTTTAAGGCCTTGTATATATCGGCAATGATCTCTTTGCGGTCCCCGGTGACACTGCTGATATGTTCGGCAATGGTGCGGTGACGCCACGGATACAGGTTGGCAAAACCCAGGTCCTGCAATTCGGATTTGATGCTGTTCATGCCAAGCCGGTCGGCGATCGGCGCGTAGATATCGAGGGTTTCCCGGGCTATCCTGCGGCGCGCTGCCGGTTCCATCGAACCCAGCGTTCGCATGTTGTGCATGCGATCTGCAAGCTTGATAAAGATCACCCTCAGGTCCCGCGACATGGCCAGCATCAGCTTGCGGAAACTCTCCGCGTCGGCCTCGTGCCGGGTGCGGAACTTCATTTTATCCAGCTTGGTGACGCCATCCACGAGTTCGGCAATCTCTTCGCCGAAACGGCCTTCGATCTCTTGTTGCGTCAGCGGTGTGTCTTCGATGGTGTCATGCAGGATGGCGGCAGCGATACTGCTGTAGTCCATCCGCATATTGGCGAGAATACGCGCCACCGCAACCGGGTGCATGATATAGGGCTCGCCGGTTTTGCGGATTTGTCCCTCGTGTGCGGCCGCGCCAACTTCATAAGCGCGGAGAATAATGGCGACCTTTTCCGGTTCCAGGTATGTATTGAGCAGGTCCCTCAAATCAAGAACCGGCTCCGGTATAGACATTGGGGTCGCCAGCATATAATGATTCCGTCAGAGCGCTAGATCATCCTCCGAGGAACTCATATCGAAAACTTCCGCGGCTTCGATTTCAGCCTGCAAAACGTCAACGCGGTCGGAGTCGATAAGACCTTCGGCGATTTCACGCAGGGCAATCACGGTGGGTTTGTCGTTCTCTTCAGCAACCAGTGGCTCAGCGCCATGACCTATCTGACGGGCGCGTTTGGTCGCGGTTAAAACCAGTTCAAACCGGTTATCGATGTTCTCAAGGCAATCTTCTACTGTAATACGTGCCATTGTTAATCCTGTAAGATGTTAGACGGAACCGCTTATTTTAGCTTTTTCCCAGCCGCTCCGCCAGATTTTGATAATTTTTATTTACCTGTTGTTTTCGTCCCTGCCGAAAATCGTCAATAATTGCGGCAAGTTCCTGTAATGCGGTGTTAAAGTTATCATTGACCACCAGAAAATCAAACTCCCGCCAGTGCGAAATTTCCGTCCTGGCGTCCCGCATCCTTCTCTCGATCACCTGTTCGCTGTCCTGGCCGCGCCCTGTCAGCCGCTTACGTAGCGTTTCCAGAGACGGGGGAATGATAAAAATACTGCAACAATCGGGAAAAGCCGACTTGACCTGCCGGGCGCCCTGCCAGTCAATCTCCAGTATCACATCGCGATCATCGTTCAATTGCGCGGCCACCGAATTCCGGTTGGTGCCATAAAAATTGTCAAACACCACGGCATGCTCCATGAACTCGCCGTTATCCACCATCTGCCGATACTGTTCCTCGTTGACAAAATGATAATGCTCGCCATCCACCTCGCCCGGTCGCGGCTGGCGGGTGGTGTGTGAAACAGAGATCACCAGGCGGGGATCCTGGCTGAGCAATGCGTTGACCAGGCTGGTTTTGCCACCACCAGAGGGCGCGGCAATGATAAACAGGCTTCCACGGCCCTTTTTATTCGACATTTTGAATCTGTTCACGCATCTGTTCGATCAGCACTTTCAAATCAACCGCGGCCTGGGTGGTGCGTTGGTCGATCGACTTTGAACTGAGCGTGTTGGACTCGCGGTTGAATTCCTGCATCAGGAAGTCGAGTCGCCGCCCGACAGGCTCGTCCAGGTCGAGAACCCGGTAAACCTCGCCAACGTGTGCGTCAAGCCGGTCAAGTTCTTCATCCACATCAATTTTTTGCGCCAGTATGGCCACTTCCTGCTCGAGTCTGCCGGGATCGAGTTGTTGGGGCAGGTCACCGATGCGATCCAGCATCCGTTGCCTCAAGCCGTCACGGATTTCCGGCAGCCATAGCCTGAGTTGATTGGTTAAAACTGTAATGCCCTCGAGCCGCTCGCGCACGGCAATCGCCATCTGCTCGCCTTCGCGACCGCGCGCTGCCTGTAATTCCTGGGCGGCTTCGATCAGCAGCTCCATGGCTGCAACCCTGAGTGGCTCAGGGTCAGGTCGTTTTTCCTCAATCAGTCCCGGCCATTTCAGCAGCTGGCTGAAATTTGCCTGTTGCTCAACACCCGCCAACTGCGACATCTCCTCATGAACACTGATTAATTCGCGCGCCAGGGGCAGGTTCAGTTGCAGGCCGCTGCCGGAAGCACCCTTGGCCTCGACAAGGCGCAGTGTGGCTTCAATTTTTCCGCGACTGATGTATTCACCCACCCGTTGCCTGATATCGGGCTCCATCGGGCGAAACTCTTCCGGCAGACGCAAACCAAAGTCCAGGTAGCGGTGGTTGACAGAGCGCATTTCCCAGCTCAGTCGACCGAAATCATATTGGCGTTCAACCCTGGCGAAACCGGTCATGCTTCGAATCATTGCTTTTTCCAAGTTGCAGGCAGTGGCACAATGTTACCGGTTAGCCCGTCATACTAAAATAGCGGGTGTCTTAAAAAATGTTATTTCTTATCACCAAATCATACAGGATCACTTAATGAGACCCAGTGGCAGAGCAATAGATGAACTGCGTAAAGTCAGCATAACCCGTAATTACACCTGTCATGCAGAGGGGTCAGTCTTGATCGCTTGCGGCAATACCCAGGTTTTGTGCACGGCCTCGGTGGAAAGCCGTGTGCCGCCATTTTTACGCAACACCGGCGAAGGCTGGGTGACCGCGGAATACGGCATGTTGCCAAGATCCACGGGCTCGAGGATGCGGCGTGAGGCCTCTGCAGGCAAGCAGGGGGGAAGGACCATGGAGATCCAGCGCCTGATTGGCCGCAGTCTGAGGGCAGTGGTGGATCGCGCGGCGATGGGTGAGCATACCATCACGCTGGACTGTGACGTGTTGCAGGCCGATGGCGGCACCAGGACAGCTGCCATTACCGGCGCCTACGTGGCGCTGGTTGATGCCTGTAACTGGTTGTTGACCAACAAAAAGATCAAGAAAAACCCGATCCATGGCCAGGTGGCTGCTGTCTCCGTGGGAATCTATAACAATGTGCCGGTGCTCGACCTTGATTATCCTGAAGACTCGCAGGCTGAGACGGATATGAATGTCGTGATGAACGATGGCGGTGGTTTTATCGAGCTGCAGGGAACAGCAGAGGGTCATGCTTTCCGCAAGGACGAACTCGACCAGTTGATTTACCTGGCAGACAAGGGTATCCGGGAGTTGATGGAAGCCCAGAATTCTTCCCTGGCAAGCTGAAAGCCTGACGGATCAGCCAAAATGACGGGAACATACGTACTGGCCAGTGGTAACGAGGGAAAGCTTCGTGAAATGAGCAGCATGCTGGAACCACTCGGTTTTAGCGT
The DNA here is from genome assembly GCA_041570235.1 of Lysobacterales bacterium. Taxonomy (GTDB): domain Bacteria; phylum Pseudomonadota; class Gammaproteobacteria; order Xanthomonadales; family SZUA-36; genus SZUA-36. The sequence goes on along the minus strand of JBFFWN010000249.1, from coordinate 564 downwards.
ACGGCCGCAAAGTGAATGGGATGTTCCTGAAGCCATAGAGGATGCATCGACTTTTGTCGAAAATGCGCTGATAAAAGCGCGGCAAGCGGCAAAGTTTACCGGTTTGCCATCGATTGCTGATGACTCCGGGCTGGTGGTGCCGGTGCTGGGTGGCCGGCCGGGTATTTATTCGGCCCGCTATGCAGGTGAAGACGCCAATGCCAAGGCCAATATGGAAAAGCTGGCGACCGAAATGCTGGACAAAACCGGGGATCAGAGAAATGCCTGTTTCTATTGCGTGGTGGTATTGTTGCGTTCAGCGGATGATCCGGTGCCACTGATCGCCACCGGTCGTTGGTTTGGAGAGATTCTGACCGAACAGCGTGGAACCGCAGGGTTCGGCTATGACCCCCTGTTTGGTGTGAGCGAACTGCGCGGCCCTGATGGTATTCCGTCTGCGGCACAATTGGCGCGTGAGCAAAAGGCGGCCATCAGTCATCGTGGCCAGGCCTTGCGTGACCTGGTCAGGCAATTACGTGAGCGCGATGAGTCTCTTTTCCAGTAATCCACCCTTGAGTCTGTATG
>JBFFWN010000248.1:0-5037 GCA_041570235.1 Lysobacterales bacterium | reverse complement strand
TTTTGCGCCTCCATATTTGGCCCGGTTAAAGACTACGAATGTCTTTGCGGCAAATACAAGCGTATGAAGCACCGCGGCGTGGTATGCGAAAAATGCGGTACCGAAGTGACACTGACGAAGGTCCGTCGTGAGCGCATGGCGCATATCGATCTTGCCAGTCCCGTGGCGCATATCTGGTTCCTGAAATCATTGCCATCACGTATCGGTCTGATGCTGGATATGACCCTTCGTGACATCGAGCGGATTCTGTATTTTGAATCTTATGTTGTACTTGATGAGGGTATGACCACTTTGGAACGTGGCGCTTTGCTTACAGATGAGCAATATCTCGATGCGGTTGAAGAGTTCGGTGATGAATTCGTCGCCAAGATGGGCGCTGAGGCTATTTTCGAATTGCTGCGCACCATCAACCTGGCCGAAGAGCTGAAACAACTGCGTGAAGACATCGCCGGCACCCGTTCTGAAACCAAACTCAAGCGCTTTTCCAAGCGTGTCAAGCTGGTCGAGGCCTTCATAGACTCAGGCAACCGTCCCGAGTACATGATCCTGACAGTATTGCCGGTATTACCACCAGACCTGCGCCCACTGGTGCCGCTGGATGGTGGCCGCTTTGCAACCTCGGATCTGAACGATCTGTATCGTCGCGTCATTAACCGCAACAACCGTTTGAAGCGTCTGCTTGAGTTGAATGCACCGGACATCATTGTTCGCAACGAAAAACGCATGTTGCAGGAGTCGGTTGACGCATTGTTGGATAACGGCCGTCGCGGCCGTGCCATTACCGGTACAAACCGCCGCCCACTGAAGTCCCTTGCCGACATGATCAAGGGTAAACAGGGTCGCTTCCGTCAGAATCTTCTGGGTAAACGCGTCGATTACTCAGGCCGTTCCGTCATCGTGGTGGGTCCGACACTGAAATTGCATCAGTGCGGTCTGCCGAAGAAAATGGCGCTTGAATTATTCAAGCCGTTCATATTCAGCAAACTGCAGTTACGCGGTATGGCCGCCACCATCAAGGCTGCCAAGAAACTGGTTGAAACCGAGCGTGCCGAGGTATGGGACATTCTCTCGGAGGTCATCCGTGAGCATCCGGTATTATTGAACCGTGCACCGACGCTTCACCGTCTCGGTATCCAGGCCTTTGAACCGGTACTGATTGAAGGTAAGGCGATTCAGTTGCACCCGTTGGTCTGTACGGCATTCAACGCCGACTTCGACGGTGACCAGATGGCTGTTCACGTACCATTGTCTATCGAGGCTCAACTCGAAGCGCGTACGCTGATGATGTCGTCCAACAATATCCTGTCCCCGGCCAACGGTGAACCGATTATCGTGCCAACCCAGGACGTTGTACTGGGACTGTATTACATGACACGTCAACTCGCCGGCGTTCCTGGTGAAGGCATGTACTTCTCTGATACAGCCGAAGTCCACCGGGCCTATGAAAACCGTGAAGTGGCTGTGCATGCAAAAATCAATGTGCGCATCGATGAAACGATTATTTCAGAACACGGTGACGAACGTCATGAGACCAAGCTGGTTGAGACTACCGTCGGCCGTGCTTTGCTTGCCGAAATCCGTCCCGAAGGTATGCCGTTTCACCTGTTGAACAAGGCACTGAAGAAGAAGCAGATTTCCGGCTTGATCAACTCATGTTACCGGCGCCTGGGATTGAAAAAGACCGTGGTGTTTGCCGATCGCCTGATGTATACCGGTTTCCGTTACGCGACCATTGCCGGTATTTCAATCGGTATTGACGACCTGATGATTCCGGATGAAAAGAAAACCATTCTTGAGACGGCTGATAACGAGGTTATCGAAATCCAGAACCAGTATATCTCCGGTCTTGTCACCGCAGGTGAGCGTTACAACAAGGTGGTTGATATCTGGTCGCGGACCAATGAACAGGTTGCCAGGGCCATGATGGCTGGCATGGGTAAACACACCGCCACCAACCTGAAAGGTGAGGCAATCGAAGAAGACTCAATGAATTCGATCTTCATCATGGCCGATTCCGGTGCTCGTGGTTCTGCGGCACAGATCAGGCAGTTGGCAGGTATGCGTGGTTTGATGGCAAAACCGGACGGCTCGATTATTGAGACACCGATTACGGCAAACTTCCGTGAGGGCCTGGACGTATTGCAGTACTTTATCTCAACCCATGGTGCACGAAAGGGTCTCGCCGATACCGCGTTGAAGACGGCTAACTCCGGTTACCTGACACGCCGTTTGGTCGACGTTGCGCAGGACCTAGTGACCACCGAGGTGGATTGCGGAACCGTGAATGGTCTTACCATGCAACCGATCGTTGAGGGTGGCGATGTCGTCGAAGCTCTCAGTGAGCGTGTTCTGGGTCGTTTGACGGCGGGCGATGTCCTGAAACCGGGCACCGATGATGTTCTTTGCCCACGCAATACCCTTTTGGACGAGCAATGGGTTGAACTTCTCGAGAGGGAAGGTGTTGACCAGATGCTGGTTCGTTCAACCATCACATGTGAAACCCGCTATGGTGTTTGTGCAAGTTGCTATGGCCGCGATCTGGCCCGTGGTGAATTGGTCAACCTTGGTGAGGCTGTGGGTGTTATTGCAGCGCAATCCATTGGTGAGCCGGGCACCCAGCTGACCATGCGTACCTTCCATATTGGTGGTGCGGCGTCGAGGGCTGCAGCCGTTGACCATATTCAGACCAAGTCCGGTGGTAATGTGCGTTTGCATAACCTGAAGTCAGTGGTTAACGCCGACAAGAAACTGGTTGCGGTCTCCCGCTCGGGTGAACTCTCGGTCATAGATGAACATGGCCGTGAAAAAGAGCGTTACAAGATTCCGTATGGTGCGATGTTGTCTGTTCGTGATAAGGACAAGGTTGATGCCGGCCAGATTGTAGCCAACTGGGATCCGCACACACATCCGATTATTACGGAGGTTGCGGGCAGAATCAGCTTCCATGACTTTGTTGATGGTGTATCGGTTAACGAGACAGTCGATGAAATTACCGGTTTGAGCAGTTTGATCATCACCGATCCGAAACAGCGCGGTAGCGCCGGTAAGGATCTGAAACCGATGGTGAGCCTGAGTGACAAGAAGGGTAAGCCGCTTTACCTGGCCGGTACGGAAATTCCCGCCCAGTACTTTTTGCAGGCGCTTTCAATTGTCAATATCCAGGATGGCCAGGAGGTTTTGGTCGGTGACGTTATCGCGCGTATTCCGCAGGAATCTTCCAAGACCCGCGATATCACGGGTGGTCTGCCACGGGTTGCCGACCTGTTTGAGGCTCGCAAACCGAAGGAATCTGCTATTCTCGCCGAGGTCTCGGGTATTTTCAGCTTTGGTAAAGAAACCAAGGGCAAGCAACGTATCGTGATTACCCAGGATGACGGTGAACAGTACGAGGAGCTGATTCCTAAGTGGCGTCACCTGATCGTGTTCGAAGGCGAGCGTGTTGAGAAGGGTGAAACCATTGCTGATGGTGAACCGAATCCACATGACATTCTTCGCCTGATGGGCGTTGAAGCGCTGTCGGATTATCTGACCAAGGAAATCCAGGACGTTTACCGTCTGCAGGGTGTGAAGATCAATGACAAACACATTGAGGTCATCGTTCGTCAGATGTTGCGTAAGGCTGAAGTTCGTGAGCCTGGCGATACCAACCTGTTGATGCGTGAACAGCTGGATGTTGTCAGGATCAAAGAGGCCAACGCTATTGCAGAGCGTGATGGTGGTGAACTGGCCGATTATCAGCGTCTTTTGCTGGGTATCACCAAGGCTTCACTCGCTACTGAATCTTTCATTTCAGCCGCATCATTCCAGGAAACCACCAGGGTGCTCACGGAAGCCGCAGTCCGCGGAACCACCGATCATCTGCGTGGTTTGAAGGAAAACGTAATCGTTGGACGTCTTATTCCGGCGGGCACGGGCATGGCTTACCACAGCTCCCGTAAGCGTCCGCCTGAAGAGGATCCGGAAATTGATCTGGCTGCGCTGGCGGCCGCGGTGGCTGCCGAGGAGTTCAGCGAGTTGGATAATGCTTCTGAACCTGGCGAGTAAACCAATCTGCTGTTAGAGGTGCGAGGCCCGGAGTAAATCCGGGCCTTTTCTTTGCACTGACGGTTTGTAAATTACGGCAATGATGTCTCCGTATAATTATTTCCATTAAAGGCTTGCGCAGAATGCGCACTACTGTCATAATTGTCCGGCTAACTAATTCAATCCTTTCAAAAGAAAGGCCGAATGGGCGGGCTGATCCTGACAGGACAGCGTATTTGCAAATTCGGATAGCCGATGTCGCCGGCGCGCGGGCCGGACAGATCGATGCCTAATCCTGGCCTAATGGTTCAGGTTTGGGCATTTGACATTGTTAAAGGGGCTGCGTAGAATGCGCCGCCTTCGACAGTCAGGGAACAAGGTCCCGCCTGTCGTTTTATTTTAGACAATTAAATTTTGTGTGGATAAAAAGTTTATGACGACTGTAAATCAATTGGTACGCAAGCCCCGCAAACCAAAACCATATAAAACCGGTGTTCCTGCATTGGAAGGCTGTCCGCAGAAGCGTGGTGTTTGCACGCGTGTCTATACGACAACTCCCAAGAAGCCTAACTCGGCATTGCGCAAGGTTGCGCGTGTCAGGCTGACCAACGGTTTTGAGGTTACCAGTTACATCGGCGGTGAGGGTCACAACCTCCAGGAGCATAGTGTTGTGCTTATACGTGGCGGTCGTGTGAAGGACCTGCCGGGTGTTCGTTATCACACCGTGCGTGGCAGCCTTGATACCTCGGGTGTCAGCGATCGTCGCCAGGGGCGTTCAAAGTATGGCGCCAAGCGGCCCAAGAATTGATACGGATCAGTTAAGGATCAGGTAAGCAAATGTCAAGAAAACATTCAAATTTTGCACGTGAAATCCTGCCGGACCCAAAGTTTGGTAGTGAGATGATCACACGTTTTGTCAACATGGTTATGAACAGTGGCAAAAAATCCGTGGCGGAAAGCATCGTATATGGTGCTATAGAGGCCATAGAAAGCAAGAATAAAAGCGCACCGCCG
>JBFFWN010000247.1:0-5038 GCA_041570235.1 Lysobacterales bacterium | reverse complement strand
GTATTTTGGGCGACCGGTCTGTACAAAGGCCTGTGGCGGTTTGCCAGCTTTCAGGACTTGTGGAATATCGTACGTGCAAGCGCCTTCGGCACAATTGCCATCGCAGGCGTTCTGGTGCTTGCAAAAGGTAATCTGGTCAATCAATGGTTGCCGTCGATCTTTATTTACCCGGCCCTGCTGTTTGTTTTGCTGGGCTTGCCACGCATGTGTTACCGCTTCTGGAAGGACTCGCATGTTCCAGGCGGATCAGCGACGGAAGGTTTCAAGCGGGTATTGATCCTGGGAGCGGGACGCTCCGGTGCGATGCTTGAGAGAGAGTTGAGTCGCAGAGGTGGTTTTGACGTCGTTGGTTTCCTGGATGATGACAGGCGTTTACGTGGTGGCCAGGTGCATGGAATACCGGTTCTTGGTCCTATCGAACAGCTACCCCGGTTCGGTGTCAGCCACAAGGCTGAACTGGCCATTATTGCCATGCCATCTGCCAGCAATCAGCAGATGCAGCGCATCGTGGAAATTTGCGAGCTGAGTGAAATCGAATTTCGCACCCTTCCAACACTACAGGACCTGGGGTCCCAGGCAACCAATATCGGTGATCTGAAGCGGGTGGTCATCGACGATTTGCTGGGTCGTGATCCGGTCTCGTTGGAGTGGGAGTCGATACGCGCGGGCCTGGTTGGAAAACGCGTCATGATCACCGGTGGTGGTGGTTCGATCGGTTCCGAGTTGTGCCGGCAGATTGCACGCTTAAACCCGGTGGAGCTCATCGTGGTAGATCACAGCGAGTATTCGCTTTACAAAATTGACCACGAGTTACGCAGTGATTATCACGACCTTTTATTCCATTCGGTGCTGGGCGATATCTGCGACCCGGCCACGGTTGAGCGGGTCATCGGTGATTACAAACCGGACGTCGTATTCCATGCCGCTGCCTATAAGCACCTGCCCATTTTGCAGACACAGATTCGCGAGGCGTTTCGGAATAACGTCTATGGCACCATGCGTGTTGCCGAGGCAGCTGAACGCCACGGCGTAGGCACCTTTGTACTGATTTCAACGGACAAGGCGGTTAATCCTGCCAATATCATGGGTGCGACCAAGCGCGTGGCCGAGATGTATTGTCAAAATATGAACGCGCGCTCAAATACACGTTTCATTACCGTGCGTTTTGGCAATGTTTTGAATTCCAACGGCAGTGTGGTTCCGTTATTCCAGGAACAGATTGCAAAAGGCGGACCGGTGACGGTCACGCACCCGGAAATCTCCCGCTATTTCATGACGATTGCCGAGGCCAGCCAGTTGATCATGCAGGCCGCGGTGTTGGGAAGTGGTGGTGAGATATTTGTGCTCGACATGGGTGAACCGGTCAATATCACCTACCTGGCGGAACACCTGATTCGTCTGGCCGGCAAAGAACCCGGCCGTGATATCGAAATCATCTACACCGGTTTACGCCCGGGTGAAAAACTGTTTGAACAACTGTTTCACGAGCTTGAGCCGTATGAGCAGACTTCTCATGAAAAAATCCTGTTGGCTCACCCTCGTGAAGCCGATTGGAATGAGTTACGCGCCGAACTGAGAAGTTCTGAATTGGCCGTCAGGCGCTATGATACCAAGTACCTTCAGCAGGCGTTGGTTCGCCTGGTGCCGGAACTGGCCAAATCCGGGTTCAATACAGAACCCGCGAAGGTTATCCCGATTTACAAAAACAGGTGAGGAAGCAAGTATCTGTCATGTCTGACTACCCACCCATCAGGAAAGCGGTTTTTCCCGTTGCCGGTCTCGGAACCCGTTTTCTGCCGGCAACCAAATCCATCCCGAAAGAGATGCTGCCCATCGTCGATAAACCACTGATCCAGTATGCAGTTGAAGAAGCGGTTGCAGCAGGTATCGACACCATTATCTTTGTTACCTCTCATACCAAGAGAGCGATCCTTGATCATTTTGATCCCGATGATGAGTTGAAAACGCACCTGATTGAACACGGCAAGCATGATCTGCATCGGCGCGTTCAGGAAATTATCCCGGCGCATGTTTCAACACAATACGTCATACAGGAAGAGGCGCTGGGTCTGGGGCATGCCGTGTGGTGTGCGAGGGACCTGGTCGGCAATGAGCCATTTGCAGTTTTGCTGGCGGATGATTTGATCCGAAGTTCGGGTGATGGTTGCCTGGCGCAAATGGTCGCTGAATACCATGCCACCGGCGCCGGAAGCCTGGCGGTGGAGATTGTGCCGGCCGAGAAGACCGATCAATATGGCGTGGTTTCTGTTAAATCAGACGAGACCGGGCGTGATTACATCGAGGAAATCGTCGAGAAGCCCGCGCCTGAGCTCGCACCTTCGAGGATGGGTGTCGTTGGCAGATATATATTGCCGGGCGAAATATTTGCCTTGTTGGAATCGGTTCGCGCAGGTGCGGGTGGTGAAATTCAGTTGACCGATGCGATTGCGGTTCAACTAAAAACCAAAAAGCTCTTGGCGCATGCCTTTGAAGGCGTACGTTACGATTGCGGCAGCAGGGCGGGGTTCATCAGGGCAACGGTGGATTACGCACTGGAAGATGAAGAGCTGCGAGAGGGCCTTTTGCGTTATTTTGAAACCATAAAAAACGTTTAAGACCAATGAGACTCAGACCGATCTCTGATGGACCGCGGGGCAAGGTTATCTGCCTGAAACATTGCTCAGAAGTGCTGAAGGGCAATATCTGGTCCGACCCGAGTGAACGTGAATTCAATGTTTACCTGCCACCGGCTTACTCTGATGCAGGCGAGCCCTACGTGGCCTTGTGGGATTTTGCCGCCTTTACCAATTCCGGACCAGGTCACCTGAACTGGAGAAATCAGGGTGAAAACATCATTCAGCGTCTTGACCGTTTGATAGGCAGCGGTCAAATGCCGCCGGTGGTCGTTCCGATTCCTGATTGCTACAGCTCATTGGGCGGCAATCAATATGTCAATTCATCCTCGGTCGGGCGTTATGCCGATTACGTTGTGGAAGAGTTGGTGCCGTTCCTGTCCAGGCATGTCAATGTCATCGATGACCGAAGCGGTCGTGGGGTATTTGGCAAGTCATCCGGAGGTTATGGCGCGCTTGTTCATGCGATGTATTACCCGGATACATGGGGTGGCCTTGTATCTCATGCAGGCGATATCGGTTTCGAGTGGGTGTACAAACCCGAGTTTCCAAGAACAGCGGCAGTGCTGTCTTCCCTGGGTGGCAATCCATACCGGTTTTTGAAAAACTTCTGGTTGAAGAATTCACCGGGTGGTGCGGATTACTCGACCTTGATGACACTGGCAATGGCCGCAAGTTATGATCCGGGTGACAGTAGGGAAACGCCATTGCAATTGCCGTTTGACCTGCAGACGCTCGAGTTGGATCAACAACGTTGGAGCGAGTGGCTCAAACATGATCCACTCAACCTGCTGGAAACGTATGCGGGGCAACTGGCCTCTCTGCATATGCTGTACCTGGATGTTGGCAGCCGTGACCAATACAACATTCAGTACGGTACACGCGCCTTTGTCAGACGCCTTGAAAAACTGGGTGTGCAGCACCATTTTGAAGAGTTCGATGGTACGCATTCGGGTATTGATTGGCGCCTGGATATCTCATTGCCCATACTTGCACAGGCCCTGTACCGGGCCAGCGGAATCGAAACAACCGGACCCGGAACTGATGACTGGAACACAGATGATTGAAATCACACAAAGCGCGCAGGATTATTTTGGAAGACTGATTGCCCAACAGGAAATGGATGATGTCGGTTTGCTTCTGACGGTGGTTAATCCAGGTTCGCCCTTGGCTTCCTGCGACCTGCAATTTCATGTGCCTGGTCAAACCGGACAAAAAGAACTCGAATTTGAATATGACAAGTTCAAACTGTATGTGGTTGAGGGTACAGAGCAGTGGCTCGATGGCGCAAAAATCAATTTTGAAACTAACGATGCCGGCGGCCAGTTAACCATCAAGGCCCCGGGTATCAAGGGTAAGAAACCGGATGACTCTGCCGATTTATCCGAAAAAGTCACTTGGATACTGGAAGGTGAAATCAATCCCGGCCTGGCCTCACACGGCGGTATGGTGTCACTGGTGACCATTACCGAATCAATGGAGGTCGTGTTACGTTTTGGTGGCGGTTGTCATGGCTGCGGCATGGTCAGCCAGACCTTGCAGAATGGCATTGAAAAAACACTCAAGGAATACTTCCCCGAAATTACGGCGGTGGTCGATGCGACCGATCATGCCAGTGGGGAAAATCCGTACTATCAATAGAAACTGGCGGATGGATTTCACATCCACCCGCTTACAGGGGCAGGATTTTGTTACTTGTCCTTGATTTCAGTCAGACCCGGCTGGCTGCTATACCAGGCCGCGAGATCTTCAATATCATTATCGCTCAAAGCTGCTGCAAAACCGCTCATGACAGCGTTCTGACGACTGCCATCGCGAAAGGCTTTTAATGTCATGACCAGGTAATCCTGATGCTGTCCGGCCAGGTTGGGATAAATTGGCTGAACGCTTTTACCAGTGGGTCCGTGACAGGCCTGGCATACAACGGATTTTCTCTGACCTTCTTCGGCATTGCCCTTTGCAAATGTGGTTGCTGGAACCAGCGATAACAGGGTCAAAACAAGCGTGATTTTGATTTTATTCATGTTATTCGGCACCCTTGTCGGTGGTCTGACCAGCAATGTAGACGGCAATATCTTCTATATCCTGTTGTGAAAGCGCCTCTGCCTGCAGGTTCATACTCTTATGCTGGCGCTCGCCAGTTTTGAAGGCATTCAGTGCGATGACCAGGTATTCCTTGTTTTGTCCGCCGATCCTGGGAACATGGTACATCGGGTAGGTGTTTTTATAACCGATAATCCCATGGCATCCCGTACAGGTATAGGCCTTGATTTTTCCAGCATTGTAGTCGCCCGCTGCGAAAACATTCGCGGATAGCTGGCACAACAGCAAAGTAATCAGAGTTTTCTTGGTATACATATTGAGTGATCACACCGGGTAATGATTAGTAGCGGGCGATTATAACC
>JBFFWN010000246.1:0-5046 GCA_041570235.1 Lysobacterales bacterium | reverse complement strand
TTGGGCGGTTTCAAAAGCAATTTGCTGGCCCTTGCGGACGGTATCCCAGACTTCACGCTGCCTTTTTGTAGGCTCGCCATATATAAAAGTACGTGAAATATCAGACTGATAACCCTCTACCGAGCAACCGCAATCCATCAGTACAATCTGACCCTCTTCAATTTTTTGTGGCTGGTTCGTGCCGTGCGGATAGGCGCTTGCGACACCCAAGAGCGCCATGTTCCAAATGTCGGCGCCGCCAAGTTGTCGCTGGGCCGTCGCCATCAGGGCCTTTACATCCCCCGGTTCCATGCCGGCCTCGAGATTTCTATAGACATGTTTATAGGCGGTTAAAGTGACCTCATTTGCCTTTTTCATCAGGGCAATTTCAGCCGCCGACTTGTACATACGGCAGCCTTGTGTGACGGGGGTTGCAGAGCGGATTTCAAATGATGGAGCCGTTTTTTGTAAACCATCCACCACGAAATAACGCACGGTTTCCTCCAGTCCGATCCTTCCGCCGGTCAGTTTTCTGTCCTTCAGAAAGCCTGCCACGCGTTCAAAGGGGCTATCGTGTTCGTTCCAGGGCCGGACATCGTCACCAAATGTCATGGACTCACGCACGCTGGGCTCTTCAAAATAGGGCGTCACAATACCGATATCACCCTCACGTGGAATGATGACCGTGGTCAGTCGCTCACTCCGCCACCAACTGATGCCGGTAAAGTAGAGCATGGCTGAGCCCGGCTCCAGAAGGATGGCATCCAGGTCATTTTCAATCATAAGACGCTGTGCTTTTTCTATGCGGGAAAGACGCTCTTTAACGCTGATCGGCGCAATATCGCCGACGATAGAATCCAATTGGGATTTTTCGGTTGAAGGTTCAACCGGTTTGCAGGCGCCGAGCAGGGCGGCACTTGCAGATACGCCGGAGAGGGCCAGGAAATCGCGTTTGGACATGCGCATGGAGTTGGGTCCTTGTTGTTGGTTTTGAAATTCGCCTGGATGGGATTGTAGCAATTTGTTAGTGCTTTTAGCTCGTTCCTGGTGGAGAACATTATTAATATGAACTGCAGCAAGCGGTTAAAAGGATTTACCTGCTGCAACCGGGCATTGGTTGCGAGGTAAAGATCCATAATTCAGGTGAAATGTCTCATTCCACCGTTTTTGCAAACCTGTTGTATAACCATGCCAATGCGGCACCGCAGACCAGTCCATCCAAGAGTCCCCAGGCCAGGCCTATGAAACTACCGCTAATACTGATGCTGTAACCCCTGTAAACCCGGCTCAGCCATGTGGGGTCGCCGCTGGCGCCATCAAGCAGAATGATCCACCATGTTACGAGAAAAAGTGCTGCACCCCAAAAAACACTGCAGGCCAGTGCAAATGCTTTAAGGTTAATTTTCATTGTCGTCTCCTTATCTCAGCGGTCTGCAACGCTACCGGATCGGGAGGTTATTTGATTTTTATTTGCAGGCTTTTATGAATAATCTGACGATGAGATAGCATTCCGTAACGCCTTGATGAGTATACTCTTTTCATGGAGATATTCCAGAAGCGTCAACAGGGCTAGCGAACCGTTATCTCAAGTGCAACCCAGCCGCTGCCATTGTTAATCGGTGATACGCCTGGGTTCGATTTCCCATGGGCGGCCAGATTAATCCTCGATAATTGTTGGAAAGTCTGAAAAGTTAGTTGATACTTTATTAGTAGGGTTAAATTATCGCCAGGGGGTATGAAAACTTGGCCCACACAACGCTCAAAACAGGTTACTCCGCTTTAACCGACAGGTTAAACCGTTTTCCGCAGGGCGCACCTCCATCCAGGCTCCTGTTTAAAATTTTGTCCATGCTGTTCAGTGAGGACGAAGCCGGCCTGGTTTCGCTGATGCCCATCAAGCCATTTACCGCAAAAAAAGCCAGCCGCATTTGGAAGAAAAAACTCACCGAAACACAAAACATACTGGATGAATTGGCCAGCAGGGCGATTCTGGTTGATTTCGAGCAAAACGGCGAGACAGTTTACGCACTGCCGCCACCGATGGCCGGTTTTTTCGAGTTCACGCTGATGCGCGTACGCGATGATATTGATCAAAAGGTATTAAGCGAACTTTTTTATCAGTATCTGAATGTGGAGGAGGATTTTATTCGGGAGCTGTTTACCCGCGGCGAAACGCAGTTGGGACGAACCTTTGTTCATGAACCAGCTTTATCCAACGACAATGCATTGCATGTGCTGAATTACGAACGTGCCAGCGAAGTGATTGAAACAGCCAGCCACATTGGCGTGGGGCGCTGTTACTGCCGGCACAAAATGGAACATATGGGCAAAGCCTGTTCTGCACCGCAGGATGTTTGTATGACCTTCAATACCACTGCGTACTCGCTTACAAAACACGGCAGTGCACGAGCGGTCGACAAGCAGGAATGCCATGACTTGCTGCAGCAGGCCTACGAGCACAACCTGGTGCAGTTTGGTGAGAATGTACGTGAGCAGGTCAGTTTTATTTGTAATTGCTGTGGCTGCTGTTGTGAGGCAATGATCGCCGCACGCCGTTTTGCAATTCTCAACCCCGTGCATACCACCAATTTTATCCCGGTTATAGATGAAGAATCTTGCAATGGCTGCGGCAAATGCGTCAATGTCTGCCCGGTCGAAGCGATGGTTCTGGTTTCAGCCAATAATCCGGATCAGCCCAAAATGAAAATGGCCCGGGTGAACGATGAGCGTTGTTTGGGTTGCGGTGTGTGTATACGCAGCTGTAATAAAAAAAACAGTTTGTCTTTGGAATCACGTCCCAAGCGAGTTCTTACACCATTAAACGGAACACACCGGGCAGTGGTAATGGCCATTGAACGCGGTAAGTTACAGAACCTGATTTTTGATAACCAGGTCTTATGGAGCCACCGTGCCATGGCCGGGGTATTGGGTGTGATTTTGAAGTTGCCACCGATTAAGCAGGTTCTGGCAAGTCAACAGGTCAAATCCCGCTACCTGGAAACGCTTATAAATTACACAAAGCATTAGCATTGGGGTCGGGCGCTTAGCAAGAATCTGACTTTCCCTGCTGACTTCCCCCGAACATCTATGATACGAACTTTTGTTAAACTGGCTTCCGCAACGACCAAACCGATTCAAGGAGAGAGAGCAGCATGTCAATGACACCGCGTGAGCGCGTTCTTTGCGCCATCAATCATGAAGAGCCGGATCGTGTTCCATTGGTCATCGGGGTCAGCAACGCAACGGGTATTCGGATGAAACCCTACCGCGAAATCAAGCGGCTTTCAGGCATTTCCGCTCCCGACAAGTACCTGTATGAATGGCCGGAACTGGGCACCGCCGAGATCGATGAGGAGACCATGGTTCGTTTGCGTAGCGATGTAAGGGGTGTGTTGGACATTGAGCCGGGACACATTCTGGAACATAACCGGGCCCGTGAACCACATAGCGACTACATCAATTCGTGGGGCAGCGGCGCAATGGAGGTCGCGCCCGGCGAATGGTTCCCCGGTATTCATCCGCTTGCCAACGCCAGCACAATCGATGATATCGAGCGCTATGCGGGATGGCCGGATATGAGCGACCCGAGCCGGGTTGCCCATGTAAAAGAAACCGCGCAACGCCTCGCCAATGACAACCGCTATGCCATTGTCGCAACACCCTGGCTGCTATTTCCGTTCGAACGGGCCATCGCCATGCAGGGTATGGAGACTTTTCTGATGAACATGGCTTCTGACCCGGATTTCGCCCGCGCCTTGCTGGAGAAAATTGCGGAATACTGTAAACAGCTGATGGGGCGATTCCTGGAGCAGTTGGGCGACAACGTGGACATCATAAAGATCGGCGACGATCTTGGCACGCAAGAGAGCCTGATGATGTCGCCCACAATGTACCGGCAGTTATTGAAACCGGTTCATGCGGACTTCATCAGCTTCATCAAGGAACGGACTTCGGCGAAAGTGCTGTTTCACTCTGATGGGGATGTCGCCCAACTGATTCCTGATTTTATTGAAATCGGTGTCGATATCCTCAACCCGCTCCAGACTTCCGCCGGCATGATGGCGGACCTGGCTACCCTGAAAAGACGATATGGAAAGGACATGGTGTTCTGCGGTGGTGTCGATTCACACCGCGTGCTGCCATTGGGCACGCCCGCCGAAGTTCGCGAGGAAGTGCGGCGGGTGATCGGCTTGCTCGCACCGGGAGGTGGTTGCATGATCGGGGCAGTCCATACCGTTATGAACGATGTGCCCGCTGAGAACATTCTGGCGATGGTGGATGCGGTGGAGGAGTTCGGTCACTACCCGCTGGGTTAGCAAGAAGCTCCATTGCATGGCCGACAGTGCCGGGGTGCTGGGCATTGTCTACCGCGCCATCTCCGCGCAGATAACCCAAAAAGCGGGTCTTAAAAAGCCCATGGCACAGACTGGTGTTGTAACTCCAATTCAGCAATTTGGCGGTGCGCTGAATTTCAATATACACTTTCATATGTTGTTTTTGGCAGGGGCGTTTTTCGGTGATTCGTCCGTTTGATTTGCAGGGATGAATTGGCATACCATCAATGCAAGAGCCGACTGTGAGCACGCCCGTAATCAGCAAACTCACCCTGAACAATTGAATTGGATCAAGGGTTTCATAACAGGCGGATTTTGACTTCAAGCGAGAAAACAACATGGCAAATCAAACCGCAATTCGATTCGGTTATCCCGACACACTCATACGTGAGTATGATCATTGGCTGGTATTGCTTCGTGAGCCACAGGTCACGCTCGGTTCTCTGGTGCTTTGCGCCAAGCCCGATGTGACCGAGTTTTCAGCACTGCCCACTGAAACCTTTGCAGAAATGGAAGAGGTAATCGGTGAAATTGAAAATGCCCTGAAAGCCGCCTTTTCCTATGACAAGATCAACTACATGATGTTGATGATGGTGGACCCGAATGTGCATTTTCATGTGATTCCACGCTATTCCAAGACCCCTACGGCCTGTGGTCTGACCATCCCGGACCCGGGTTGGCCGGCGCTACCCCGGTTGGGAGAAGCAATGGAAATCTCCCCGACCGAGCGCGA
>JBFFWN010000245.1:0-5054 GCA_041570235.1 Lysobacterales bacterium | reverse complement strand
TTCGAATTAGCGGTTTCGGCCCCGGGGATTTCGGCAACCTGGATATCGGGCGTCGGCGCGGCCTCGTCCGTTGTCGCAGTATTTTCAGCGATCGCTTCGGGAGTTTCCGTGGGGATTTCTTTCTCGGTTTTCACATCGGACAACAGCGGCATTTCACTGATTCGCGTGATATTGGCGAGGACTTCAAAACTTGCTGCCAGTGCCGTATTCAGACTTGGATCAACCCCGGCAAATTCCTCCGCAAAATGTGCGGAAATCGCGGGCAGCTCGGCCACCAGGAAGTTCACCAGCGGGATGGCCTCGGCAGAATCAACCGATTGCTCGAGCAATCGCGAACTCAGCGACAACAAACCCTGGGCAAAATTGAAATAACGGCCATCGTGCAGACCATCTACCAGGCTGATAACGTAAAGCGAGTCCCTGGCGTCATCCGGCCCTTCACCATTGTCCTGCGGGCTCTGATCGGCAGAGGGCTTCAATAAGGCGTAACGCAACATCTTCAGTTCACGGCTGTCAGGCGGGCCGGTACCCACCGTACTCATTACCATCCTGGACATTGCCTCGGCGATATTGACGGGCTCCTTGAAACGATCCTCTGCGTTTTCTTCATCAGCCACGATTACAGGCGCCTGCCGGTCTGCAAACCAGGTCAGTTCGACATCTTTCCAGGCCGGATCAACCGTGTCCCCGGAACGGGTCATGGCCGAAAACGCGTCCCATATTTCAAAAGCATCTGCCTCCAGTTCCAATAACAAGGCCGGCAGGTTGCCCACCGCGAAGCGTTCGGCTGCCCTTTGGAATACCAGGCTAAAAAGCGCTTCGCGGGCGTTGCTTCCGGGGTAAACCAGCGACACATCCCTGATGTCATGTTGCTGCAGTTCCCCAAGCACCAGCCAGGCAGCCGGGTCCAGTACCGAACTTCTCGGTTCTTCCCAGCCATAACGATCGACAAGCACCTGTAACCAGGCACGATCATCGAGAAAGGCTTTTGCCAGTTCTGCATGGTTAAGGTTGACCTCTGCTGCCAACACGCTGCTCTCTTCAACCCTGCTTAAAATATGTGCAGCCACGGCCAGGTCCAATAAGGCCTGGCGGCGCAATTGGGGGGTGGATAATTCGAGGGCCAGTTGGTCACTGCCGGGTAACACGACAGGTTCCACCGGCGGCGCCTGCAAAGTTTCAGGCGGGACGGCCGATTCTGCAAGCTGCGCCAGCAGATTTGAGCTGCAAAGCAACAGCAATAGACACAAGAAAGTGGTCTTTTTACCAGGCAACTTAAACCGAATGCCCTGGTCTGAACCTGCTTGGCGCCCGTGGGCGTGAATATTCATATATTTATCCATTACGCTTTCTTGAAAAGAGCCTCAGCAAGCTATACTACCCGCTGCGATATCACAGCGGCAATTAATTCGGTCGGACAACTATAATGAACAAACTACTAATTATTACCACTGGCGGCACCATCGATAAGATTTATTTCGATGACATGAGCGATTACCAGATAGGTGAACCGCTGATCGGGCAGATTCTCGATCATTTACAGGTCGGCTTCGACTTTGAGGTCAGGGCCCTGATGCGCAAGGACAGCTTGCATATCACCGATGAGGACCGCCTGTTAATTCGCGATGAAATCGCTTCCAGCGCCGAGCGTCATGTACTGATTACCCATGGCACCGACTCGATGGTCAAAACAGCCCTCGTACTGTCAGATATCCCCGGCAAAACCATGGTATTGACGGGTGCGTTGAACCCGGCGAGATTCCGCGACTCCGATGCAATATTCAATATAGGTTGCGCCATCGGCGCAGTACAATGTCAGCCTCCCGGCGCCTGGATTGCCATGAGCGGAAAGGTATGGGACCCACACCAGGTTCGTAAAAACCGCGGCAAGAACCGCTTTGAAAGCATCGAACAATAATTGATACGGGATTAGAAAATGCCAAGAGCGAGCGAGATTAAGAAAGGGTCTGTCGTTGAAATCGATGGGGAGGTTTACGTCGCCCGGCAGATCGATAAACGTAATCCGTCGGCACGCGGCGCATCCACGTTGTACAAGGTGCGGTTTTTCAATGTACGTAACGGTCAGAAGCTGGAACAGACCCTGAAGGGCGATGATCTGCTCAAGGATGGCGACCTGACCAGGAAATCCGTGCAGTTCTCCTACGAGGAAGGCGGCATGGTCACCTTTATGGACACCGAAGACTACAGCCAGTACATACTCGATAAAGAAGCGCTTGAAGAGCAATCACCGTATATGACCGAAGACCTCGACGGCATGATCGCTTTGCTGGTCGATGGACAGATCGTCGGCATCGAGTTGCCGCAGACCGTCGAACTGGAAATCACCGAGACCGCGCCCGGCATCAAGGGCGCCAGCGCCAGCGCCCGAACCAAGCCGGCCCTGCTTTCAACGGGCCTGGAAATACAGGTTCCGGAGTACCTTGAAAGCGGCGAGAGGGTCAAGGTGAACACGACAAACGCCAAGTTCATCTCTCGCGCCTAGGAGCCTGCCGGGCTTAACATGATCTACTGCGGAAAAGCCGAGTTTGGCCAGATTCCCCGCTCTTTTTCGTTAAATAGCGGTGCTATTCGCCTCAAAAGATCGAAAAATCTGTCTCAAATCGACTTTCCCTCGCTACGATCGGTCAAACCCGGCAGGCTCCTAACCGAGTCAGATATATAGCTTCACCGCATGGATGACCAGGCCAACCAGGCCTCCGACCAGCGTGCCGTTGATACGGATAAACTGCAGATCACGCCCGATCGCCAACTCGACACGACGACTGGTATCCTGCCCGTCCCAGGTTTTGACGGTGTCACTGATCAGGCTGGCGATCTGTGCGCTGTTGCGCGCCACGATCAATGTAATTGCATCGACCAGCCAGGCATTCACCCAGGCCTGCATGTCCTCGTCCCTGTCCAGTTCCTCGGCAACATCGGCCAGCCACTTGCCCACCTGGTGCTTGATGGCTGA
This sequence comes from Lysobacterales bacterium, assembly GCA_041570235.1. Classification (GTDB taxonomy): domain Bacteria; phylum Pseudomonadota; class Gammaproteobacteria; order Xanthomonadales; family SZUA-36; genus SZUA-36. Next base: position 2,080 of record JBFFWN010000245.1, on the reverse strand, counting down.
ATCCGGCTTTTCGATATCCCTTTCAATCCCCTCTGCCAATTCCCGCCAAAGCCCATACAAGTAGTCCTGGAGTTCGTCATTTTCCAGCAGTTGCTGTTTGAACTCCTCACCCAGGCGGCGGTGCTCGGAACTGTGTTTCAGGTCCTGCGCCAGGTTCTGTACCCAGTCGTTGAATTTCTGGCGCAGAGCATGGTCATCATCCAGGGCCATCTCGAACAACTGGTGCTCGATACGTTCGAGCATTTTCTGCAGAATCCGGTCATCGACAAAGCCGGGGATCCACCATGGGCTTTCCTGTTTCACCTTGGAGCGGATCGCATCACGGTTGTCGTGGACCATAACAATCGTGTATCGCAAAACCTGGGTCAGGATCTGCTGGTGTCTCTGACCACGAATCAACCACTCAAGGGTATTGCCCAGCAATGGCGCCAGGCCGATATTGGCCAGTTGCTTGCTGGACACGCGTGAAAGAAACCGTCGTACGCGTTGTTCATGCAATGCGCCCAATGCCCAGCGCAACACGGTGGCGGACAACTCCTCGATACTCTTCCGGCCCTTTTCACTTTGCAGCCAATGGACGACAAACTCCGCCAGGTTGGTTTTGTGCAGCTTGGCCCTGACCACGCCCGGTTCAAGAAAATGATCGGCGACAAAGCGCGACATGCTGTCACCGATGTCGTTTTTGCGGTTGGCAATGATGGCCGTGTGAGGGATAGGTATCCCCAGCGGGTGCCGGAACAGCGCAACCACTGCAAACCAGTCAGCCAGGGCGCCCACCATGCCGGCCTCGGCAAAAGCATGCAACCAACCGGCCCAGCCCGAGGGATGATGCAGGGTGTAAAAGAACAGTATCACCATCAACAACAACAGCAACAGCGGTATCCGCTTCATACGACGCAACTCCAGCGCCTTGTCCACCGGTGAAAGCTTGTGTGGTTTCGTTCCTGTCATGGCATTAGCTTCTATCAGTTACCCGAAATTGTCTACAGACAAGCACACTATGCAGCCCAAAATGTTTTTGATACCCGGCGAACGCGCCGTGTACAATTTCAGCCGTGTACAATTTACTTCGCATGGCCCGTGAGCAAACTCCGATGAACGATACACCATCAAGATGTCCATAAATATACAGCAGGCCCCGCAATGGGCAATCAGGCTGAACCGGATCACCAGCTATGCTGTGAATGATTTTGGTGGCGGGCCACGTCCATGGAAATTTGCCTGGGTGATCAACTTTCAGAAGTGCGGCACCTTTTTCTTTCTGGGTTTTCTGATGTGGTATTACCAGAACTTCTCAACCGCCGCGTGGGTATACCTGGCCATTCATGGCAGTTACGGCATCGCCTGGTTTATCAAGGACATCAGTTTTCCCGACCCGGGATGGCAGGCCAAAATTACGATTTTGGGTGGTCTCAATGCCTTTTTGGGTGTTCTGGGCTGGTACTGGGTATTCGGATGGCTGCTGATCTCCGGTTTTTCCAGTCCCGATTATCCGCTGTCAGAGGGCGCCTGGTTTGCCCTGTGTATCAGCATGTGCCTTATTGGCAGCGTCATCATGATTGCGGCAGATGCGCAAAAATACTACACCCTGCAATTCCAGCGCGGCTTGATCACCACCGGCATGTTCCGTTATATCCGCCATCCGAATTACCTGGGGGAGATGCTGATATATGCCAGTTTCGCCCTGATGGTGTGGCACTGGTTGCCCTTTGTCGTATTGGCTGCGGTCTGGGGCGGCTTGTTTGCCGTCAACATGATCCTCAAGGAAAGCAGCATGTCACGCTATCCGGAGTGGGAGGATTACAAGAAGCGCAGCTGGTGGTTGGTACCCCTGGTTTTTTAGGGTGCTAAATTTCCGGGTTTTTATAGTGTCTTAATTAAAATATTTGGCAGCGTTGGCGGCGCTATGGGTAGTCCCTGCTGAGACATGCCGTGAACCCAGCCCTGGGGGCGCGTCCACAAACTTCCTGTTTGTGACGGTCTCAGCAGGGACTACCCACATCCCCGCCTCGGTTCAATGGATTCTAATTGAAGTGTTAGCTTCCAGCTTTTGTGCAAATACTGTTTGCAGTAATAGTCT
>JBFFWN010000244.1:0-5085 GCA_041570235.1 Lysobacterales bacterium | reverse complement strand
TGCGCCCAGTATGCGTCGCACCATGATACCGATTACGGTGGTATTGGGTTTATCAGGCGCTGTTGCTGCTTACCTGGTGGCCTGAGTTCAACGGAGCATCCCGCGCGGTAAGCTCTAACGGCCCGTATTGGTTCGTATGAATTCCAACATCTGCTGGCCAATGGGATTTTCGGGATGCATTGATGCCATGACCTCAGCCATTTTTCTGGCCTGTGCAAACTGGCCCCTCTTCAGGTAAAAATCGGCCAGGCCGTATTGAAAATCAAGGTTGCGCGGGTCCAGTTTCAGCGCGGCCTGCAACTCGATCTCGGCCCCGGCGGGGTTTTGCATGTAGGCATACAGCAAGCCCAGGTTATAGTGAATACGGGCGTTTTGCGGCATGCCCCGCGAGGCTTTTTCAAGGTAACTCACAGCTTCCCCGTAGTTCTGCATTTCTACCAGTAACAGGCCATAAGAATAAGCTGCCTCGTAGAGTTCCGGTTGTGAGGAAACAACCTCTCTCAACAGTTTTTCCGCCTGCAGGTTTTCTCCGCGCTGGCTGAGCAGCACGGCAAGATTGACCTTGGCCGGGTAGAACTGGCCATCGATGCGAATCGCCTCGCGATATTGTCTCATCGCGTCTTCGGGCCGGTCCAGGCGTCCATAAAGATTTGCCAGGTTATGCCTTGATGCTGCAAAGTCGGCTGAGTAGGACATCACAGAGACATATTCGCCTAATACTTGCTGGAAAAGTTTGTTCTGTTCCGGATCGAGGTGGCTGGACAATTCACCTGAAAGACGGTTTGCCGCTTCAATGCGGACTGCTCTAACCGGGTCGAATAAAGCCGGTGCGATCAACTTTGCCAGCGCTGAGGAATCCGCACTGTTGATAAATTCCAGGGCCGTGCGCCTGATCAGTGCTTCATCATCCTGCAGTGCGATTTCAAAAACCTGTGTGCTTTCCTCACCGGGATACGCTGCCAGCATTGACAGCGCCGTGGCCCGCACATTAAGGGGATAGAGTAAATCCGTGGCCAGTTGTCTCAGTTCGGGGCCCGCGCCGGGATCGCCATTGCGGGCCTTTGCCAGCACGGTTCCATAGTGCGCTCTGCGGCCCGGCCCATACCATTCCAGAACCTTTTCCTGCGACCACTGTGACGTTTCACTGGCATGACAACGCAAACAGGCATCGGGGGAGCCGACCTCTGCATTCATCACCGGGTCGGGTATGCGGAAGCCGTGGTCAGGGCGGTAATCCACGCCCATATAGGTGCGGCCGGGCATATGGCAGGATACGCACTCTGCACCACTGCCGACCTCGAACAGGATGTCGCCGCCAGCGGAGAGAATGGGTTCAGCCGTCTCTCCTGCCTGCTTGTGAAAATGATGTTCTGTGGTGTCATATTGGGCGCCCCGATGGCACTGCAGGCACAGCGCGTTACCTTCCTTGACCAGTTTGATGGAGTGCGCTTCGTGGCAATCGCTGCAACGCACCTCATGGCGGTACATCTTGCTTTGGATAAACGAGCCATAGACATAAACTTCATCGAGAATCTGACCATCGGCAAAATATAAGCCCTGGTTCAGAAGGCTCGGCATATAGGTATCGAGCAGGCTTGAAACGGTGTGGTCATCATCCTGCAGCGTTGCCCGCCGTGAGTGGCAGGGCGCACAGATGTCAACCAGTTCCGCCGATGTGATGTCTGATGTTTTACGCACCAGTTCGTAGTTGCTGGTCTGCGGGCGCGCCATCTCGGATATCTGCGCCCATTCGACGTGTTGGGAACCCGGCCCGTGACAGGCTTCACAACCGACGTCGATATCCGACCAGGTGGTGTTATAACTGTCTGTTTCGGGGTCGAAGTTTTTCTTCAGGTTGGTCGAGTGGCATTGAGCGCACATGCCATTCCAGTTCTGGGCGGCATTGGTCCAGTACAGCCAGTCGTCCGGATCTATGGGGCCCTCGGGTGGCACACGGAACCACTGATTCAGTTTTGAATCCCAGGCGATGGGCAGGGTTTGCAGGCGCCCACCGGGAAAAGGCACCAGGTATTGCTGCAAGGGATACCAGCCAAAGGTATGGGTGATTTCAAATTCACCCATTTCACCACCCGGTCCGTTGGTGTAAACAAAATACCGCTCGCCTTTGCGATAAAATTTAGATGTGATTCCATGCAGGGTAAATTCTGCATCGTTAAAATCTCCGAGCACCGACTCGGGGTGGGCGGTATCCATGGCCAGGTCATGGTGTGACCCTTGCCAGTTTTCATATTCCGGGATATGACAATCTTTACAGGCGGAACTGCCAACAAATTCTGTTTTTGATCCAGGGCCGGCTTTTTCCTGCGTGTTTTTGACGACCAGAAAATAATAGAGCGGTAATGAAACCACGATCACCAGTGCGGCGATCAAACCGGCTAGTTCCCAGGTTTTTGTCTGTTGGGCGGGTTGCTTCATGCTTGTTTGGGGTAGGTGACCTGTTCTGTTGAAAAAACCGAACGTTTTTTCGGTCTCGCCGTATCCACCTGCACAATATTGTTACGGATGTCTATCGGGTACAAATCCAGAGCGCGCGGTGCGGGCGCCTGTGAGACATTACCACGAATATCAAACTCGGAGGAATGGCATGGACAGATAAACTTGTTTTCCGAGGACACCCAGGGGACCGTGCAGCTTAAATGGGTGCAGCGGCGTGACATGGCCAGGAAGCCGCCATCTTCAAGACGTGCGAGGTAAAACTTTCCGCTGACAAAAGCGGTCACCGTGCCGGGGTCGAACTGCTCCACCCGGCCGGCAATCACCAGTGTGTTGCTGTCCTGTTCATCGGTCTGCGGTTTCTGCGGGCGGAAAAAACCAAGGACAACGGCAAAAATCTCTGCAAATGTCAGGGTGCCCAACAGCAGCCAGAGTTTGTTCAGAAATGAACGCCTGGTTTGCTTTTCCATCATCCGGCCATCCACATCAGTTTCATTCCCGGCCCTCTGAACCAGATGCCAACCAGGGTCAATACAACGAATGCGGCGATCAACAGGGTAAACAGGCTTTGCATTAACTCGTTCCTGTTGGCCGAAAATACCTTCTTGATGGCCATTAAAAATAATCCGGCCACTATCACCAGGATGCTGAAAGGAGCAAGGCCATTCAAAACCAGGCTGGAGGGACCTGTTTGACCTGTGTTGAAGACATGTTCATCCAACAGGACAGCACCCAGGGTTAACAACACACCGAAAACCACGCTGATCAGGGTTATTTTTCGGCCATTGAATGAGCCAAACCAAATGCCGGTCGTATCTGCATCCTCTTTCAGGTAGGGAATCAGCAGCAGCCCAACGGTGAGCAATGCCGGCAAAACAAGCAGAACAAAAACAGGATGGAAATGCATCAGTAATTCCTGGATGCCCATGAAGTACCAGGGCGCCTTGGTGGGATTCGGGCTCAGCCCGGGGTTGGCCTGTGATGCCAGTGGCGCATCAAAAAACATGGCGCACAACAAAACCACGGCAAATACCAGCAGCGTGAGGCTGACATCACGAACAACCAGGTGCGGAACGGCCGGCAACATGCTGTCTTCCAACGGCAGTGACTCGTCCGGTGCCCTCGGAATGACCAGTCCCTTGGCCAGGCGAATCCGCCACAGATGAAACGGAACCATGAACAGCAAAAGCAGTGGCAGAACAGCAGTGTGAATCGCGTAAAAATTCATCAGGGTCCTGGTGCCGGGCTCTTCCCCACCCAGTATCCACTGTTTCACACCGATGCCAACAACGGGAATGTACTCGAGCATCGAGGTGCTGATGGTGATTGCCCAAAAAGCGATTTGATCCCAGGGTAACAGGTAGCCGGTAAAATTCGAAACAATGACCAGCCCAAAAAGCCCTAAACCAATGACCCAGTTGAATTGACGTGGAGCGGTAAAGGCGCGTGTGTAGAAGATTCGCAGGAAATGCAGAAACACGACCAGTAGCAGTCCGTTGGCGCTCCAGCGATGCATGTTGCGCACCAGTCGTCCAAAAGGGACCTGTTGGTTCAGATAAACAATTGAATTGTAGGCCCTCTCGGGTGAAGCCTCGTAAGCAAACTTCAACATCAGGCCAGTGCCAAACAGAATAAACACGAGCACCAGGGCTGTACCACCCAGTCCCCAGGTAAGGGTCAGTCTGAGTGTCCGTTCCGATACCGTCGCAGGCCGGAAATGCAGCAGGAAGCTGCGGAAGATCTTCGGTCTGCCTTTATGTTTGCTTTGGGTCTGCTGCTTGCCTGGAAAGATCGACAAACTCACCCTTCTCAAGATATTCAATTTTTCTTGTTCACCTTTGTCTCGCCTTATTATCCCCGATCTGTTGTTGTTTTACCTGTGCCAGATCAATTAATTTATGTGCAGAAAAGCAAGCTGTAAAAATTTGATAAGCGCACTAAATTACATTCGTTTACATTAGAATTACGGAATCGCGGATGGCAAATCAAAAATTCCGGTTCAACATATCGCAATGACCGGCATGGCTGCGGTGTCTGCTGTCAGTTCGACCAGGCCCGGTGACGGACCATAAGCATTTGGTGGTCAGAACAGCGTATTGGTTTTCAAAAAGCGCGTGTAATTTGCGATAATAACGGGTTGCCAGTTTAGCAAAGAGATCAAGTGATAATGAAAGCGAGTCAGGTTGAAAGAATTCCAGGGCACATGGCCCCTCAGAAGGGTGAAATCAGGTTATTTAAAAACCCATTGCTGGAACGTCTGAGTAAGATTTCACCTGTGACGGTTCTGGCGGTTTACTCGCCATTGATCCTGTTTTCAGGCTGGAAAAGTTTTGATATCGGAATCACATCCGGTGTTTTTGCAGGAATGTTCTTGTTCGGAATCGCGTTCTGGACCCTGTTTGAATATATTTTCCACCGCTACGTGTTTCACTTTACCCCGCGCGGCGCATTCCAGGAGCGGGTCAGCTTCCTGTTTCATGGCGTTCACCATCAATATCCGAATGATAAAAAACGCCTGGTGATGCCGATTACCCTGAGCCTTGCGATCGCTCTGTTGTTGTTTGTTCCGTTCGCTTTTATCTTTGCCGACATGGTATGGGCCTTTTGGGCCGGGTTCATGCTCGGTTATCT
>JBFFWN010000243.1:0-5094 GCA_041570235.1 Lysobacterales bacterium | reverse complement strand
GTCCGAACCAGTTGACGTAACTGTGGCACCAGCATGTCAAAGCCCAGGCGCCGCAAATGGACATAGTCCCTTGCTTCAACCAGGCGATTTCTGTCGCTGTGCCGGATTTGTCCGAATGTGGCGGCGCCCAGGTAGCTTTCCCCCTGCGCATAACTGGCACGTGCCTGGGCATTGATCAGCAGCGTGCCGACCAGTAAAACATTGGCGACGATGATACCCACCAGCAGAAACAAACCCTGAATGGGGTGCTTGCGATAATGCGCCAGCAGGGTGAGGATCAATCTCAACATGGGTTCTTTACATCACATGGCATGAAGCTGGCCATCTTCCAGTAGCAATTGACGATCCGTAAATGCTGCCATTTCAAGGTTGTGGGTCACCATCAGCAGGCTACAGGCCGACTCGGTTACCAATTTAACCATCAATGCCATAACTTCAAGGCTAAGGGAGTCGTGCAGGTTGCCTGTGGGTTCGTCTGCAAACAGCAGCTGTGGTTTGTGCGCCAGTGCGCGGGCGATAGCAACCCTTTGTTGCTGGCCGCTGGAAAGGACTTCAACCGGTCTGTTCAACAGTGGCGCAAGACCCAGAACATCGATGATCTCATCGAGCCACTCATCAGTCTCGCCTTGCTTATTGAGGCGGCGTTGAAATAAAACATTGTCGTTCACATTCAGGCCCGGCAGCAGGTTGAACTGCTGGAAAACAAAGCCCAGGTGTTTGCGTCTCAGCAGGGCCAGGTCCCGTTCACCCATGCTTGCCAGTGGCCGGCCCAAAATAACAACCTCACCCGAGTCGGGTGATTCCAACCCGGCTGCTATCTGCAACAGGGTGCTTTTGCCATTGCCGCTGGCCCCGAGCAGGCTGAGGCTTTCTCCCTCCGCAAGGCTCAAGCTGGCGCCTTGCAGCACCTTGAGTTCTTTTTCACCATCATCGAAGGACTTATATACAGCGTTGAGCTCGAGCACCCGAAATATCCTCAAATAAGATCGAGGATAACATTACCACGACAATATTCAGGGTATTTGGAAAAAATGGTGCAATAAAATGCCCGCTACACGGCGGAAAACACGTTCTTTTCGAATTTGCATTCGCTTAGACCGTTGAGGCTGCGTAGAATGACCCGCCTGATTCGTCGCAAACAGAGTAACGGGCTGACTACCGGGTTTGCTGACGTGGTAATTAGAGGACACATACATATGAGACTACCTGTCATCACCGGGTTTGGCGGCATCAATCCAGCCGGCCGGATATCATTTCACAATGCTTACAGGCGCCTGGTCATTGATGTTCTTGGTCAGCATGACCAGGACCGGACCTATAACAGTCTTGCCGGTCTGATGGGTATTGAGAATCCGGATAATCCGGATTCCCGTGCCTATATACGCGATCATACGCTGATCAGGCGGATTGAATTATTTGATCCGGATGCAGTTTATTGTCAGCGAATGGCCCATTTGCGCACGGCGCGTAAAGCCAAGCCGCTGTCATTTATCATGCATGCACGGCAATTGCCGGAACACATCCCGAGCGCATGGAAAGTGGAGGAGGTGACGGATAAGCAGGTACGTGTCTCTGTTACCGGTGAGTTGTCGGTGTTATTTCCGGATAGCCGGAACTCAAGGGTCAGCAGTGCCGGCCAGCTTCCCACGGGTTTCAACCCCGGTGATCTTTACCAGTCACGTAATCACCCCCGTGGACTGCAGTTGACGGTTTATGGCGCTTCAGATGCGCTGCGATCCACAGGTATCGAAGTTGAATATCTCAAGCAGATAGTCGCGCCGGATCAGATGGGTGTGTACGCATCAAGCGCAATGGGCCAGTTGGACAGGGATGGTTACGGGGCGATGTTCCAGAACCCGATGTGCGGAAAACGCCCGACTTCAAAAAACATCGCGCTGGGTCTGACGGAAATGCCGGGCGACTTTGTCAATGCCTATGTGCTTGGCTCCGTCGGCGGCACGGGTGGAATGGTCGGCGCCTGCGCGACATTCCTCTACAACCTTCGTAATGGGGTGGAAGAGATCAAGAGTGGACGTAAGCGTCTGGTGATCGTTGGTAATGCCGAGGCGCCGGTGGTTCCGGATGTTATCGAGGCCTACCGGACCATGGGCGCATTGACAGAAGATGAGCAACTGATGGCCCTGGATGACAGTGATTCGCCGGATTATCAAAGGGCATGCCGGCCGTTTTCCACTAACGCCGGGTTTACGGTAGCCGAGTCGGCCATCTTCACCGTGCTGATGGATGATGAGCTGGCCGTACAGCTGGGTGCGCGGATACTGGGTTCTGTGGGGGGGATTTATACCAATGCAGACGGCTTCAAGAAATCCATACCGGGCCCCGGAATTGGCAACTACATCACGATGGGCAAGGCCATGGGTATGGCCCGTGCCCTGATCGGAGAAAAAGGTCTCAGGCAGAAAACGCAGGTACACGCGCACGGCACCGGTACACCACAGAACCGGGTGACCGAATCCCATATTCTTAACGAGATGGCCAAATCATTTGGTATCGAAAACTGGCCGGTAAGCGCGGTCAAGTCGTACCTGGGTCATTCAATGGGGCCTGCGGGTGGCGATCAACTGGCTGCAGCCATGGGAACCTGGGCGCATGGCTGGTTGCCGGGAATCACCTCTATTGATCATATTGCCGACGATGTTGAGGACTCGAACCTGGTTTTACCCATGAGTCACATGCAGATCGACCCGCAGAACATGGAAGGTGCATTTGTCAATTCGAAAGGGTTTGGCGGAAATAACGCCACGGGCTTCTTCCTGTCTCCTTCGGTGACTCAAAGGATGCTCGGCAAACGATGGGGAGAGAAACATATGCGAAACTGGCAAAAGCTCAATGAGAAGGTCGAGGACGGGGCAGTTGCATACGATGCCGGGGTGGACCTTGGTCAGTTCCCGCCGATCTACAATTTCGGCGAGGGTGTGCTTGATGGTGTAGATATTGATATCAATTCCAGTAGAATTGAGATACCGGGGTTTGGACAATCCGTCAACCTCGAGCTTGAGAATCCATATGGGGATATGTCCGATTAATGCCTTTTTGAGAGGAGTTAAGACAGTATGAAACATCTGCCAAGAACACAGAGGGGGGCCTCTGCATTGGTAAACATTATCGCCCTTGGCTTGTTGGCCTACGGGATTTACCTGGGCATTCAGTATGTTCCCCTGGCCATAGAGGCCAAGTCCATCGACTCCATTCTGACGACGATTAAAGCCGAGCACCAGACCGATCCGTTGACCTCCGAGAACGAGGCAAAGGCCAAGGTCATCAGCATGCTGAATATCAATGAAATGAATGATATGAGCAAAAAAGTCAGGGTCAGCCGAGGTTCCGGTACGATCATCATCAAGTTCAGCTATGAACGCGAACTCAACCTGGGTTTCAAAAAGCATCCGATGCTCTACGAAAAGGTCCTGGAGCTGAAAAGATAGGCTTTTACCAGTTGCCATAAGCCAGGCAGATCGGGGTTTTATTGGCCCGATCTGTTGAATTATATGGAAAATTCTGACGAAATCTGTTCAAATGCGCGCCATGTTTAACAATCAGTTTGACCTCAATTAAGGTCAAGTGCTTGTCCTTTAATGCCAAGCGTTTGTACCGTCACTTCTCTAAGCTATCCATTCTCATTAGTAAAACCCGGATATGTGCTCCATCAAGCAAGTCATTTAGGTCACTATCCCCTTATTTTATCAACGGAAGGCGAAGTGCATGAACAAGGGTCAAGGTTCCAAAATTATGTCTGAAATCGATAACAGTGATCTGATGAAACCAACACCTGTCAATAAAACCCTGGTGATGAAAACGGAGGGCTTTGAGACTCTCATTGATGCCCTCGATTATGCTGCCCTGGGTGATAGCGGTTTCAACTTCTACAATAATCGTGGCGCCCTGGAAACCGTTCTGAGCTACCGTCAACTCCGTGACGAGGCCACGGTACTGGCAGGCAGGCTCTTGATGCTGGGCTGCCGATCCGGCGACCGTGTTGGAATTGTCGCCGAAACCAAGCCGATGTTTCACCGTTTCTTTTTTGCCAGTTTGATGGCGGGTTTGATTCCGGTAGCCCTGCCTGCCAGTGTGCAACTGGGTGCGCGTAAGGCCTATGTCAGTCAGCTCAGGCGTATGCTCGAATCCAGTGGTGCTGCAGTTGCGGTGGCCAGCGATTCACATGCCGGCTTTTTAAACGAGGCAACGGCTGACCTGGGTTTGCTAATGGCGGGTACGCCTGAAGAATTTGATGCACTGGCATTGGGAGATCAGCAATTGCCGGTGTGTGGCAGCCAGGATATTGCCTATTTGCAATATACCTCCGGTAGTACAAGTTTCCCCCGGGGTGTTGAAATCGACCATGCAACGGCGCTTGAAAATGTGCGCGAAATTGCACAGCACGGTTTGCGCATGAACAATGACGACCGTTTCGTATCGTGGTTACCTTATTATCATGATATGGGCCTGATCGGGTTTATCCTGCTGCCGCTCGCCACGCAAACGTCGGTCGATTACCTGTCGTCCCAGACTTTTGCCATGCGCCCGAGGTTATGGTTGAAGCTGATTTCGGAAAATCGCGGAACCATTTCATCCAGCCCGACCTTCGGATATGCACTGTGTGCGCGGCGATTAAGGCCCGGCGACTATGAACGTTACGATCTCAGTAGCTGGCGGGCCGCCTGTGTTGGAGCCGAACAGATTAATCCGGTTCCATTGGAGGCATTTGCCAAAGAACTTGCGCCATGCGGTTTTGATCCGAAAGCGTTTGTTGCCTGTTATGGCATGGCCGAATGTGTGCTGGCGGTAAGTTTTGCACCCATCAACCTCGGTTTGAGTGTCGACCATGTTGACCAGCACATCATGAATATAAGCGGAAAGGCTGTGCCCGTCGATGCGGGTGCGCAGAACGTGGCCACCTATGCCGATTGCGGTGTGCTTTTACCCGGTTTTGAGTTCTCAATCCGGGATGATAACAACAGGGAAGTCGGGCAGCGTCAATGCGGTGAAATATTCCTCAGGGGCCCAAGTGTGATGAGTGGCTATTTTCAAAATGAAGTGGCTACCCGGGCTGTTTTGGATGAGGGCGGCTGGCTG
>JBFFWN010000242.1:0-5106 GCA_041570235.1 Lysobacterales bacterium | reverse complement strand
TAATCGAACAGAAAACCGGGCGATATCCCGATTTGTTCGCCTACCCTTTTGGTGAGTCCAGTCAATATATACGGGATGTTTACTTCCCGGATCACGAAAATCAGCACAGGACCCTGGCCGCTATTGGCACCGAACCGGGTTTTGTTTCAGAACAAAGCCACCGCTGGAATTTGCCGCGATTTGTATGTGGCAGGGATTGGTTAAAACCCTCAGGGTTGCTGGAAAAACTGGGTTTTTAAGCGGCTTTCGACTCAGGGTTGACGGTAGCAGTCAAAATAAAGCGAGATGGCGTTTTCGGGAGAGCGCAGATCAAGGCCGCGCAATTCCGGAATGTCGCTTTGCTGGTAAGCCACGCGACGCGCTTCGAAACCGCAGCCGGCTGCCAGCGCTTTGAAGGTTTCTTCATCGTATAAAAAGGTGTGACCGGCAAAGCGCATTCCCAGGTTCAGTATTTCCGCAACCGTACCCAACTCGAGCGGTACACCAACATGTTGGGTCCACAATGCTTTCAGGCGGTCAGGATCATTGAGATATAAATGCGCCAATTGCTGCACATCGGGCGTCAGTACACGCAACACACCACCTGGCGCGAGTATCCGGTGACATTCTTTTAAAAATTCCGCCGCTCTCTCAAGTTCGAGTTGATCAATGAAATCCTCGGTGTGCATCAGGCGTGCGACACCGCTGGAAAACGGTAAACCGCATGCCAGGTCGGCGACCACATCGGGCAGGCTTTCAAGGTCGATATCCACATTTACCCAGCCATCAAACTTCCAGTGGCCGGATCCGAGATTTATTTTGACCTTGTCATGCATGACTTAACCCTGTTTTTTTCCTGTTATCAGCACCCAGCCATCCAAAACCTTGATGCGGAGGTCTGAAAATGCTTCCCTGTAGGCGCTTTTTACCTCTTCAGCCTGCGCTTCCAGTATTCCTGAAAGCACCAGCCTTCCGCCCGGGCCCAGTGAACGGCTTAAACGCGGCGCCAATTCTACCAGTGGTCCGGCCAGGATATTGGCCAGCATCACATCTGCGGGTTGCGGCGAAAACTGCTCGGGAGAGTAACATTCAATAGTGGTCTCCACTCCATTCCTGGCGGCGTTGTCGCGGGTCGCTGTCAGTGCCTGCGGGTCATTGTCCACACATATCACCGTTTTCGCTCCCTTCAGCGCCGCGCCGATTCCCAGAACACCGGAGCCACAACCATAATCGATGACGTACTTGTCACTGAAATCATACCCGTCAATCCATTCAAGACACAGGCGGGTGGTAGGGTGCGTTCCGGTGCCAAATGCCAGGCCCGGATCCAGTCTCAGTATATGCGTGGCATCCGCCGGCGCCTCGCCGTTACCGGGCACAATCCACAACCCGGCGCCGAAGCGCATGGGTTTGAAACGATCCATCCAGGTCCGTTCCCATTGTTGATCTTCAAATTTGCGAAAACTGACCTGGTGCGGCCAGTCGACGCCGGGCACCAGGCTGAGTAAGCGGGTTAATGGCTCGATGGGAGTATCGGCGGTGAAAAGGGCGGTCACGCAGACCGAGGGCCACAGGGGTGTTTCACCGACACCGGGCTCCAATACAGGGTCATCGGCATCATCGGTTAATGTCAGGGCCAAAACCGGTTCGTTCTGCAACAGGTTTTCAACAAGGCGTGCATTTTCACGTGACACCCGAACACTGAGTTCCAGCCAGGACATGGGATCAGCCCACCTTACTTTCTGTTTTCTGCCCGCTCGTTCAGACGCTTTTCGAGGTAGTGGATGTTAAAGCCGCCCTTTCGAAATCCCGGATCTTTCAATAGCCACCTGTGCAGCGGAATATTGGTCTTGATGCCATTCAAAACTATTTCATCGAGGGCCATACTCATACGCGCTATTGCAACGTCCCGGTTCTCACCGTGAGCGATCAGCTTGCCGATCATTGAATCGTAATGTGGCGGCACCTTGTAGCTATCATAAATATGTGAGTCCACCCGGATACCCGGCCCTCCGGGCATATGGAACCCGTCGATTGTACCGGGGCAGGGCATAAATGTTACCGGGTCTTCGGCATTGATGCGGCATTCGATCGCATGACCACGGATGACAATATCATCCTGCGTGTATGAAAGCTTTTCGCCGGCCGCCACGCGAATCTGCTCGCGGATCAGGTCAACACCGGTGATCAATTCACTCACCGGGTGCTCCACCTGGATGCGGGTATTCATTTCGATGAAATAGAAATTGCCGTCGTCGTATAAAAACTCGAATGTACCGGCGCCACGATAGCCAATGCGTTTGCAGGCTTCGACACAGATACCGCCGATCTCGGCGCGCTGCTCGGGCGTTATCCCGGGTGCGGGGGCTTCCTCGATGACTTTCTGATGACGGCGCTGGGTTGAGCAATCGCGCTCCCCCAGGTGGATAGCGTTACCGTGCTGATCCGCCATGACCTGTACTTCCACGTGACGTGGATTGGTCAGGAATTTCTCCATGTAGATGGTGCCGTCGCCAAATATGGACTGGGCTTCCTGGTGGGTCAGTTGCAGGGCTTTGGCCAGGTGGGCCTCGGTGTGGACAACTCGCATCCCCCTGCCGCCACCACCGGCTGCCGCCTTGATGATGATCGGATAACCGATTCGTCGCGCGATGGCATGGCTTTCGTTCATGTCATCCGACAGGGCGCCGTTGGAACCCGGCACGCAAGGCACGCCGGCCTCTCTCATCGCCTTGATGGCCGAAACCTTGTCACCCATCAGGCGGATGGTTTCCGGACGTGGACCGATAAAAATAAAGCCGCTTTCTTCGACACGTTCTGCAAAATCGGCATTTTCCGCCAGGAATCCGTAACCGGGATGGACGGCGACCGAATCGGTGACTTCGGTGGCAGCAATGATGGCGGGAATATTCAGGTAGCTGTCTGTGCCGGGCGCCGGCCCGATACAAACCGCTTCATCCGCGAGGGCAACATGTTTGAGGTTCCTGTCAACCGTGGAGTGCACGGCCACGGTCTTGATACCCATGGCGTGACAGGCGCGCAGAATGCGCAATGCAATTTCGCCACGGTTGGCGATGACGAGTTTTTCAAGTACGGCCATGATGGTTTATCCCGTTATTTATCGGATAACAAACAGAGGTTGGTCGTACTCGACCGGCTGGCCATTTTCCACCAATATCGCAACAACCGTGCCGGCAACATCCGACTCGATCTGGTTAAACATTTTCATGGCTTCGATGATGCACAGCGTGTCACCGACACCCACACTCTGGCCAAGGCTGACAAACGGCCCCGCATCCGGGCCAGAGGCTGCATAAAAGGTGCCCACCATGGGTGATAGCACCTGCTCGCCTTCGGGTATCGCATTTTCATCAGCGGCCGGAGGCTCGGTAACCGCGGGCGCTGCAGCGGGCGCCGCTGCTGCAGGGTGGGCCATGATTGGGGCGGCCTGCATTGGCATCATCTGCGCCATGCCGCCACGTGCGAGGCGTACCGATTCCTCACCCTCAACGATTTCAATTTCCGTCAGGCTGGAATCCTCCAACAGCTCGATGAGTTTTTTAATCTTTCTGATATCCATGTGCTGTCACTCCCGATTCAGGGTTCAATTCGATTTAATATGGCTTGCAGAGCCAGCAGGTAACTCTCACCGCGGAAGCCGCTGATCACGCCGATAGCGATATCGGAAAAGTACGTGACCTGCCGGAATGGTTCGCGGGCGCTTACCGTGGAAAGGTGGACTTCTACAAACGGAATCTCTACGGCCAGCAGAGCATCACGGATCGCAATGCTGGTGTGTGTGTAGGCAGCGGGATTGATGATGATGTAATCCACCCCGTCTTTGCCCGCCTGCTGAATGGCATCTACCATTTTGCCTTCAGAGTTGCTTTGCAGGTGATCCAGTTTTACACCGCAGTCATTTGCAAACCGCTCAAGTCGCTCCATGATGTCCTGCAAACTGCTGTGTCCGTAGGTAGCGGGCTCACGTTGACCGAGCAGATTTAAATTTGGACCATTGAATACTCGAACTTTGACCACGGATTGACGTTCCTCACAAAGGGTGGACAAGTCTGCCCGAAAAAAAAGCAGATGTCTACAATTCGCCACCGTATTGCGGACGATAGAGGGATTTTCGCTACAATATTTCGTCTTTAAATGATGAAATATTAGCGAATTTTTAACATTTTCAAAGCGGGATTACAGCCTGCCTATAAAATAGACGCTTAAAGCAGCTCACCCAACCACTTATCCAGGTCTTCAGGTTTCAACTTGCCCGCATACTGCCAGCGAATAACACCTTTGCGGTCGATTAACACGCTGAATGGCAGGACGCCTTCCTGGTTTCCAAAAGCCGCACTGACATTAAAAACATCACCCTCACCCACCAGTACCGGGTAGGAAATACCAAAGGCCTGGACAAAGTTATTGACAACCTGGGCGTCATCCAGGGCAATCCCGACCACCTGCAAACCCCTGTCTTGATGTTCACTTTGCAGGTCAACCAGCATCGGCATCTCCTCGCGACAGGGTCCGCACCAGGTGGCCCAGAAATTTATCAGGATGGTTCTATCCTCAAAATCCTTCACTGAAACCATCTCGCCGCGGTTGTTTGAAAGCTCAAAATGCGGCCTTTTGCTGCCGACCAGGTTTCCATCAGATGGCGGAAGCATTTGCTCAGCAGGTTCTGCGAAATGCCTGGCAGAAAGGTAGAACCCGGCCATCATGGCAGAAATGGATACCAGCACAATGATCAGACGTCGCATCAGGGTGTCGCCAGAACTTTTTCGAGGTGCCGGGCAAACTCATCGGCCTCGAAGTAGCCCACCAGTCGATTGCCTCTTAACTCGTTGCCCTGGCGATCGAAAAACAGGATGGCTGGCGGGCCGATAATATTGTATCTGGCCATCAGTGCCTGGTCGATTTCATCATTGGGGGTGACATCCGCCTTTAAGGGCTGAATTTTTCTGAACAATGCCTGGATTTGCGGCTCGCCAAACGTGTTACGTTCCATGCGGACACATTCAATACACCAGTCGGCATAAAAATCCAGCATCGCCGGCTTGCCGGCCTGGTTGGCCTTTGAAACCGCAGCCTGCAGATCATCCAGTGACTTGATGCGCTCAAACG
>JBFFWN010000241.1:0-5132 GCA_041570235.1 Lysobacterales bacterium | reverse complement strand
TGTTTCGTTGAAAACTATCTGCGCCGCCTGCAACGCATATACGCCAACTCACACACCGAGGACGACATCAGCGGACGCTCGATGACCCGCCTGTTACACGAGGCCGAGGACAGCATCAAGCGGTCTGTAAACGCCGGCAGCAGTGGCCGTATCGTGTGTGTCGGCAGTGGTGCTACCGGGGCCATCGATAAATTGCAGCAAATTATCGGCGTCTCACTGCCGCCCGCCACCCGTCAGCGCCTTGAGGGCCTGCTCGCAGAAGCCCTTGGCCCTGACAAGGTCGAGACTTTCAAAAAACATTTGCATGACAGGCAACCGGTGGTTTTTGTCGGCCCTTATGAACATCACTCGAATGAAATTTCCTGGCGGGAAAACCTCGCCACCGTGGTCGCCGTTAATCTTGATGCGGATGGCGGCATAGACCTCAATCACCTCGAAACACTGCTTAAGGATCCGGCTTACCTGGGCCGAAAACGCATCGGCTCGTTCTCGGCTGCTTCTAACGTCACCGGCATCATATCGCCCGTGCATGAGATTGCCTCACTATTGCATCGTTACGATGCCATCGCCTGTTTCGATTTCGCCGCCAGCGCGCCCTATGTGGAAATTGATATGAATCCACCACCGGGCAGATTTGAAGGTGACGCCTCGCTGGATGCGATATTTATCTCGCCACACAAGTTTCTGGGCGGCCCCGGCTCGACCGGCGTACTGGTTTTCAACGAACGGCTATACAACCGTCAACTGCCACCCACTGTCAGTGCCGGTGGCACGGTCGATTATGTCGGCACCACCTACCAGGATTTCATCCCGCGTATCGAGGAGCGCGAAAAACCCGGAACGCCCGGTGTATTGCAGACTCTGAAGGCGGCGATGGTATTTGAGGTCAAAGACAATGTCACGGTCTCGCGTATCGCACAAAGAGAACATGAGTTGCTGGAAAGAGTCTTTGAACGCTGGAGCAAAAACCCAGGCATCGAAATCCTCGGCAACCAGGATCCGTCCAAAAGGGTAGGCATTGTTTCCTTCAACATCAGGTCGAAAAGCGCGGATGGCAAAAGCGGCCGCTACTTACATCCAAAATTTGTCACCACCCTGCTAAATGACCTGTTTGGCATCCAGTCACGTGCCGGGTGCTCATGCGCCGGCCCTTATGGTCACCGTCTTTTGGATATTGATGACGAAACCTCGGAGGAATACCGGGCATGCGTTGTCGATGGTTATTCGGGCATCAAGCCGGGCTGGTGCAGGGTCAGCATGCATTATGTGATGGATGATCTCGAGGTGGATTACCTGCTGGACGCGATCGACTTTGTTGCACAATACGGGAGGTTTTTCTTGCCGCTGTACCAGTTTGACCTGTACGACGGCTCCTGGGCCAACAGAAATGACCCTGTGAACCTGCAAAAATTCTCCCTCAAGGCAGCACTTGAGGCACGCATGGGCGATGAGGCTCCGATGCCGCTGGAAGTCCGCCGGGCCTGTTACCAACGATATCTCAAAGAGGCTGCCGAACTGGTTGAAGAGCTCAGCCTGAAAGATCAGGGCAAGGAACGGGAGCTGGAAGGAAATCTCGGCAAACTCCAGTTTTTTTCATTACCCGAGTGTTGCATCGGCTGCGAAGAGCATCCGCCCAAAAAAGGGCCGGCGTCCAAAACCAAGCTGCCACAAAAATCTGATTAATCGATTTTTTGGTTCAATTTGCGGGGCCTTCAAGCAAAGGCCTGGAGAAGCATGCCGGCTAGCGAATTTGATCCAACGGCAAAATCGTGGTGTTTTTTTGCTGTTTCAATGCAAAACTGGTTTGAACCGTCCGCACCACACCCATTTTCAAAAGGTACTCGCTTAAAAAGTCCTGGTAAGAGGCCATGTCCGGCGCCACCACTTTGAGCATGTAATCATGGCCACCGGAGGTCGCATGGCACTCCAGCACCTGTGGCGCATTCATGATGGCCTCATCAAACTTCCTGACCTTATCAGAGCTGTGGTCGTGCAGCGTGACGTGGGCAAAACCCATGATCGACAAACCCACCTTGTGACGATCAACCACGGCAGCATAGTGACTGATCACCCCTGCATCCTCCAGGGCCTTGAGACGCCGCCAGCTGGGTGAAGGCGATAAGGATACTTCCTTTGCCAGGTCACGATTTGACAGGCGGCCGTCTTTTTGAATCGCCTTCAGAATCTTTATATCGGATTTATCAAATTTCATAGCAATTAATAGAGACTATAATAATATGTAAAGCAATTATATACCTATATTAGTCATTTTTCATAATTTAATAGCAATTATATACTCATTGATCAGGTATATAATTTTCATAGAACTCACAAAACACTGGATTTGACCATATGGCCACAATTTCCCCTTTCTCGCACCTGGATCACGCACAGCATACCCAAGCCACTGGTCTGGACTGGAAACGCATTGCCTACCTGACTCTTTTATCCAGGGCTATTGATGATATCGAGGAAACAGAGCTGCTGAAAAATCGCGAAGTGCTGTACCAATTCTCAGCACGTGGTCACGACATGGCCCAGATCATCCTTGCCTCTTTGCTAAACCACCCCGGGGATGCAGCAAGTGGCTATTACCGGTCACGGCCATTTCTTCTTGGCCTGGGCCTTGACCTCGAAGACGCCATTGCCGGCCCCTTGATGCGCGCCGGCGGCATCAGTGATGGCCGCGATATCGGCGTGGTGTTCAACCTGCCCAAAAAGGACGGTCAACCCTGCTTCCTGCCAATGAGTGGTGGCGTAGGCACACAATACACACCTGCGTCCGGTTGGGCGGAATCGATAATTTACAAGGCCAATGAACTGGCTTACAACAGTACCGCCGGCGCCATCGCAGTGGCACTGGGTGGTGATGCCTCGACTTCCACCAGCGGATTCTGGGCAGCACTGAACAATGCGACAACGCGCAAATTGCCGATGTTGTTTTATACCGAAGATAACGGCTACGGTATTTCCGTGCCCTCCAAAACTCAAACACCCGGAGGCAATATCGCCAGCAACCTGTCCGCCTTTAAGGACCTGTATGTGCTGGATGGTGATGGCACCGACCCGCGCCAGGCGGCGACCTACCTGTCCAGGGCCATACAACATATACGCGAGGGCCACGGCCCTGCCCTGGTGCGTCTGACCGTGCCACGCCTGTCGGGACACTCCGGGCAGGATACGCAGAAGTACAAGAGCGATATACAGATCGCTGCCGAACAAAGTCGCGACCCCTTGCCACGCCTGCAGGAATTTGTGTTGTCAGAACACCTGATGACCCGCCAGGACTGGATTGCCACCGCCAACCAGGCCAAACATGACGTCGAGCGCGCACTGAACAAGGCGCGCAAACGTCCACAGCCCGACCCTGCCGGCATCCGGCGTTACGTGTTCAGCGAAACGGATAAAGACGGCAAGGTAGAACTGCAACAACAGGGCGGCCTGTGGCCGGATGGACATCAATTCCCGGCAACCTCAACCATACCCCGACCGGAAGGTGAGCGCATCAACATGCTCACAGCCATCCGCAGAACACTGGATGTGGAATTGACCAGCAACCCCAAAGTGGTGGTTTTTGGCGAGGATGTCGGCCCCAAGGGCGGTGTTCACGCAGCCACGCTGGGCCTGCAGGCCAAACATGGTGAAGGCCGGGTATTTGATACCAGCCTGTCCGAGGAAGGCATCATCGGAAGGGCCGTCGGCATGGCCGCAGCCGGGCTGATGCCGGTGCCTGAAATACAGTTCCGCAAGTATGCCGACCCCGCTGAAGAACAATTGAACGACTGCGGAACAATCCGTTGGCGCACTGCAAACCGCTTTGCCGCACCGATGGTGGTGCGCATCCCTGGTGGTTTCTTCAAGGTCGGTGACCCCTGGCACAGCCAGTCCAACGAAGTGAAATGGTTGCACTCGATCGGCTGGCAGCTGGCCATGCCGTCGAATGCCGAGGATGCCGTGGGCCTGTTGCGCACGGCGATGCGTGACAACAACCCCACCATCTTTTTTGAACATCGCTCAATGCTCGACGATGCCTGGGCCAGACGCCCCTGGCCCGGCGATGACTACGTGGTCCCGTTTGGTTCTGCGACCACCCTGAGCAAGGGCGATAAGCTGACCGTGGTGACCTGGGGCGCGATGGTGCCACGCTGCGTGAAAGCAGCCGATCAACTGGATCGGGGCATCGAAGTAATCGATCTGCGTACGCTGTCCCCATGGGATAAAAAGACCGTAACCGAATCCGTCAGTCGAACCCATCGCTGCCTGATCGTTCACGAAGACAATATCACCGCTGGATTTGGCGCCGAAATCGCCGCATACCTGACGGAAAATATCTTTTTCGACCTGGACGCACCACCGCGTCGCCTTGCCATGCCGGATGTGCCCAGCCCGCACAACCCGGGCCTGATGGATGCCGTGGTGCCGAACCTCGAACGCATATCCATTGCCATGCAGGACCTGCTCGAGTTTTGAATATGACAGACCTGGTTGAAATACGGTTTCCGGAAGATCAGCAGGAAGGCACCGAGGCAACCGTCACACGTTGGCTGGTATCCGAGGGCGATGTTGTTGCGGCCCATGACCCGGTAGTCGAGATAGAAACGGACAAGGTCGTCATCGAAGTACCGGCACCCGAGGCCGGCCGTATCATGGACATCAAAATCCGCCAGGATGAGGATGTTCAGCCGAACGATCTATTGTGCACCCTTCAACCGCAGGCCGGATCGGACCGGGGCGAGACCACAGCCGGGAACGCCGATACCGCCACAGCAATAAAAGACAGTGACAATAAAGAAGGGCATGGTAAACGGGACCTGTTGAGCCCTGCAGTCAGACAACGGGTGCTGGAATACGACCTCGATATCACCAATATCAGCGGCAGCGGCCGGGATGGCAGAATCACGCTGCATGATGTTGAAACACTGATTAAAGAAAGCCCGGTTGCACACACAACGTCGCCACCCGCTCCAGGCACGGATAGCTCCGAAATCATCGCGCACGACAAGATGCGCAAACGCATTGCTGACAACATGGTTGCCAGCCTGCTGCACACTGCCCCGCACGTGACTGCGGTGTTCGAGGCAGACCTGAGCGCCGTGTTGCAACACCGTGAGACCCACAAGGAAAGCTTTGCC
>JBFFWN010000240.1:0-5205 GCA_041570235.1 Lysobacterales bacterium | reverse complement strand
CAATCACAAGGACTATTTCCCATTCGCACCGTTTCCGAATTAACCGGTGTTAATTCCATTACGTTGAGGGCCTGGGAAAACCGCTATGGATTGATTGAGCCGGTCAGGAAGTCCAGCGGACACCGCCTGTACACGCAGGAACATATCGACCTGATCAACAGGGTGGTGGGTCTGCTGGATCGTGGTATGCGAATCGGACAGGTTTCCGCCGAGATCAAATCTGACCACCAGGCAGAGAATGAAATCGGTGAGGAAAAACAGGATTATTGGCGCAGGTATATAAATGGCATGATTGCCGCGATCATTCGGTTCGATGAGAATGCGCTTGAGCGAATTTATGGAGAGGCGTTGTCTCACTACCCGGTCAGAACGGTCACTGAAAAACTGTTGACGCCATTATTGAAAGAGCTGGGAGAACGCTGGTATTCCGGTCGTGGGGGCGTGGCGGAAGAACACTTTTTTGCCTTTTATTTACGCAACAAGCTGGGCGCACGTTTTCATCATCGTTCCCGAAATCAATCCGGCCCCAAGCTTCTGCTGGCCTGTATGCCCGGTGACCTGCACGAGATCGGACTGCTGTTATTTGCGCTCGATGCCTGCGACCTGGGTTTTCAGGTCATATCCCTTGGCGCCAATATGCCCATCAGGGAAATACCTTCAGCGGTGAAGAAGACCGGCAGTGATGCGCTGGTGCTGTCAGGGGTGATCGAGCCTGATGAGCGCGTGATCAATGAAGATTTACCGTGGTTGGTCAAGCAGTTGTCCATACCGGTTTTTGTCGGTGGTGCGATTGCCGCGAGCAATTTTGACCCGCTTAGAAAGTCAGGCGTGCACGCAATTGGTTCTGATGTTGAAACCGGACTGAAGCAGGTTTCCAGGTACCTGGAGGCCAAGCGCTAAGAACCTTATTGAAATCCGGACACCCGGTCAGGTCATTGGATCAACCGGGTATCACGGAGAGTATGGAGCTTGCCTTACATCGCAGCTGGATTTCCGATCTACTCTTCAGCCGCAGAAAGCTGTGCATCGCGGGCGGCCTTGAACTCAGTCCCTTCGCTCCAGTTTGGCCAGTCCTTGCTATTGGCAATTTCAAGACCGGTTCTGAAAAAGGTTTTCATATCTTCCATGGCCCCGCTGACATCCCAACTTAGGTCGTATTCATCGGTGACGCGGTGATAGTTGTTTTTGATATATTCCTGTGCGACCTGCATGCCATATTCCACGCCCTTTTCCTTGTGATCGTAACCACTGCCGGGGTACAACATGGGCACGCCTTTTTTGGCGAGTTCAAAGTGATCAGAGCGATAGTAATAACCCTTTTCCGCTTCCCGGTCCGCTTCCAGTACCTTTTCCTGCGCTGCTGCCGCCCTGGTCAGGTAGTTGTCCAGACCACTCATACCGAGGCCGATCACGGTGATATCACGGGTTTCGCCAAAATTGTTCATGCCGTCCATGTTCAAACCTGCCACGGTATCTTCCAAAGGCACCAGGGGGTTGTCGGCATAATATAGCGACCCCAACAGGCCCTGCTCTTCGGCAGTAACGGACAGGAACATGACGCTTCGTCTTGGCGCCACTGGCAGGGTGGTGTAGGCCCTGGCGATTTCCAGCAGCGCCGAGGTTCCGGTAGCGTTGTCCAGCGCCCCATTGAAAATATTATCTCCCTCCATGGTGGGGTCGGTACCCAGGTGATCCCAGTGCGCCATGTAGATGAAATACTCGTCAGGCGCCTCGCTGCCTTTCAGGATTGCGGCGACATTGCGCGAATCGACATTTTCAGTCTCGTTGACCAGTGCGGCACTGGCATTGAGGTTCATGGGTACGGCAGTGAAGCCCGGTTGACGGGCACTTTGGGAAAGCTCATCCAGGTCAAGCCCCGCCTTGTCAAATATTTTGCGGGCGTTATCGATTGTGACCCAGCCTTCGACAGAGGCAAGACTTTCGCCCTCATCCGGCAATACCATGGCAAACTGCGGCCCCGTCCAACTGTTGACCACGGTGGACCAACCATAAGCTGCCGGCTTCGTGTCATGAATGATAATGACGCCTGCCGCCCCCTGCCTGGCCGCCTCATCGTACTTGTAATCCCAACGACCGTAATAGGTCATGGCATTACCGTTGAAAAGTTCCGGATCCTGAGTTGCATAGCCAGGGTCGTTGATGAGTATAACGACGGTTTTGCCCTTCACGTCCGTACCGTCATAATCATTCCAGTTCCGCTCGGGCGCATTGATGCCGTAACCGACAAACACCAGTTCGGATTTTTCAATGGACGCGGCTGCAATCTGTTTGCGGGTCCAGATGACCTGGTCCTCGATATAGGCCAACTCAAGGTCGTCACCCTGTCCACCGCTGATACGCATGCCGGGCTTGTTTGTGGCATTTACCCAGGCAAGTGGTACGTTTTGTATGTAACTATCGCCATTGCCGGGTTCGAGGCCGAGGCTCGAAAAGGCGTCGGTGAGGTAATCAATGGTCAGTTGCTCGCCCGGTGAAGCCGGCGCACGGCCACCAAACGCATCCGATGAAAGAATCTCAATATGCCGGCGGTAGGCAGCCTCTGTGATCGCATCCTCCGCCACGGTTACCGGGTCGCTTACCGGGGTCTGATCGGTGGTTGGCGTATCAGCCTGGATTTCGGCAGAGGATGTGTCCTGCCGGGTGTCACAGGCGCTTAAAAGCGCCATGGCTGCGCAACAAACCATTATTTTTAACAGGTGCTTATGTTGAATGGGTGTTGAAGATAAAACAATTTTCAAAAGGCGGTTCATAAAGCAATCCTGTAGTTGAAGAGAGCGTTCTGCTGCTCTGCGCCGGGTAAAAAATTTAAATAGCCCGCTAGCCTAACCGCTTGAATGATAGAAACCAAACAATGTTTTTATCAGCTTATATCGGCACGCTTTTAACGTAGAGGTTCCGCGGCACCAGGCTCAAAAAAAACTCTCAGCACCCGATGACCATCATGTAAGATTCGAACATGGCACGATTTCCTCCACCCGGACCATCAACAGAAGCCACCGGGCGTGGTTTTTTTGGTGTATTCCGTTACAGCCGCAGGGCAATAGAGCTTGTTTGGGTTACCAACAGGCGCCTGACCATTGCCCTGGCATTGTTGACACTAATGGCCGGCGTTTTGCCGGCTGCCATGGCCTATGTCGGCGCGCTGATTATCGATGCTGTGCTGGCGGCCGTTGAAATCACCCGTCAAAGTGGCGATATCGAAATGACCCGGGTGTTTACCCTGGTCGCCATTGAGGCGCTGATTGTCGCAACGATGGCCGGCGCCCAACGGGGTATTTCCTTATGCCAGGCATTGTTACGCGCCCAACTGGGGCAACGCGTGAACGTGATGATCCTGGAAAAGGCGATCACGCTGGAACTTGCCCAGTTCGAGGATTCGGAGTTTTATGACAAGCTCACCCGCGCCCGGCGCGAAGCATCCAGCCGGCCGTTGTCACTGGTAAACCGCACCTTCGGCCTGGCGCAAAACCTGATATCACTAATCAGTTACGGCATTTTACTGGTGCAGTTTTCCCCCTGGGCGGTGCTTATCCTGGTATTGGCCGGCTTGCCATCGTTCATTGCGGAAACGCGCTACTCGGGTGAAGCCTTTACCCTGTTCCGCTGGCGATCCCCCGAGACCCGAATGCAGATTTACCTGGAAACGGTCATTGCGCGGGAGGATAACGTCAAGGAGGTCAAGCTGTTCGGCCTCGGACCATTGTTGCTTGATCGTTACCGGAAGATTTTTCAACGTCTCTACAAGGCCGACCGGTCATTGGCCATCCGGCGCGATGGCTGGGGCTTTGTGCTGGGCCTGATTGGAACCCTGGCCCTCTATGGCGCCTATGCCTGGATCGCAGTCGCAACGGTGGCCTCACGCATCAGCCTGGGCCAGATGACCATGTACCTGATGTTATTCCGCCAGGGGCAATCCGCCGTTTCAGCCAGCCTCTCGGCGATCGGCGGTATGTATGAGGACAATCTTTACCTGTCGACCCTGTATGAATACCTGGAAACGCCAGCCCCGCAGGCGGGCGGTGAACAAACCATTGGACCAGATCCTCAGGACGGCGTGCGTTTTGAGTCGGTCAGTTTTACCTATCCAGGCGCAAGCCAGGCCGCATTGAAGAATATCAACCTGCATCTGCCCCCGGGTGAGTCGTTGGCGTTGGTGGGTGAAAACGGTTCCGGTAAAACCACCCTTATCAAGTTGCTGACGCGTCTATATACCCCGGACGAAGGCCGCATACTGCTCGATGGCCTGGACCTGAACGACTGGGAGGAAAATGCGCTTCGCCAGCGCATCGGTGTGATATTCCAGGACTTTTCCCGTTACCAGTTCCTGGTGGGTGAGAATATTGGCG
Organism: Lysobacterales bacterium; assembly: GCA_041570235.1. Lineage (GTDB taxonomy): Bacteria > Pseudomonadota > Gammaproteobacteria > Xanthomonadales > SZUA-36 > SZUA-36. The sequence goes on along the minus strand of JBFFWN010000240.1, from coordinate 838 downwards.
TAGGTGACGTGCGCTACTTTGATGATCGGCAGCGCTGGAAGATAGCCGCGGAGAAAGGCATGGCCGATGATTTTATCGCCGATCTGCCGCGCGGATACGATACCCAGCTCGGCAAATGGTTCAAGGATGGACAGGAACTCTCCGGCGGGCAATGGCAAAAAATAGCGCTGTCCCGGGCATTTATGAGGACAGATGCGGATATCCTGGTATTGGATGAACCGACGGCTGCAATGGATGCCGGCGCCGAGGCAAAAATCTTTGAGCATTTTCGAAAATTAACGCAAAATCGAATCGCCATCCTGATTTCACACCGCTTTTCCACTGTAAGAATGGCCAACCAGATTATCGTCATCGAAAACGGCCAGGTCATTGAGCGTGGCACCCATGAGACATTGATGGAACTGGACGGCCATTATGCAAGGCTGTTCTCGCTTCAGGCGGCCGGTTACCGGTGACCCCGGTATGTCAGCGGTCCATGCCTTGAGGCTTTCCACCTTGCCCTGAAAAGCATGACTCTGACCCCGCTGATTTGCCATTCAAAGCGAGATCGCCCGGCGGCAATAGCAGCACGTGAAGCCATCGATTCGGGTTTACGTGAGGATTGGTGGCGAACGCGGCGCCCCTTACTGGATCATATGCGTGAGGAACCGGAATGGAATGCCATGATAGATGAGCTGGAAGCTGACATCAGCCGGCAGCGGGAGTGGTTTTTCAAACACAGGGATGACCCCTTGCGTTGATCAATTGTTACAATATCCAGGCAAATCGTCCCGCTCCTTATTTAAAAAAGATAATTTCAGCGTGCGGGCCAGCCTGGAACCAGTGCCGTGCCCTTCAT
>JBFFWN010000239.1:0-5208 GCA_041570235.1 Lysobacterales bacterium | reverse complement strand
TGCAGAGCGTGTGGATGGCTATAACCCGCTGGCAGTTGCAGATGCCACGGCCCGTCAGAAGGAGTTACTGCTGGCCGGTAAAGGTCCCGCATTGCTGGATGTCGTAACGTACCGCATGTCCGGACACTCTCCATCAGATGCTTCCTCGTACCGTTCGAAAGAAGAGATGGCCTTGTGGGAAGAGGCAGATTGCGTTAAGAAATTTGGTGATTACCTGCTGGCCAACGGCACCATCACCAAGGCCGATATCGGCTCAATGCAGGCAAGGGTTGTCGCCAAGGTATCCAAAGCCATGAAACTGGCCATCGATGACAGTGTTTCACCCTTGTGTGACCTGGGTTTGATTGAAAAAGTCATGTTTTCTAATGAAAAGGTCGAGAGATTCGATGAACGCGAGCCTGAGGTCCTGTTGGCTGCCGAAGAGAACCCACGCGTCAAGCAGTTGAAGAGAAAGGAGCGTTATGCGTTTGATGCCAGCGGCAAGCCGTTTTCAGCTAACAAGCTCTATACCTACCGTGACGGCATATTCGAAGCGATGATACATCGCTTTTACGCCGACCCGACCATGGTCGCTTTTGGTGAAGAAAACCGTGACTGGGGCGGCGCCTTTGCCTGCTATCGTGGCCTGACTGAGTCGATCCCCTACCACCGCCTGTTTAACTCACCCATATCCGAAGGCGCCATTGTCGGTTCAGCCTGTGGTTATGCTCTCAGTGGAGGCCGTGTTTGTGTTGAATTGATGTATGCGGACTTCATGGGTCGTGCCGGTGACGAGATATTTAACCAGATTTCAAAATGGCAATCGATGTCGGCCGGCATTTTGAAAATGCCTTTGGTTTTGCGTGTGTCGGTGGGCAACAAGTATGGCGCCCAGCATTCGCAGGACTGGTCTTCCATGGTCAATCACATCCCCGGGCTGAAGGTCTTCTATCCGGCAACGCCTCACGATGCAAAGGGCATGTTAAACCTGGCCCTGGCGGGCACGGATCCGGTCGTTTTCTTCGAATCACAGAAGACCTATGGTGTCGGTGAACTGTTTGAAGAAGGCGGTGTGCCGGAAGCTTATTACGAAACACCGGAAGGTGAACCAGCCATTCGCAAGCAGGGTAAAGATCTGACGCTCGTCACTGTAGGTCCGGTGCTCTACAGCGGTATGAAGGTCGTGGAGGAAATGAAGGAGAAGTATGGAATGGAAGTCGAATTAATCGACCTGCGTTTCATCAACCCTCTCAACTACGACACGATTATTGAGTCTGTGAAGAAAACCGGCCGTATTGTGCTGGCCTCCGATGCCGTCGAACGTGGTTCCGCGTTACACAATATCGCATCAAATATCACAACCCTGTGTTTTGACTACCTGGATGGCCCACCGGTGGTTGTTGGCGCCAGGAACTGGATCTCACCGGCAGCTGAGCTTGAGGAGGATTATTATCCGCAGGCGGGCTGGATCATTGATGCGGTTCATGAACGTGTGGTTCCGTTACCGGGACACGTGGTGAAGCAGAACTATACCAACGGCGAATTGCAACGTATCAGCCGGCTGGGGGTTTAGTTTGAACCTCGAAGAACTCAATGGCGGAACACCCGAACGGCGCCTCGCGGCAGTGAGTGCACTGGGTGAGTCTGTAAAAGACGGTGTGCGACAGACCGAAGAGGTCAATAACCACGTCCACTCAATTTATTCGTTCAGCCCGTACTCGCCGAGCATGATTGCCGTGAAAGCCGCACAGGCGGGATTACGGACGGTGGGTATCATGGATCATGACTCTGTATCGGGTTGCGAAGAGTTCCTGGAAGCCTGCAAGTCGGTGAATATTGCGAGTACGGTGGGTTTTGAACTGCGTGTCAATATGGACGGCACCATGGCGGAGGGTTTGAAGACCAATAACCCCGATGAACCAAACATCTCTTACATTGCATTTCACGGCATCCCAAAAACAAAACTGGCTGTACTTCGTGAGTTTCTGGAGCCGGTACACAGGGCGCGTCTCGCGCGTGACCGCAGGGAAGTAGAAAGGCTCAATACACACCTGGCCACGTTCGGCGTAGCCCCGCTCGATTTTGAAGCGGACATTTTGAAGTGTTCTGAAGCATCCGGTGGCGGTTCTGTCACCGAGCGGCATATCCTGTATGCCCTGGTGCTCAAGCTGCTCAATATTTACGGACGCGGACAGAGCCTGGTTGATTTTGTTGAACTCCAGTTGCAGATTCCGCTGGCTGCAGGCTTACGCGGCTTGTTGCTGGATACTGAAAATCCACACTATGCTTATGATCTGCTGGGTATCTTGAAATCGGCCCTGGTGCCTGAGTTTTTCCTGCCATCTACAAAAGAAGAATGCATTTCGGTTTACGAGGCCGTGGATTTTGCAAATAAAATTGGCGCTATTCCGGCCTATGCATACCTGGGTGATGTCGGTGAGTCGGCCACCGGTGATAAAAAAGCCGAGAAATTCGAAGATGACTACCTTGACGAGTTTGTTCCGCAGTTGGCCGCTATAGGTTTCAAGGCTATTACCTATATGCCACCACGAAACACAAGAAAACAGTTGCTGCGTTTACAGAAGCTGTGCCGTGAAAACCATCTATTGGAAATTAGTGGTGTCGATATCAACAGTTCGCGCCAGTCCTTCAACTGCCCGATTCTGTTGGAAGCGCAGTTCTCCCACCTGGCAGATGCAGCATGGGCCCTGGTAGCCCATGAAAAATTGGCTGCTGGCGATCCGAAGCTGGCTTTTTTCAGCCCCGATAACCCGCTGGCGCCGTTGAGCCTGGGTGAGCGTATCGAAGAATACGCTGCGATTGGAAAAGCCATGGATCATTCCCGCCCTGAAGAGGCCATTACACTGACAGGAAAATGGTCATGAACAAGCTGGCATGTGATGTCGCGCCCATGTTGCGTGGTCTCAGTTTTGACGGGGAAAAAGGCGATATCGTCGTTTTCCGTGATCACATCGACAAGCCGGATTTAACCTGTGAAGCAGGGGAGTTGTCAGACAAGTTTGTGAAGGGAATGCGCTCAGTCGCTGTCAAAGGCGCGGGCGCATTCGTACTGGGAGAAGATTACGACGATGCACTGAATGGCACATCGCTTGCCACAAAGGTTTCAGGCCGCGCTGCCGTGGTCAATAACAAGGTCTGTGTCGTCACCGGTGGCGCCCAGGGTTTTGGTGAAGCGATCGCGCGTGAGTTGATCACTCACGGTGCCCTGGTGTTCATTGCAGACATGAACGAGCAGGGTGCAAAAAGCCTCGCTAAAGAACTGAACCAGCAGGAAGGCAGGACGGTTGCATTCGGTGTGGCGGTCAATGTCACCGATGAAGACTCGGTTAGCCATATGGTTTCCCAGGTTGTTCAAACTGCCGGCGGTATCGATGTATTTGTCAGCAATGCGGGCGTGCTCAAGGCAGCAAGTGTAAAGGCACAGGAATTGAGTGAGTTCAGGTTTGTGACCGATGTGAACTACATCGGTTTCTTCCTTTGTACCAAGCACGTTGCACCGGTGATGGAGCAAATGAACCGGCCGCATGGAAATTACTTTACCGACATCATCAGTATCAGTTCCAAGTCAGCCCTGGAAGGTTCCAACAGGAACGGTGCATACGCCGGATCCAAATTTGGTTGCGTCGGGTTGGTACAGAGTTTTGCCAAGGAGCTGGTCGAGGATAATACCAAGGTCAATACGATATGCCCGGGCAACTTTTTCGATGGCCCATTGTGGTCCGACCCGGTTAATGGCCTGTTTGTACAGTACCTCAAAACCGGCAAGGTGTCGGGTGCAAAAACACTTGGTGATGTCCGTCAATATTATGAATCCCAGGTGCCTATGAATCGCGGCTGCAATGGCGCGGACGTTACCAGGGCCATTCTTTACGCGGTTGAACAAAGATATGAAACCGGCCAGGCCATACCGGTAACGGGCGGCCAGGTCATGCTCAACTGATACAAGCTGTATTTGATAAAAAGAAAAAATGGAACATACATGGAAACAAAAGCGGTAAGACTTTACGGAGAGAAGGATCTGCGTCTTGAGACAATTGAACTTCCGGCGATTACAGATAACGAGATCCTGGCCAGGATCGTATCCGATTCGATTTGCATGTCTTCGTATAAGGCCGTAACCCAGGCCACCAAACACAAACGTGTCCCTGCAAATATTGCCGATGAACCGATCATTATTGGGCACGAATTCTGTGGTGAAATCCTGGAGGTCGGCAGTCGTTGGTCGGACAGTTTCAGGGCGGGTGACAGGTTTTCGATTCAGCCCGCGCTGAACTATGACGACGGACCGGTCGGAATATTATCAGCACCGGGTTATTCATATCGTCATATCGGTGGTGATTCCCAGTATGCCATCATTCCTTCCGAGGTGATGGAGCAGAATTGTCTGCTGCCCTTCAACGGTGATGCGTTTTACCATGGGTCGCTGGCGGAGCCGATGTCATGCATCGTCGGCAGTTTTCACGCCAGTTACCACACCAGGCCAGGCAGTTATGAACACGAAATGGGCATCGTCGAAGGTGGCGCCATGGCATTGCTTGCGGGTGTTGGTCCCATGGGCCTGGGTGCAATTGATTACGCCATTCACTGTGATCGAAAACCCGGTTTGCTGGTAGTCACCGGTACGAACGCTGCCCGTCTCAAGCGGGCCGCGGCTATCTACACGGTAGAAGAAGCCAGGGAAAATGGCATTGAGCTTATATACGTCAACACGTCCGAGAAAGACAAGGATGTGGACTACCTGCGTTCACTCACGCCCGATGGCAAGGGATTCAACGATGTCTTTGTTTTTGTGCCCAACAGAACGCTGGTGGAACAGGCTGACAGCTTACTGGGTTTTGACGGTTGTCTTAATTTCTTCGCCGGACCGACGGATTCCGGGTTTTTAGCCGAGTTTAACTTTTTCAATGTGCATTACGCGGCCACACACGTCGTGGGCACCAGTGGCGGTAATACCGATGACATGCTCGAATCGCTGAAAATGATGGAGCAGGGCAGTCTGAATCCCTCTACCATGATCACACATGTTGGGGGGCTGGATGCCGTCAGGGAAACGACCCTTAATTTACCGAATATCTCGGGTGGCAAAAAACTGGTGTACAACCACGTAAGCATGCCATTGGTTGCCCTGGATGAGTTATATACGATGGCCGGTGACTTTTACCAGGGTTTGGCTGGGATCGTGGCAAAGCACAATGGAGTCTGGTCCCC
>JBFFWN010000238.1:0-5283 GCA_041570235.1 Lysobacterales bacterium | reverse complement strand
GAACGCAAATTGACATCGATAAAAACCAGCGACGGACCGGCATCCCGTAAGTGCTGACAGGCCTGCCGGGACTTTTCTTCACGTAAGGCAAGGCTGCCATGATAAAGCAATGCCATTTCTGGAACTGCCTTGGGTGGCTCGATGGCATCCCAGGCAGCCGGACGGACAATATCGTAATTCGGCTCACCATCCTCAATCGCCACCTGCACACGCCCGGTCGGAAATTGTGCATCGGTCTGCATACCCGCCATGCTCATGCCCCAATCGGACATCCCTTCCAGGATCGCATCACCATCTGCATCCACACCCACACGGCTGATGAACATTGGCGCCTCGCCGAAGGCCTGCAAGTGCCAGGCCACGTTGAAAGGTGCGCCACCCAGCACACGGCCACCATTGGGAAAATGGTCGAACAATACTTCACCAAAAATACATGGCTGGCTTTTCATCAAGTTATCCTGTTGTCTGGAACGGCCGCTTGCTGAAACCAATCACGGGTTTCGGGGTAAAAATGCGCGATGCCTTCGAGCATTCCGGCTGCGTAATTGCCGTTCATGTTCAAAAAGTTGCCAGAGGCCACATACAGTTGCTTTTCCGTGCCGGCCTGTCGCGACATTTCAATCGCACCGGCCTTTACCTTTGCCCGGCCGTTGGCAACCAGCACTGCCGGTATCGGGCTGACCAGGACCTCCATATCATTACCGCTGTCGCCGCAGAATATGGTGTTATCGAGGTCAAACTCCTGCTGCTCCATCAAGGCTTCAATGGCATGCAGTTTTGAAGCATTCAGCGGGAGTATGTCCAGCAGACCCTTGTGTTCGATATCATCTTCACTCCAGACCAGGCGCGCTGCTACGCCTAAGGCTTGCAAACGCTGCTGGATCAGGCCTGACAGCTGATCGGTTTCCACTTCAAGCGGAACGTAGTAGCTCAGCTTCAGGCGGTTCTGCCGGTCGCGCTCCTGTGGCTTTAACAGGTTGATATCACTCAATACATTCATCAGGTCGGCGGACGATTGCATGGCCCAGTCATGTGCTATCCGGCTTTCCCATGATTCCACCCGTGACCATGCATGCGATGATCCAACCCGGTAGATGGTTGTGCCGACATCGCCGATGACAAAATCCGGAACCGGCAATTCATAGCTGGCAATGGCCTCCTCCACCAGGGCCCGGTGCCGGCCACTGACAAACACCAGTGTCACTTCGGGTCTGCTGACGAGCCTTTCCAGGTAATTGCGCGCCTGCGGGGATTGCGGCTGCGGCCCATTGGGAATCAGCGTGCGGTCGAGGTCGGTGCAGATCAACAGACGGGACAAGGTCACGTATCTTTAACCTGACAGCTGTTGAAAAAATCATAATGCTCTATTGCCTCGAGCAGACCCGCCGCATGGGGTTGCTCCGAGAAATAAATACGATCAAGATCCACCAGGCCCGAGAGTTCCTCATCCTTGCGGTTGGCGGTCACGACGCCCAGGGTATTGCCGCGGATCATGTCTTCATCATTTCCTGAACCACCCGCAACCAGGATGTGTTCCAACGGCATACCAAGACGCAGCGCGGTATAGCGCAGGGCCTGCCCCAGGGACGCCCGTGACGGAATGGCATCCAGGTACTGGCCGAAAGAAATCAATACATTGGCGGTCAGCTCGTGCTGGTGCAGTAACTGGATGATGTCCTCCAGCGGAGGTGCTTTTGCCGGATCATAGAAATAGGAAATCTTGAATTTGCTCTGCTCGGCACGCGATTGCCGCTCAAGACCGGGCAATTCATCCAGCAGCCTCCGCACCCGGTCGCGGTTCCAGTCATGGTCTACATGATTGGCCCAGTAACTGTCCTCGGTCAAATCAGAACCATAATGAATGCGTGTACCCAGGCTGCTGATCAGTACATCGGGAGAAGGAATCCCATATTTCTTGATGACAGCCAGGGCGGAATCTATCCGGCGTCCGGTGGCAATGCCAAAGGAAACCTTCTTTTTGTTTGCCTTGATCGTCTCGATGAACGCCTGCAATGCATCTGATCTGTGCATCAGGGTATGATCTAGATCGCTGAAAATGGCCCGGTCACGATACCCCGCCACCTTCAACTTGGACCACTCGGGTGGTCGTTTTGCAGGCAGACCAGGCAGTTGCATGATCTTTTCGATGTACATCCGGCTATGGGCCTTCCAGGTATAGTTCCGGTTGACACCTTCCAGACCATTTTGTGATGCCTCGGTCCAGGCTTCTTTGCTTTGCAGGAAATGCAGCAATGCTTTACCGATGGCATCGGCATCCAGGGGATCGACCAGCATACCGTTATTGCAATTGGAAATAATATCCACCGGACCGCCATTTTCGGTAGCCACCAGTGGCAGTCCACTGGCGGCCGCCTCCAGCAGCGTCAGCCCAAAGGGTTCCGTCAGCGCCGGATTAACAAACACGCCTCCGGCTGCTGAAACAGCACGGTACACCATCGAAATTTCACCGGGGCCATGCGCCTTGGGTATCGCCACCCGCCCGTACAGATCATAACTGTCAATCAACAGCAACAATTCGGTAAGTACCGCGCGCGCGCCATCCTCGAGATCGCGGATATCATGTCGGTTACCGGCAATAATCAGCAGGTTGGCTGCCTCGCGCAATGCCTCGGATTGACCAAAAGCATCAAGCAAAACAGATATGTTTTTGCGCTCATCCGGCCGCGAGATGGCGAGCACCATTGGTTTGTCGGGCTGGGTGAGAAAGCATCTCAATCGGTCCTGGTAATCAAAGGTCTCGTTATTACCGGGCGGATGGAACATATTAAGATCGGTACCGGGCGGAATTACCGCCATGCAATCAGGATCATAATAATTGTAAAGACCGTACTGTGATTCTATTTCGTTGCGAGTGCTGGTGATAACGAGGCGGGCATTGGCCAGCAGTTCTTCCTCCGCGTGGATGCGGCGGCTCATGTTATAGGTATTTTCAATTTCCTCAGCCGACAGACCCTTGGCCAGCAGCCGTTTGCGTTTGTCGCGCCCGAGCGAGTGGCCCGTATGAACCAATGGCACTCCGGCCAGGTTGGCCAACCGGACACCGACGTAACCGGCATCGGCATAATGACTATGTATGATATCAGGCAAACGGGGTTGTGCTTTTACCCAGGTCACCAGGTTGTCACTGAAACTATCGAGGTGAGACCAAAGTTGCTCCTTGGCGATGTACTCATCAGGCCCGGCATCGATGCGAACGATGCGCACCTTGTCGGCGATCTGCTCGGTACGCTGTGCATAGTCATCACTGATATTGGGGTCGTCAATCCGCCGTGTAACCAGATCGACACGCTCGACCTCCGGCCTCTCGCCCAGGGCGCGAGCCAGGTCAACCACGTAAAGGGTTTGTCCACCGGTATCGGCATCACGGCCCAGTTCGAGGTCTTTGCCCCGAATAAGTCCGTGGATACTGATCAACAGAATATAGAGTTTTGCTTCGCTTGAGTGCACCATAGGGGTGGTCAATACTAAAGAAATGACAAGCCAATGTCACCCTTGTGTACCTGAATCCGGTAAATGGTTACAAAACCGGCAGTGCATGGCGCCTCATGGCATAACCAGCCATTGGCTGATACCGGTCTGGCGTTCAGGGCAATTTATTTACCTCGACCATTGTTGTCTCTCCACGGAAAACCGGGTATCCGAGCCCAACCCATCCCTGGATGCCTTCCCACAACACCGCCGTGTTTTTAAAGCCCCTGGCTTTGAGCTTTTTGTTGACCGATTCAGCTGCCGCGCGGGGACATTCACAGTAGGTCACAATCCAGGTGCCGTCCTGCGGCAGGTCTGCGGCGAGTTGATCAAATTCACCAAACTCATAGTAGTATGGCATGGGCACCGAACCCTCGATATTGACCATTTGCCAATAAGACAGGGAGCGTGTATCGAGGATCACCATGCGGCGTTTTTCCTGTAAAGCCTTGTGCAGGTCGGCAGACATCACGTAGAGGTCATCCTTTAAATCAAACTGCGGCGCATCGGCTTGCGGGTTGATCACATATTCATCCACAGGTGGCGGCGCACGATAGACGGGCTTTACCACCGACCAACCGGTGGCGCGGCTTCGAATAAAGGCCGTCAATGCGTCGATTTCTTTCGCGCTGAGTTTTTCCCCAAAAGCCTTCATGTCCGTTCCGTCGCGTCCGTGTTCAATCGCGTAACGGATGAACTTGTCCTCGGTTAATGACAGCATGGCGGAGTTGCCCAGGGCGGTGCCGGTAACGCCCTCGCCTTCCTTACCGTGACATTCCGCGCACTCCCGGGCATAGAGCTGTGCGCCCAGTTGCACATCACCGCTGACAGGCTCTGAATCAAAGTCGATCTGTTCTGTCACGCCGGATTTCTCCCTGATCCAATAAAGCATCTGGATGATTTCTTCCCTGCTCATGGGTCCGCCCACCTCATCGACAAAACCGGCCATCGGCGTGCCTATGCGGCCATAAGAGACGGTCAGGTAGATGTGATGCGGGAAACCGGTTTTCATCAGTGACTCGGAGCGCAGCGACGGGGCATGATCATTGACATGACCTTCACGGTCGGGGCCGTGACACAGTGCGCAGTATTTTGCGTAATTGCCGGCCGCCTGGTTCATTTCTTCTTCACTCATGTCAATCGACCAGGCCGTGCCTGAAAAGGTCAGCAGGGTCATTATCGTCAGAACTGATTTCAGAGGTTTCATATTATTTACCTTTTTACGATTCATTCGTCGCTGCGCGACCACGCATTTGATATCAAAAAATATCACACTCTGAATCAAATTGGGTGGCGATAAGCCTTTTAGGCAATTTCTGTCTGACCCGGCTCTTCGATTACGGTATTCTTAGCCCGTTCCTGGTGGATATAACTGGCAAACGCCTTGAGTTTCCCGATGAGCGCGGCATGGTTTCCTGCTGGCTGATGGTCCGGGCTTATGGCGCCATCTCGCTGGGCGAATTACTGGTCAGTGGTTTTGGGAGGCGATAAATAATGCTTTACCTGGTTAGTGGAGCGTCCAGATCCGGAAAAACGATCATCGCACAAAAGCTCCTGGAGCAAAGAAACATACCCTATATGTCAACAGACTGGCTGATGATGGGGTTTACCAATGGCGCTCCTGAATTCGGGATTCATGACAGGCTGTTCCCCGACGATATTGCCAGGAGAATCTGGAGTTTTCTGAAGGCAACGTGTGAGAGTGTTCTTAGCTCAGATGTTGATTATGTGATTGAAGGTGAGGCAATTCTTCCGGAACTGGTGCAACAGCTACTGGATGAACATCCGGATAAG
>JBFFWN010000237.1:0-5293 GCA_041570235.1 Lysobacterales bacterium | reverse complement strand
AGGATCGGGTTGCCGCCGTCACTGTCGATGGTGCCGCCCAGCACGGCTGAGAAATAGGTGATGTTACTAACCGTCGGTGCCGATAGCACCGGGGGTTCCGAAGGTATAAACGAACTGTCTGAGGAATAAGCCGTGCCCGTCTCGTTGGTCGCATAGGCGCGAAAATACACCGTCACACCCGCCGGCAGCCCGCTTCTCAGATGGCTGAAGCTGCCCGTTCCGGACCCTTCCGTCAAGGCATTTCCCGTCGGCGCTGGCGAAGTACCCCAAACCGTTCCGCGGTCACTGACGGTGCCACCACCATCATTGGTGACAATACCGCCCATAACCGCCGAGGTTGAGGTAATCGAAGAAGCCGCGATCACTGTGACCGTCGGCAACGCGACCAGTGTAGTAAAGGAACTTTCTGAAGAGTAGGAGGTTCCCGCCGAGTTACTTGCATACGCCTTGAAGTAAACCAGGGTGCCGGGTGGCAGGGAGTTCACCAGTTGCGTAAAGAGCCCGGATCCCAGGCCTTCTGAGACTATCGTGCCGCCGCTTTCCGGCGGCGAGGAGGTGTTCCAGACGATACCGCGGTCACTGACCGGGGCGCCGCCATTGTCCGTAACGTTGCCGCCCAGCACCGCAGTGGTGGTGGTGATCGTGCTCACGGTGGGCGAAGTCACCGTTGGTGGCACCGCCGGCGTATTGGTAGTCTGACTGTTGCTTGCCGGAGCCTCTTCACGGTAGTTGATACCGGTTTGGCCGCTGCCTAAACCCGCCGAGTAGAACACGGCCACGTTGTAGCCAGTCGACGGCGTGAGCCCATCAACCGTGACGCTGTTGGCGCCGGCGCCACGGTAGACGACATACTCGGAACTGCCGATATCGGTTCCACCTGTGGCAAAGGTACTATTGAATGAGTGCTCCGTGCCATCGGCCGGTGTGGCCGTGATCGGGTTTGTACTGACCACTACGAGGGCGCCATCGCCACTGCCGCCGGGATTTGACGGCCAGTTGATACGGAAACTGGTATCGCCCACGTTATCAATGGTCGCCGAGGCAGGCGAGCCGGCGGGTTCGCTGTGGAACGAATTATCCGGACCATACGAGGTGCCGGAATCATTGGTTGCATAGGAGCGAAAATAAATCAATGCGCCCGAATTCAGGCCGGAGCGCAAATGCGAGAAACTGCCGGTGGCTGCACCGCCTTCCGCCAATGCGTTGCCGGCGGGTGACGGCGCCAGGCCCCATACCGTGCCGCGCTGCGTAATGCCGCTCGGGTCGTTACCGTCGCTGCTGATAAAACCACCCAGCGTGGCGCTGGATGAAGTGACCGCGGCAAGCGATGCAAGGGTCGAGGTATCAAGCACCGGCGGTCCGGCCGAGGAGGTAGTGGTGAAGGAGGACTCAGCACTGTAGCTGGTGGCCCTTGGGTTGGTTGCATAGGCCTTGAAATAGATCAGCGTTCCCTGCGGCAGGCCGGTGACCGGCACAGTGAATGTGCTTACTGAGGTGCCACCTTCTATGACCACCGTTCCACCAGACTCCGCCGGGGATGAGGTATGCCATACCACGCCGCGTCCCGAAAGAGCCTGACCACCATCACTGGTCACCGTTCCACCCAGTGTTGCGGTCGTGGCGCCGATATTGGTGACGGTCGGCGAATCCACCGTTGGTGGATTCTTGGCGGCCGCAAAAACAGTCGAACCGGCAGTTACCGTTAAAATCAGTGTCAGTATGGTCAGAAGTTTTTTTGTAAACATTTTTTTGTCCTGTCGATCTTTACCAATCGAGAAATCAAAATTCCGTTCGCCTCTTTGCCGGCCGGTCATAAAGCCGCCGTTGCCATCAAAACAGGATGCCCTGGCTTTAAAAATCCCCGCCCTCTACAAGAAAGAGGCAACTGTCAAGGGCGGGAAAGGGCTTGACCTGAAATTCTTTCAGTCTTCTTCGTAACCGGTGAACATTTCCTTGAAATGCGCCGAAGGTGTGTGACCCAGGGCGCCCATGTAGGCATGCACCATCGTGAATGACACGAAGAAAATGAAAATGAGCACATGGACCGTGTCGACATTCCGTATGCCACCGAGCATCTCGATAGGCACTGCGAATCGCTTGACGTCCCACATCATGATGCCGGTCGCCATCTGGATGGGCATCAACAGCAGGATAACGATCTGATAGGTAATGCTCTGCAGGGGGTTGAACTTATCGTGGGGTAAAACCTTGTGCGGTTTTTCCTCGCCCCTGAAAATTCCGTAGCTGTAATACAGTATTTGCCTGAAGGCCTTGTCAAAGAATTTCTTTACGTTCAGCTCGGGTTGATAGACGGTGATCTTGTCTGAAAAAAGATAGAATGCGAGATAGAAAAAGTAATTGCCAATGACCGTAAAGGCGACCCAGTTGTGGGTCTTTACGGCTGTTTCAAATGTCATGATGTTGAATAGCCCGGGATAACGGATCTGTACTCCGGTCAGGATCAGGATCACGAAACCCAGGGCGTTGATCCAATGCCAGACTCTTACCGGCAACGGGTTGATATACAATTTTTTTTCCTGCACGTTTGACATCGCAGAAGATTGTTTTTGTGCTTCGGTAAGCGTTGACATCACTCTTCTCCTTTCGCTTTCTTTTCTCTGATAAATCTGCCCATTGAAAAATGGGCGATCGGGATAGCGACCCCGGCAAACAGAGCAAGTAGTAATAAATAATCAAGGAATTTGTTGGGGTTTCCGCCCAGCGCATAGAAATCACTGATCGAATTGACCGGCATGATGGTGCTGAGGATCTCCCGGTCCGCTTCAACGCTCTGTCTTCTGCCATCCGCCTGGGTGAAAGATACCGTGACATTCTGGCTTTGCCTCGAATTCGGCTCATGGCAACTGTCGCAGGTTCTTACCGCAAAACTCTTGTTCGCAATCTGGTGCGCGGCGATACCCGACATCACTTCCATGCGGGAACGCAATGAAATGTCCGTAACCTCCCGCTCGATTCCCCCTCTCGACTTCCAGATTTCCATCGGATCGCCCGGGACACCTTCATCAACGATTGCCTGCAGTTGTTCCTGCAGCAACTCATTGCCTTCAACCGGCTCCTGGGTCTGATTGTCAAAGAGATGAAGGTCATATCTGCGCTTGGCAAACGGTGCGTGACAGACAGCACAGGAAACGATATCGAGGTGTGTGCCCGAGTTGGGCAACCACTGACTGTGCAACAACGTAACGTTCTCGTGACAATTGATGCAGGTTGTGCGCAATACATCACCGATGGCCAATGCTGTCACCTGGTGGGACTTATGACAATCAGAGCAAATAGGGGACTGGATGTGGGAATCACGGATGGTGTTTCCATTCATCCTGGCCTGCCCATGCACACTGGATGCATAAGCATTAAAGATATTCACGTGACACCGACTGCATGGCTGCCCGGTTTCTGCCTGGTAATCGGCCATCGATTCAACGGCATGCGCATTGTGACAGTCGGAACACAGTGGCGCCTTGGTATTACCCTGGGCGATCAGCGCCGCATGAATACTGCCTTTATATTCCGTATATTTTGTGCGATGACATTGACGGCAGGATTCATTTAACTCGAGCGAGTAATCGCGTTGATTATTGACCGTGATATTGGTCGAGCTGGATGGGTGCTTTCTATTACCGATCGATTCATGGCAGCTGGTGCAAAGTATCTGACCATGTGCTGAATTGATGTAGCTTTCCCCATGCACCTGCAAGGACATTTCCTCGCCATTTTCCATTAGCTTGGTTTTTTCCCGTTTGTGGCACCTCAAGCATTTGTTATTTGATTTTAGGACTTCCTCATGCCTCGACGTGACATCAACTGAGGTTTGCTCCCCACCAGGCTGTGAACCAGTTGCTGAAACGGGCACTTGGGCCGCTGATGCTTCAACATCAGCAGTATCCTGTGAAAGCAATTCGTTGCTCAAAACCATGCAACCGATAAAAACCATAAGAACGGGCAGCTTAATCTTGAACCCTTCTGCCAAACTGCCAACCAGACTCCCGACCATCATGTTAACTCTCCTTCGGTGGGCTTTTGCCGAAAAACCGGAACCCTTAAGCGCCCCGGCTTTGTCGAAATAAAATTGTGTTATTTGGAAGGCTGTTTCCTGGAATAAGCCTCGTAACCCAATTTTGCGAACATGTAAAATCCGACAAACGGCAATGCAATGACATAGCCGAGCGCGATGAACGGAGAAGCAAAAAATAACGCGACATTCTTGATCCTGCTGTTACGACGTGGCTTCGCCAGCTCTTCGCTTTTTACCGCTTCGCTCTGTATCACTTCTGCTTCGGCAACGACTTCCGGTTCGGGTACCGGGGCAACGAACTCCTGTTCGGGTGCCGGTTTTTTCTCGGTAACTGAGTCATTAACGGCTTTGAGCGTTATGCTTTCAATCATTTCCGGGGTAAGCGGTTTACGCACAAAACCATTGGCGCCCAATACAGAAGCCTTTTCCTCGTTGTCCTGTGTGCCGTATCCGGTGATCACGACCACCGGCGTCCAGGGGCAACGCGCCTTGATTCGCTCAGTTACCTCGAGGCCGTCCATACCCGGCATTTTGATATCGGTGAATACGACATCGTAATTGTTTTCTTCAATGGTACTTAAGGCATCTTTACCATTGAGTACGGTGCTGACGTCATACCCCTTGTTGGATAAAACCCGATCGAAACTGCGGCCGACCACTTCATCATCGTCAATGACGAGTACTTTCAAGTTGGCGTTCATATCTCTATCCTCTTTTCTATCAATTAATAACAAATTCGTTTTTGCGCATTTGCGCTAGATACTCTGTGTCCCGCGGCTCACTTTTATCGCTTCTCAACGACCAGCGTTTTTGGGTGATAGCACTTGTTGTAGCTCTTATGACGTCATCGGGCGCTACCGGTTTTGCCAGGTAGTCATAGGCTCCCAGGCGGACTGCCTGCTTGGCGGATTCGACACTCGGATAACCGGTGATTACCACCACTTGACTGTCTGGCCAGCGCTCTTTGATGATTTTCAAAACATCCATTCCATTCAGGTCCGGCATGAGCAGGTCAAGCAATATGACATCCGCTGGATTTTGTTCCATGACCTGAATTGCGGCCCTTCCACCTTCGGCAGCCAGCGTATTGCAACCGCTGTGCTCAAGGCTTCTCACATGACTGAGGCGGACCACTTCTTCATCATCTACAATGAGAATGTTGGCTTTGTCGTTCATAAAATCACCTCTTTACATTTTCACCCTGTATAGATGCAACTAACATGCCAACAATAGGAAATGTTTTAGCTTTTGTTTTTTTCT
>JBFFWN010000236.1:0-5313 GCA_041570235.1 Lysobacterales bacterium | reverse complement strand
GCAACGGGATTGGGCGGATCGAACGTAACTTGCTATGACAACGTCTCGCATTTCATGTACTCCATCGGGGAATGAAAACCATCCGTTGATTTTACCTCAATACGCCTGAGTATGGAAAATTTGATCAACCATGCTTTCGTAACGTTTTCTCCCTACCAGGGCGGCACGCATATTGCGTCATACGTAGTGAAGGAAAAGAAATACGCACTGAAAGCGAGAGAAAATCATGAACACCAAATTACAAGCACTGGTCATTGACAATGACGCAGTTGCCGGTCGCAGTTTCAACCGGGTCCTCTCTGGCAGGGGACCCAACAACGCCTGAAAGTTACAAATTAACTGGCAACCGGGGCTTCATACCCCGGTTTCGGCTTAAGGGTGCAAGTGAAGCCCCAGGACACCGCCAACCCATATCGCAACAGCATCATCGACGGATAAATTCGACACGTTAAACAGCGTGCCTGGTTAGCGTGCCTGGTGGCACTGTATCGACCACGAAATATGCGGGGTTACCTCCCAATACCCGCCATGCCCGCCATACCCGCATTCAGGTCATAAGTCTCCTGTCGAAGTTTGCGCCGTTCAAAACGCTGCTCCCGCCTGAGCGCGCGCTTGATAACCCGCTTTGCACGTCTGGCAGCTATAGTAATGGCAAGGTACAAATCATCCGATGCGTGTTCAACCACCAATGGCCTCTGGCCATTAAGCTGGATTTTCATCAGCACATTTTTTTCCGCGCCGTTTCTGGATGACCCGTCAAGCTCTTTGAAAAATACTTCCACCACGCTGATGCGCGACTCAAACGGCCGGAGTGCATGGGTCATACGCTTGACCAGGTGTGCCCGAATCGCGTCGGTCATGGGAAAGTTTTGAGTATGAATAATCGTCGACATAATCAATTCTCCTGGTTGATGTACAAGCTTATTCTAGCCAAACCACATGATCGATCCAGTCGAATTATTCGATACTATTAACAGGTATTATCGAATATTTGAGAGCCTTTAAACCAGCCTCTTCCAGGCCATCGAGGAAAGTCGTTTCCTTGCAGAATCCGTTATATGAATGATGGCTGGCTGCTTGAGAACGCGCTCCGGTGATATTGCGTAATAAGACTCTGTAATAGAGCCCGTGTCGCCTACCAGGCGGGAGTTATAGGTATCATGCAGCTGTTGCCCGATAGCGCCCGGAGCCGGGAAAACGCCCGAACCGGACTCACCAAAGGCCTTGAGCAGTGCGCTGTCATCAAATTCGGCAATGATATCCGGTGTGATACCAAGGTGTTCGAACCAACTGTCCAGGTTTCCGCGTAACGCACTTCCCCTCATCGGGAACAACATGGGGGCCCCATCGAGTGATAACGGAAACCCTGGCGCATATTGAGCAGCGAGCTTTTCTGTGCCATAAAAAGAAATCGGACTTTCACCCAAAAGGTGATTGAAGGCCTTGACGTTGAAGCCAATCGGTATCTTCTGATCCGACAGGACCAGGTCCAGTTGATGCACTGCCAGGTCGGCAAGTAAAACCTGCAAGGTGTCCTCCTTACAGACCATTCGCACCGGTGGCTCCAGCGCCAGGGCCGTGTGCAGTATTTCATGGGCAACCAGCTTGGGAATGGAGTTGACGACGCCCACCATCAGCTTCGTATAAGGACCCTCAGCCTTTCTTGATACCCATTGTGACAGTTCAGCACCCAGTGAAAAAATGGCATCGGCATACTGGTTGACCGCCAGACCCGTCTCAGTCAAAACAAGGCCACGCCCCACCCGGTCAAACAAAGGTGTGCCGATGGTTTCTTCCAACAGCTTCAGTTGACCACTGATGGTTTGTGGCGTGATATGAAGCGTTTGGGCGGCACTGGCAATACTGCCTTCGCGTGCAACGGTATTGAAGTAAAGCAGGTGATTGTAGTTGAGGTGTCTCATGGGCTTAATGGTACAACGAAACCGGTTCAACCGACTGCAAGGTTTTAACATCGGCATGCCCAGCTTAAGCGGTTTGCCCGAAACCGGTACCAATAGTGAACAGCTGGGTCACGGCTTTCGCACAACCCGAAAGTTTGCGGAAATTGGACATTTATATTGCCTGCACACGGGAAATGCCAAATACTGCCCGGACTGTTTTTCGAAATGGCGGTTTAACATTGCCGCAGTTCAGGAGCCCGATGCAATGCTGGTGAATCCATAGATGAGAGGGGCTATTGCTTCGGTTGCCACCCTGCTGTTTGGTACGGCGATTCTACTCACCGGACAGGGCCTGCAGGGTATCCTGTTACCTCTTCGGGCGACCTTGGAGGACTTTTCAACCATTTCCATTGGCCTGATGGGAGCCAGCTATTTTCTTGGCTTCACATTTGGTTGCTGGAAAGGCGCCGAGCTGATTCGTGGCGCGGGTCATGTTCGTGTCTTTGCCGCAATGACCGCGGTCGCGTCGGCAATTCCGATTTTTCATGGCCTGTGGGTCAATCCCTGGTTATGGAGTTCCCTGCGCTTTCTTACCGGCTTTTGTTTTGCCGTGCTTTACCTGGTCATCGAAAGCTGGCTTAACGAACGATCAACCAACCAGAACCGCGGAACAGTGTTTTCAGCTTACATACTGATCAATATGACCGTTCTGGCTGTCGGCCAACAAATGTTGAACCTCTACGATCCATTGATCTTGAACCTGTTTGCCCTGGCGTCGGTGCTGGTGTCATTGGCTGCAGTTCCGGTGCTGCTCTCAAAATCTGAAAATCCCCGGGCCATAGAAGATACAAAGCTCAATTTTCGCTACCTGTATAAAAATTCGCCGGTTGGAATGCTGGGAAGCCTGGCTTGTGGCGTTACCAATGGTTCATTCTGGTCACTCGCGCCGGTATTTTCTGTAGCGGTACTGGGAGATATTTCCCTGACTGCCCACTTTATGACAGCGGTGGTGCTGGGCAGCGCGATAGGTCAATGGCCACTGGGCTGGATATCCGATCGCATGGACCGGCGTATTGTGCTGGCAGCCATTTCGCTGGTTGCGGTTGTTATCGGCACGATCATGTGGATCATGTCGGACACGCTCTCGTCAACCGGCATGATAGTACTGGGCGCCATGTGGGGTGCAGTTGCCTTTCCGGTGTATTCAATATCGGTGGCGCATGCAAATGACCGCGCTGAAAGCGGAACTTTTGTGATGGTCTCTGCTGGCCTGCTATTGATGTATGGAATTGGGGCTATCGCTGGTCCCTTCCTCGCCTCGGCCATGATGACCTATGGTGGTTCCGCCTACCTGTTTTTGTTTACCGGCGCGGTTCACCTGGTGCTGGCGATTTATGTCACCATACGAAGCATGACCAGCGAGCAGGCATCCGAAATCGAGCACACTCCCTTCAGTGAAGCATTGGCGTCGACACAAACACGCTCACAAATATTTGAAGACGAATTGGATAGAGAGAGGTAAGCCATTCGGCGACTTCAATCCCGGCACCTGAACATTCACAAATGTTTCGCATTTCTTGTGTATTCGGCTGCCAAACCAGTATGATCTGGGTGAAGGCGCAGGCTTGGAGGAACACAGTCTTGTCCCGTTCTGATAACGACCATCGCAAAAAAGCGTCAGAAAGTGCTCCAACACCGGCATCTGTACCCGGCATATGAGCATGGGCGTGGGATACGCATTCATCGGGTTTATCATCGGTGTGCTTGTTGGCGAGTCGGTCGGCAATTACCTGCTGGGCCCGGTTGTCGGTGCGGTAATTGGTTTTGCCTTTGCCAGGATTATTCAACTGGAGCGCCGCCTGAAGGAACTGGAATGGAAAAGTCGCCAGTCGTATGAACTAGAACCGCCCGAAACCAAACCGGAGTCTCCTGCCGAACCCCGCCAGCCAGGCCAGGGGTGGGCTGCCCCCGCCACCAGCCGGCCCTGGTCTGAGTTTGAACCGGAGGAAACCCTGTCGAGTAGTCCTGCCGTAGAAGAAACAGGTGCTGAGACCAGCGCAGAAAGCTCTCTTCAGGATCATACCCCAACCGAAAAACTGCCTGAACCGGGACGCGGACCGGTTATACCGTCGCTGCTGGAACGTGGCCTGAAAACCACGCTGGCCTGGTTTTCCAGCGGAAACGTGCCGGTCAAAATCGGCGTCATCGTGACCTTTCTCGGTGTCTCGTTTCTGCTCAAGTATGCCATCGACCGTCAATTGCTTGTGTTTCCGTTGGAGTTTCGACTGCTGGCCGTCGCCGCCGTCGGTGCAACCCTGGTCATTACCGGTTGGCGCCTGCGGGGAAAAATGCGTGTCTACGCACTGAGTTTACAGGGCGGGGGTATCGGCATACTCTTTCTGACCATATTCGCCGCGTTTCGTTTATGGCAATTGCTTCCCGCAACCCTGGCCTTTGTTTTACTGGTGGTTCTGACCTTTCTGACCGGTGCATTGGCGGTGCTGCAAAACTCGCGCACACTTGCCATATTCGGCATCGTGGGTGGTTTCCTGGCGCCGGTACTGACCTCCACCGGCGAGGGCAGTCATGTCGCACTTTTCAGTTATTACCTGGTGCTTAATGGCGCCATCCTGGGTATTTCCTGGTTTCGGGCCTGGCGCGAACTGAACCTGGTCGGGTTTGTATTCACCTTCGTAATTGCGAGTTTATGGGGGTACCAGTATTACAAACCCGCGTTAATGGCGAGCACCATGCCATTCCTGCTGATGCATTTCCTTTTTTACCAGGCCATTGCCATCCTCTACACATTACGCCAGCGCCCCGGGCGCATTGATGTCGTCGACGGAACACTTGTCTTTGGAACACCGGCTGTTGTATTCGCGCTGCAGGCCGCACTGGTGAAGGGTACTGAATATGGCCTCGCTATCAGTGCCGCAGTTGTCGCGGTGTTCTACGTGTTGATCGCTTTGTGGTTGTACCGCAAAAAGCTCGAAGTCTCACGTCTGCTGACGGAGTCTTTTATCGCCCTTGCCGTGGCCTTTGCAACCATCACCATTCCACTGGCGCTTGATGCGCGCTGGACCGCGGCGGCCTGGGCGTTGGAGGGTGCAGCCCTGGTTTGGATCGGCACTCGCCAGGGCCGTGAATTGCCGAAGTATGCGGGTGCTCTGTTGGTCATGTTAAGCGGCGCTGCTTTCCTGAATTATGGTTGGCGTTCAGATACCGGCCTGGCCGTGCTAAACGGAAACGCCCTGGGTGGCCTGCTGATCAGTTTAAGCGCCCTTTTCTCTTCCCGGCGATTGGAGTTGGCCAATGCAGCTTTCGAACGCCCGCAAAAGCTCACCCGTATTGCGCTGTTCGTATGTGGTGTGACCTGGTGGTTTGGTACAGGTGTCACGGAGACACTGGACTG
>JBFFWN010000235.1:0-5314 GCA_041570235.1 Lysobacterales bacterium | reverse complement strand
TATGAATTACTTTGATGTGAAAACTATGAACCCTAAATTCCGATCTTGTTCATCTCGTATATGGTTTGTCAGCCTGGCCGCCCTGCTGATCAGCGCCTGTAGCAGTCATGAACCGCTAAAGACCGTCGATCATGTGGACCTGGAGCGCTTCATGGGTGACTGGTATGTGATCGCCAACATTCCGACCGCGATTGAAGAGGATGCCTACAACGCTGTTGAAACCTACCAATTGGATTCTGACGGCAGTATTGCAACAACCTTTACCTTCAGGGAAGGCGGGTTTGGCGGAGAGGAAAAACGTTACAACCCGCGTGGTTTTGTGCGCAATAAAACGACAAATGCCGAGTGGGGCATGCAATTCATCTGGCCGATCAAGGCCGATTATCGGATCATATACGTGGATGAAAACTATCAGTTAACCGTGATCGGAAGAAACAAGCGTGATTACGTGTGGGTCATGGCCAGGGATTGGAAAATTCCGGCTGAGACATACAAGGCCATGGAAGTACTCATACTTAAAGCCGGTTATGACATTAGCGAACTACGCAAGGTGCCGCAGCAGTGGTAACTGAAAGTCTGTATGACATTGCACAGGGGAGCGCCCAGCCATGAAAATCGCAATTGTAGGCACCGGTATTGCCGGCAACGTCGCTGCGTATCATCTGAACCGGGAACACGATGTCACCGTTTTCGAGGCCGATAACCGCATTGGCGGTCATACCAATACCATTGATGTTTCTTTGGCCGGCCGTCAATACGCTGTTGATACCGGGTTCATCGTGTTCAACGACTGGACCTATCCCAATTTTATTGCGTTGCTGAAAGAGCTGGGCGTTGCCTCGCAGGTCAGTGACATGAGTTTTTCGCTGCGTAACGATAATGCCTCGCTGGAATACAAGGGCAGCACGCTTAATACGCTGTTCGCTCAGCGAAGAAATTTGTTTCGCCCCGGTTTTTACAGGATGATTCGTGACGTTCTGCGTTTTGAGAAGGAGGCGCCGTCTGTGCTGGAGCCGGCCTTATCGCAAATCAGCCTCGGTGATTTTCTTGAATCGGGAAAGTACTCATCGGAATTTATCGAGCACTACATCGTCCCGATGGGTGCCGCGATCTGGTCATCCAAGCCCGAGGGCATGCGTGATGTGCCGGCAGCCTTTTTTGTCCGCTTCTTCAAAAACCATGGTCTTTTGAGTGTCAATGACCGTCCGGTTTGGCGGGTCATCAAGGGCGGCTCAGCGCGTTACGTTGAAAAGCTTGTCGAGGGTCATCGCGACCGGATTCATTTGAATTCACCGGTAGAGCAGGTCCGCAGGTTTCCCACCCATGTCGAAGTGAAGGTTAAAGGTTCAGAGCCCCAGGAGTTTGACCAGGTGTTCCTGGCCTGTCACAGCGATCAGGCCCTGCGTATGCTGGCCGATCCCAGTGACGAGGAGACTGAGGTGCTGGGAGCGATCAGGTACCAGCCGAATCAGGCGGTTTTGCACACTGACACCAGCATGATGCCAAAACGAAAGCTGGCCTGGGCCGCATGGAATTACCACGTGCCCTCCGGACCGGAAAAAAGAGTCACCTTGAGCTATAACATGAATATATTGCAGGGTTTGGATGCACCAGAGCAGTTTTGTGTCACATTGAACAACCGGGATGCTATCAAGCCGGATCGTATTTTGAACACGATTGACTATACACATCCCATTTTTGATCAAAAGGCGGTGAACGCGCAGGCCAGGCACGAGGAACTGAATGGTCCCAGGCGTACCTATTATTGTGGTGCCTACTGGCGCTATGGCTTTCACGAGGATGGCGTGTTAAGCGCACTGACTGCTGTCGATCACTTCAGGAAAAGGTCACTTTATGAAAAGTGCAATCTACGAAGGATGGGTTAGTCACCGGAGACAGGATCCGGTCGATCATGAGTTCCGCTATTCGTTGTTCATGATGTACCTGGACCTGGCCGAACTGGATGAGGTTTTTGAAGGACGCTGGTTCTGGTCGGTAAAACGCCGTGCATTGGCCAGGTTTCGCAGGGAAGATCACTTCGGGGAAGCAAGTCAACCACTGGATGAGTGTGTCAGGGATAAGGTCGAATCGGAAACCGGTGTTCGCCCAAGGGGCAGGATATGCCTGTTAACCAACCTCAGTTACTTTGGCTATTGTTTTAACCCTGTCAGTTTCTACTACTGTTTTGATGAGACTGGTAATTCCGTTGAAGCCATTATTGCAGAGGTGAACAACACACCCTGGGGCGAGAGGACCTTGTATGTGCTTGCCAATCCGCCGGATGCTCGAGGGCATATGGAGGTCACACCGGAAAAGGTCATGCATGTATCTCCTTTCATGCAGATGGATGTTGATTACCGCTGGCGGCTTTCCACACCCCGCGAGAGCTTGGCCGTATTCATGCAAAACAGTCGTTCAGGTAAGAAGATTTTTGATGCCAGCCTTAACCTCGAGCGAACCGAAATCACAGGGGGTTCGCTGGCCCGTATCCTGGTTTCTTACCCTTTTATGACAGCCAGGGTGATGTTGCGTATCCACTGGCAGGCCCTGCGCCTGTGGCTGAAGGGTGCACCGGTGCATGACCATCCTGATAAAAATAAACCCGCTGATGACAAAACCGCTATAGAGAGCTAAAACATGAAAGCAGTATCCCTGAAATCCGAACAACACCTCAGGCGCTCAGAGCGCAATGGCCTTTTGGATGGCCTTGCACGCAAGCTGGTACTCGATGGGCAGTTGAAACAGCTGGCATGGGGCAGGTTGATCATCGTCGAAGGTCAGGAACAGCATGTTTTTGGCCAGAATACCGGCACGGACGAATTTACGGTGACCATCACGGTTCACAGTCCGAGGTTCTACGGAGATCTTGCTTTTAATGGCTCGATCGGCGCCGGTGAGGCCTGGATGCAGGGCTACTGGGATTGCGACAACCTGGTGAACCTGGTCAGGTTGATGGTCCGTAACCGTGAAATAGTGGATGGCATGGAAGGCGGTCCCCTTACCCTGTTCGCCCAGCCATTGCGAAAATTGTCCCACCTGATTAATCGAAATACCCGCCAGGGCGCCAGGCGCAATATTTCGGCACACTACGATCTGGGCAATGAATTCTTTTCACTGTGGCTTGATCCAAGCATGATGTACTCATGCGCTATTTTTGAACCGGCTGATATTTCACTGGCACGAGCCCAACAGGTGAGACTTGAGCGGGTATGTCAGCGATTAAACCTGAAACAGGGTGATGAACTGGTTGAAATCGGAAGTGGCTGGGGTGGACTGGCCATACATGCCGCACGCGAGTATGGCTGCAAGGTCACCACGGTGACCATATCACTTGAGCAGTACGAACTGGCAAAACAGCGGGTAGAGGATGCCGGCCTGTCGGACCAGATTACCATATTGATGAAGGACTACCGCGACCTTGAGGGCAGGTACGACAAGCTGGTTTCACTGGAAATGATCGAGGCCATCGGTGCGGAGCAATATGACACCTATTTCGCGAAGTGTTCCGGGTTATTGAAACCCGGCGGCCGGATGCTGATCCAGGCCATCACCATCGAGGATGACCGTTTTGAGCAGTACAGCAAGAATGTCGACTTCATTCAGCAATATATTTTCCCTGGAAGCTGCCTGCCTTCTGTTGCTGCGATGAACGATTCGATAAAACGGGTATCGGATTTGGTCGTTACAAGGGTCGATGATATCGGTTTGCATTACGCCACCACGCTACGTCATTGGCGCAACAACTTTTTCGCCAGGATAGATCATGTTCGCAAGCTGGGCTACCCGGAAACCTTCATCCGTATGTGGGAATATTACCTGTGTTACTGCGAAGGTGGTTTTCTTGAGCGGTCCATTGGCGACGTTTTGCTGGTTGCAGAAAAGCCCGTCATCACCCATATATAAAAGAAAGGCGGGTCATATACCGTCTGTAAGCAGTGTGGACGACGTGCACGGCTTTATATATGCGGATTGATAGCTTTTGTTAATTGGAATGATTAAATCTATCAATTGGATATATGCTTTACCATGTCGTCTAATAAAGTCACTAAGTGCTATTAACCAAGATATTTCTAGGAGTAGTCAAAATGACTAAACAAATTTTACCTTTGCTGGCCGCTTTTGCGGTTACGCTTTCAGCTGGCCCGGCGCAAGCACAGGGCGAGCCGAAATCGAACCAGTTCTGGTGGCCTGAACAATTGAACCTGAGCCCGCTTCGCCAGCATGGGGTCGAGTCAAACCCGATGGGAGATGACTTCGACTATGCCGAAGCATTCAAGAGCCTTGACCTCGATGCAGTGAAGAAGGATATCGAGAAGGTACTGACAACATCGCAGGACTGGTGGCCTGCAGATTATGGCAACTACGGTCCTTTCTTCATTCGGATGGCCTGGCATAGCGCAGGTACATACCGGGTCGCCGATGGACGTGGCGGCGCCGGCGGCGGTCAACAGCGCTTTGAGCCCCTCAACAGTTGGCCCGACAACGCAAACCTCGACAAGGCCCGGCGTTTGCTGTGGCCGGTCAAGCAGAAATATGGCCGCAGTCTTTCCTGGGCAGACCTGATGGTGCTGACCGGTAATGTCTCTCTCGAGTCCATGGGGTTCAAGACCTTTGGGTTTGCCGGTGGACGTGAGGATGACTGGGAAGCTGACCTGGTTTACTGGGGTCCTGAGACCGAGTTCATGGCAGACGAGCGTTACGAGGGTGATCGCAAACTGGCTAACCCACTTGCGGCCGTGCAGATGGGCCTGATCTACGTGAATCCCGAAGGACCAAACGGCAACCCCGATCCGCTGGCAGCCGCGAAGGACATACGCGAAACCTTTGGCCGTATGGCCATGAACGACGAGGAGACCGTGGCCCTGATCGCTGGCGGGCACACCTTCGGTAAAGCTCACGGCGCCAAATCACCAGCAGATTGCGTTGGCCCCGAGCCCGCAGCTGCAGAGATTGAAGCGCAGGGTTTCGGTTGGGAAAACAAGTGCGGAAAAGGCAACGCTGAGGACACCATCACCAGCGGACTCGAAGGTGCGTGGACCGCAAGCCCGGTGGCCTGGACCACGCAATACCTCGATAACCTGTTCAACTTTACCTGGGTCAAAACCAAGAGCCCGGCTGGCGCAACCCAGTGGATACCCGATACCGATGCCGCCAGTAAGCTCGTACCGGATGCTTTCGATCCGACCAAGCGTCATGCTCCGATCATGTTCACAACAGACCTCTCTTTGAAGTTCGATCCGAGCTACAGGAAGATTGCCAAGCGATTCCAGGAAAACCCGGAAGAGTTCGAACTGGCCTTTGCCAAGGCCTGGTA
>JBFFWN010000234.1:0-5338 GCA_041570235.1 Lysobacterales bacterium | reverse complement strand
GAAACAACTCCACCCATTTGGCCTTGTTCATGACATCACTCATTTCATATCTCCTTTTGGTTTACAACGACGATAAAACATCGCCAAAACCTATTCTGGAGTATGAAGTTATAGACGGGTCAAGTGGGTTTTGCAAAAACATTTTGGGACACACCAAGAGGAGGCGCGCTCCGGCGAGATATGATTTCATGAAACGATCAGAGGAACTGTTGTCCCACTTTCTCTAAACCCCACATATAAAGTAAAGTTAAACCACGGGATTGCACGACATTGGCTTCATCTGGACTTCAACTTGCAATCTGCCGGGACCGCCAAGGGGGTGCAGTGTCTTCCTTCAGGGCACGCCATAAACACATCCGTGTGGTCTCGGGCGCGACATCCCTGTCGCTCACGGCCCTGAATGAAGACACTGCACCCCCTCGGCTATGCGGTTGCTGATGGAGCAATGGTTTCGCTAGACGCTGCCGACACTGTGTCAGAGCCGGGGTGGGTGGTTACTGCCAGGACCGTTATGTTCAGGATGAACGGTACTTCGCGATAGAGCACAGGGATGTGCGGCGCGAAGCCTTTCAGAGACCACCTACGTGTCCGTCCGTGTCCTGGCAGTAACTACCCGCCCCGGCTCCTTGCAATGACTTCAAGTGAAACAGAAGTAGATCAAATATACCCTGGATGAAATCAGGCTTTGGACAGCAACGCCAGGCGGGCACTAAAAATGACCACGGCCATGCCGGTAAAAAACCAGCCGGGCGCCAGTGGCTTGATGAACACAAGCACCAGTGTGCAGATCAGCGCTATCAGGAGCAGCTTGACCGCTTCCGCCATGACAACCGTACGCAAAAAAGCATCGCTGTCAGGGCCTATCTTGGGAACTACGAGCACGGCAAAGACCAGGTTGGGGATAAAAGCAGAGAGACTGCCAAACAGCGATGAATAGGCGGCCAGGGGCCCGATCAGTAGCAGGCCGGCGGCCAGTAACATGGCTGTTATCGACTGAATACGTAATGCGCGGCTGATTGAATTTGCATCAACGGTTGTCATCGGAGCAGCTTATCACAAGGTGGCATGGCGTCAGTAGGGATGGTGCGGGGTTGGCGCTGTGCGAGCGTCCGAGGGCCCCGGGTTCTGCCATTCGCAGACCCGGGGTGACGATTCTTAGTCGAGCTGAATATCGGTGGTCAGAACGACCTCGGATTTCAGCGATGCCGTGATCAGGCATATTTGCTCGGCCTTTTCCAGCAAGCGCTGACCCAGTTCAAGCTTGGTGTCATCGGGAACCTTCAGGGTAGCGTGCACGTTGAAAGCCGTGAAATAGAGGGAGCGCTCGGGCCGGTCAAGAATGCCTTCGACATCGCAATCCAGTGATGTCCATTCAAATTTCGAAGCACGCGCGATAGCACGAAAACTCAGTATAAAACAGTTTGCCACCGCAGCCGAGAGCATGGTTTCAGGTGACCAGACACCCTCGGGACCGCCAAACTGCGGAGGGGATTGTGTTTCCAGCGGAGGCAGACCTTCGCCGCTGACGACCACACTACCTTCTTCCCCGCCACTTGCCTTGGCGAGATAATGATGAGGATAACCTTCCATGATGCTTACCTTTTTGGCTAGATTCGATTCAGACTGGATGATAGCGGGGCCAGTTCAACGGGGCTTTGATCCTGATCAAGCATTTGGATGATCAGGGGATCGTTTTTTCTGTCTTTTTAATCCGAACTCAACCCCAATTGCTCCAAAATCCCGTCCAGCTCATCTGCCGAATTGTAGGCGATGACCATTTTGCCTTTTCCCCTGCCGTTGTAACTCAGTTTAACCTTTGCGCACAGTTTTTCTGCGAGGCGGTCTTCGAGGTGCTGGATATCCGGATCGCGGAAGGCGCTTTGGGGTTTTGGCGGGTTTTTATAGCGTCTCACCAGTTGCTCGGTCTCCCGCACGGAAAGACCCTTCGCAACCACTTCGCGTGCAGCTTTGGCTTGAAGTTTGGGATCGAGGCTTAGAAGCGCCCGGGCATGACCCATTTCCAGGTGCCTGGCGTCGACCAGTTCACGGACTTCTTCCGACAATTCGAGAAGACGCAATAAATTGGATACCGCTGAACGTGAACGGCCGACTGCGTCGCCGGCTTCCTGGTGGGTCATCTGGAACTCGTCCACGAGGCGCCTCAGGGCGGTGGCTTCCTCGATCGGGTTCAGGTCTTCACGCTGGATGTTTTCAACCAGCGCCATCGCAATGGCGATTTCATCCGGGACCTTGCGAATAATGGCCGGGATCACATCAATACCAGCCAACTGCGCTGCCCGCCAGCGGCGTTCGCCGGCGATCAGTTCATACTTGTCATCTTTCCTGGCCCGCACCACAACCGGTTGAATAACACCCTGCTTGCGTATCGAACTAGCCAAATCCTCCAGCCGTTCAGTGTCAAAAACCGAACGCGGTTGATATTGTCCCGGGCTGATCAGGTCAAGCGGCAGGTTTTTCAGCGTGTCGTGATCGGCATATTCGGCGGCATTCTCCTTTGCGTGCTGCAAAGTCGACTTGCTGAGCATCGAACTCAGGTTACGGCCGAGGGGGTTCTTTTTTACTGCCATTGATGAATTTCCCAAACAAACGATGAATTTTAGCAAGCTTAGCAGATTGGTGGTGAATAATGATGTCCGGATGACGCTGTTTTAGCTTTGCGAGGTCACGTGTGCCGCTATTCGCGGCCGCGGGATAACGACTCAGCTTGCGCCCGTCACCGCTGGTCGGTTTGTCTCTTCCGGTTTCTTCTCAACATCTCTCCCGCCAATCCCAAATAGGCGATCGCACCGCGGGATGACCTTGCATACCTCAAAACCGGCAACCCGTGGCTTGGGGCCTCGGCCACGGTGACGTTCCTTGGGATCAGGGTGCGGTAGACCTTGTCACCAAAATGCTCCAGCAACTGATCTGAAACCGCACCTGACAGGTTATTACGGCTATCGAACATGGTGCGTAACAGGCCCTCGATCTCGAGACCCTGGTTAACACTGTTGCGGACCTGTTCGACGGTTTCGAGCAAGGATGCCAGGCCCTCAAGGGCGTAATATTCGCACTGCATTGGTATCAACACGCTATTGGCTGCAGTCAGCGCATTCAGGGTCAGCATATTCAAAGACGGTGGACAATCGATAATGATCCAGGCGTACTGGTGAGCGATCTTTTCAATCGCATTCCTGAGCCGGTATTCACGTTCCTCGACCTGCAACAGGGAAACCTCGGCGGCGGTAAGGTCGCTGTTTGAAGGCAGGATGTCAAAACCCAGCTCTTCCAGCCTGATCATCGCCTCGGGAATATCACATTCGTCCTGCATCACTTCCAGCGCTGAAATCTCCAGCGCCCGTGCATTGACGCCACATCCAACCGAGGCGTTGCCCTGCGGGTCCAGGTCGATTAACAGGGTCGTGTTACCCATATCTGCAAGTGCAGATGTCAGGTTGACTGCCGTTGTGGTTTTTCCAACACCGCCTTTTTGATTGGCGACTGCGATAATTCTTGCCATGTAAATATCTTGGTTTCGTTGTTTGGTATCAGACCGACATTAAAACAAGGTGTCGCTCAGCATGTAAATACGGCACTGTCAAAGTTTCCACTGACAATACATTGACCCAATCGGGCAGCTCATCAAGTTCCTGGCTGGGGTAAGCACCCTTCATCGCCATCAATTGAGTGTCCTTTTCGGCCAGGCCCCTTGCCGCCTCGGCAAATTGTCCCAACGATGCAAACGCCCGCGAGGTGATATTGGCAAATGGGCCGGTGCTGACCGGTTCTTCAACACGCTGGTTAAGCGGTGTAATGTTTTCCAGCTTCAATGCGCGCCCTACATGCCGGATAAAACGTATCTTCTTGCCGGCACTGTCCAGCAGGGTAACGTGCATTGTCGGCTTGACGATGGCCAGCGGTAAACCCGGTAAACCCGCGCCCGTGCCAATATCCAGCAGGTTGCCCGGTTTTAACCAGTTCGCGATGGACAGGGAATCCAGCACATGCCGGGTCAGCAGGAAACCGCGTTCATTGGGTGCAACCAGGTTGTAGGTGCCCGACCATTCCTTCAGCTCAACCATGTAGGCCAAAAGCTGATCGATGATCCCGGGCGTCACTTCCAGGCCCAGACGGTCCAGGCCGGATTCCAGCTTGATGCGCTCAGGATGGTCTTGTCTCATCAAAATCGCAAAACCGGCCCTACAAGGTGCCTGTGGACTTCATTTTCTTAACGATTTTCCTGGAAATATCCTTTGCCGTATCGTTGTGGTCGAGGTCTTTTGATTTTGTGATCATGCTCCACTTGGCGCGGTCTTCGACGATATCAAAATAGGTGGTCTCCACGTAGATGAAGTTCTCCTGGTCATAGAACCCGGAACCCTCGACCACGGTATATACGGTGGCATACTGCGGTGTAAACCAGCCATAACCGGTGCTGTAAAACCCGGAATCCACCTGGACGGCATAGTAATCGGCACGCTCAAGCCGCTCACCTTTACCACCGGAGGTCATAAAAACGACGACGACAGCATCCACGCTGGCCGCTTTCAAGGCCGGCTCTGCCGTTTCCCTGGCCAAACGACCTGAAAGGCCCGGTATATCGCTGGAAACCAATGCATTTCTGCCCGCCTCACGCATGACCTTGACAATTTCCTGTTCAACGGCCAGGCGTTGCAATGACTCGGGCATCATCGCCACGACGGCAATTCTCTCGCGCTTGTTGATGTCATCACGGCCGGCATCCCATTCACTGATGACCTTGGTCGACTGACAGGCGCCCAGCAGCAATAAAACAACCATTACCGCAAGGACTCGAAGGCTTTTTCGGATCATTCCAGTTCCTCAATAAATTCTGTATTTAACGTCAGCGCGTATTCTAACCGCATTTGAGCCGGGCCTGTTAAGGTATAAGCTGCAAATTGTATTTTGAACTTGTTGGGGCCAATCCGTGAGATGCGACTGGATGCCGGGGTGGGCAGCCGGGGACATGCCTGTCGGGGTGACTATGAAGCGCCGAGCAGGCGGGCCGTTCAAGGGGTGAAATGTGCAGGACGCACATTTCAGGCCGACCGGGACAGGATGTCCCGTGAGGCCGGCCCCGTCGGAACGGTTCGAATGCGAGGGCAGCCCGAAGGGCCGCGAAACCGGAACCCCGACAGGCATGTCCCCGGCTGCTTTACAACCGTCCTTCGCCGTTCTCGCACAACATTCCTCGGGCGCTTCAATTTGCGCTAACCCGTAAATCGTACCGGCATTCCGGATCGTGACGCAGAACAGATGTGACTGGATGCCGGGCTGGACTGAAACTGATAGCCTTAGCTATTGGTTGAAGGAGGGT
>JBFFWN010000233.1:0-5353 GCA_041570235.1 Lysobacterales bacterium | reverse complement strand
TTGTCGGCTATGTTTTTTCCATTAACCTGCTGATCCGATTTGTTGTGGGTTTTGTTGGGGGCCATCATTCACGTTGGACGACACTATTTCCCGGCAAGGACTTCAAAAATGAGCTGCGCACGTACAGCGAATCCGAAAAAACGGGGCAGCCACAAACTTTTATTGGCCATAATCCGAAAGGCCGATTATCCGTATTGGTCATGTTGCTGCTCATGTCCGTGATGATGGCAACCGGTCTGACCCGCGCGGCGACGGATATCTATTATCCTCCGTTTGGCCATTTCGCCGCCGCCTGGGTCGCCGCGCAGGACATGCCCCCCGAACAGATCAAGCCCTATGACAAAACCGGAACCGACCCTGACAGAATGGCACAGCTGCAGGCTTTCAAGAAACCCGTCGGCACCATCCATCTCTATGGAGCATACGTACTGTGGTTATTGATACTGGTGCATATCATCGCTGTCATCCGTACCGAAACCGCAGGCAACGGCAGTATTGTCTCGGCCATGTTCAGCGGTAAAAAATACCTGCCGAGAGAACCCGTGGACCACTGAAAAGAGACTTGGCGGCAGATATGAATGTCATTTGTAAGGACATGATCCGCTTAATGGCTTGTCACTGAGCTCATAAGCCCTTACCATCCGCCGCCAACAACATTAGTTGAGAATTTTGTGTCTGTATTTTCCTTTCATGCCGGTCAGCGTTGGGTCAGTAACACCGAGTCTGAACTTGGTCTTGGGATTGTCCTGGAAGTCGCCAACCGTCGTGTCTACATGAGTTTCCCGGCCGCCGGTGAAAATCGCACCTATGCAATCGATAATGCTCCCCTGAGCAGGGTTCGTTACGAGGTGGGTCAACGGGTCAGCAACAACGATGGTGACAGCCTTCTGATTACCGAGGTCGAAGAGCACAACGGTTGTTTGATTTACCTGGGAACCGATGGCGAAGACCAGTTCAGCGTGCTGCCAGAACTTGAACTCAACAGTTTTGTGCAGTTCAGCAAGCCGCAGGATCGCCTCTTTGCCGGCCAAATTGACAAGAACCGTGCCTTCGAATTGCGCCTCGATACGCTAAGTCACTACCGAAGACTGCAGCAGTCTCCAGTGGCGGGCTTGTTGGGCCCGAGAATCCAGCTATTACCCCACCAGTTGTATATAGCGCATGAAGCGGCAGACCGGTATGCACCCAGGGTGCTTTTGGCGGATGAGGTTGGCCTGGGCAAAACCATTGAAGCCGGCTTGATTATTCATCAGCAACTGATAACCGGGCGGGCAAACCGTATTCTGATCGCCCTGCCCGACAGCCTTGTACACCAGTGGCTGGTGGAAATGCTACGGCGCTTCAACCTGTTTTTTACCATACTGGATGAAGCGCGCTGCGAGGCCCTGACTGAATCCGGAAACGAAAATCCGTTTGAAAGCGCACAGCTGGTTATTTGCACACTGTCTTTTCTCAGTGAAAATAGCGAACGACTGGACCAGGCATGTAGCGCCGGCTGGGATCTGTTGGTTGTGGATGAAGCCCACCACCTCGAGTGGACAGAACAACATTCAAGCCCGGCCTACCAGGCAATCGAGAAGCTTTCCCAAAACACGCGTGGTTTACTTTTACTGACCGCTACGCCGGAACAATTGGGTGTGCAGGGTCATTTTGCCCGTCTGCGCCTGCTGGACCCAGCGCGTTACTTTGATATCCAGAAATTCCGTGATGAAGAAGACCTTTACGCACCCATCAGTCAACTGGTTCAGGATTTACTGGCAGACGACGGTGCGGAGAAGCTTTTTTCTGACGACTTCAAAAACAGGCTGGCCGGTGTGATGGGCACGCATGAACTGGAAGCGCTAAATTCAGAATTTGAACATACCGAGGGCGACCCGCAAAAGCTGATAGACCACGTGGTAAGCGATTTACTCGACCGGCATGGGACAGGACGGGTGTTGTTTCGCAATACACGTGCCTCAGTGCAGGGATTCCCCAATCGTGAACTAAAGCCATACCCCCTGCCGGCGCCGGATTTACAGGAAGACAGAAATGTCGCCGATGTGCCGGACACCCAGGGTTTGGCGGCATTGCTGACACCGGAATTACAGTTGGGGGAGACCTGGCTGAAAACCGACCCGCGCGTTGCCTGGTTGGTCGATTTTATGACGCAACAGCGTGGACAAAAGATCCTGGTCATCTGCGCCCTTGCCGATACGGCGGTGCAACTGGAACAGTTCCTTAATCTGAAGCATGGCATCCATTCGGCCGTATTTCACGAAGGCCTGTCGCTGGTGGCGCGTGATCGCGCGGCCGCCTATTTCGCCGAACAGGAACAGGGGGCGCAGGTACTGGTATGTTCGGAAATTGGCAGCGAAGGCAGGAATTTCCAGTTTACCCATCAGTTGGTATTGTTTGACATACCCCTTGATCCGGACCTGCTGGAACAACGAATCGGCCGTCTCGACCGTATAGGACAGCGAAACGACATTCTGCTGCACGTGCCCTATTTTCAGGACAGTGCCCAGCAGGTGTTGCTGCGCTGGTACCACGAGGGCATCAATGCCTTTGAAAGCACATGCGCGATTGGTCATACACAGTTTCGAAAATTCGAAGCTCAATTGAAAAGCTGCATGCTGGACCCGAACAATCACCCTGATTTCGATGAGCTGTTGAAGAAAACCCGGGAAAGTTCGCAATTACTTCTGGAGAAATTGCACTCAGGCAGGGATCACCTGCTTGAGCTGAACTCATTTGACAGAGGAAAGGCCGACCAGATCATTGCCGATCTGCACGAGCATGAACAGCACCATGTGCTTTCGGCATACATGGAAAATGTCTTTGATCAATTCGGCGTTGACCAGGAGCATCACAGTGCGAGCAGTGTTATTTTGCAACCCGGTGAGCACATGCTTGGACACAGTTTCCCTGCGTTGCCCGAGGACGGCGTGACGGCAACCTACCGCCGTGAAGTTGCACTTGGGCGCGAGGAATTCCAGTACTTGACCTGGGAACACCCGATGGTAACGGGCGCCATGGACATGGTGCTTAGCGGTGATTTTGGCAATACGGCCTTTTGCACCATGAGATTACCTCCCTTCAAAAATGGCGCCATCTTGCTGGAGGCGATTTTCACGATAAGCACCCAGGCGCCGGCAGCACTGCAACTGCAGCGTTACCTGCCTCTGACCACCATTCGCATCGTGGTTGACAGCAAGAAAAATGACCTCAGCCAGATTCTCACTGAAAACCATTTCAGAAAACTTGCAAAAAGGGTGCGCCGGCATAACGCCCAGGATTTTATCCGTCATACGCGGGCACAGGTCGTCACCATGATTGAACAGGCAGAGCAATTGGCTGCCGCGCAGGAAAAATCGATCATCGATGCGGCGAGAGATCAAATGCAGGGCCTGCAGACCTCTGAACTGGAACGTCTCAGGGCACTCTCTGATATCAACCCCAATATCCGTCAGGAAGAAATTGATTATCTCGAGGCTGAAATCATAGACCTGCAACACTATATCGATCTGGCGCATATCCGGCTGGATGCCCTGCGGGTTGCAGTTGTCACTGATTAGGAAAACAGCGGGATGCGCGCAACGAAAAGACCTTTGAGCGGCTTTTCCCATGATAAAAGCGGGGCCGCTCAGAAGCCAGGCTGACCGGATTTCCTTCTTACAACCCCGTGTTGTAGACCCCTTTAAGCGCAAAGACATGGTTTTGCCAGATTTCATCAAAGCGTCCGCTGTCCGGCACCGGCGCCCGTATGATCTCCATTGCCAGTCGCTTTTGCTCGGAATGGCTGCTGGTCTTGCAGTAAATGCCCAGTGCGCCTGCTGACATATCCCTGATCATGAAATCAAAAATCTGGTCCAGCATCTTTTCATCAACATCCATGTAAGGTGCGTTTTCCAATATCAACTGACCATAAACCACCAGGCAGAAACACTCGCCCAAGGCCAGCAGGTAGTCGATATCCTTCATCTGTTTTTCGTCTGGCCCCGCCTTGGCCAATAGTTGTTTGAATGCCTCAATCTGCTGCTTGAACAGCCTGATATTACTCGTATCAAACATCCCGTAAGCCAGTTTGTAATCGTGAAACTTTATTTTGGCCAGCCCCCTGGTCGGGCCCTGGTCAAACAGGAAGGTATCATCGGCGGTTTCAACCACCTTGCCCACCTCCGGAAAATCCTGTGGTGTGAACAGGAAACTCTTCATGAACTTGACGATCAGGGCCATGTTCACATGGATGGTGCCCTCGAGCTTGGGTAGCATACCCGCTTCATGCCTTGCAATTTCAAAAAACGGTTCCTTCTCAAACCCCTTGGCGGCGATGATTTCATGCAGCAGACCAACCACGCGCTCGCCCTCTGAGGTCACCTTCATCTTCACCATAGGGTTGTAGAGCAGGTAACGGCGGTCATCGGCGCTGGCTGAACGCATGTAGTCTATAGCCCGGTCAGAGAAAAGCCGCATCGCGACCAGGCGGCAATAGGCATCGACAAACATCTGCCTTACATGTGGAAAGTCGGTAACCATGCCGCCATATAATTTGCGGTTTGAGGCGTGATCCAGTGCTTCGTAGAAGGCATGGGTGGCCAGGCCAAGCGAACCAAAACCCAGGTTGAACTTGCAGACATTGATGGTGTTCAGCATGTTATCCCAGGCCTTGGGTCCGCGCTCCATGATGTCTGCGTCGCTGATGGGATAATCGTGCAGCGCCAATTCGGCGACATAATTCGGCTCATTGACCGTGTTTTTGACACACTCGTAGCTCGGGTGACTGCTGTCGGTTGCAAAAAACACGTATTCACCGGTATCGGAGATCTTGCCAAACATCGATGTAATGGCCGCTTCATTACCATTGCCAATGTAGTATTTCCGGCCGTTGGCCAGGTAAGTGCCATCGGCCTGTTGTGACAAATGCATTTCTGACGAGTAAATGTCGGCCCCGTGTTCTTTTTCGGAAAGACCAAAGGCAAAAACCTCACCCTGTTTCAACAACTCGGCGGTTTTGTGTTTCAAGGTTTCATTGCTGCCGGTCCAGATGGGCACCAGGCCTAACATCGAAACCTGGAACGTATACCAATAGGTAATACCGTAGAAACCGGTAATTTCGGCAAATATGGTATTGCGCCAAGTGTCCCAGCAGGCATTTACATCACCGTAGCCTGCCGGCGTCATCAGCGTGGCGAATACCTGTTCCTGCTTCAGGAAGTCCACAAAATCATGGTTCCATTGCTTTCCGTGCCAGTCTTCCTTGATACTCGCCAGGCCCCTGTTCTCGAAGTAATCAATGACCTTTTGCATTAATATTCGGGTTTCAGGATTCGCGTATCGGCGTTCGTCTTTTAAAGGGTTTTAAAGCAGCATG
>JBFFWN010000232.1:0-5360 GCA_041570235.1 Lysobacterales bacterium | reverse complement strand
ACCGACA
The DNA here is from genome assembly GCA_041570235.1 of Lysobacterales bacterium. Classification (GTDB taxonomy): domain Bacteria; phylum Pseudomonadota; class Gammaproteobacteria; order Xanthomonadales; family SZUA-36; genus SZUA-36. The sequence goes on along the minus strand of JBFFWN010000232.1, from coordinate 5,353 downwards.
GTTTACTGACAAGAACCCAGAACGCCCTGCTGTTCAGCATGATGATGCTGGGCATGTTTGGGCTTGGTTATGGGTTTTACGGCTATTATTCAAACGTTTTTGAGACCGCGGAAACCTCAACTGCACAATCGCTTGCGGCCGGGCAGCGGGAGTTCGTGGCGCCGGAGAATTCCATCGCAGTATTACCCTTTGCCGATCTTTCCGAGGATGGCAGCCAGGGGTACTTTTCAGATGGTATCGCAGAGGAGATCCTCAATGTGCTGGCCAAGGTCAACGGTTTGCATGTGGCAGCGCGCACTTCATCTTTCGCCTTTCGGCAACCCGATAAGGATATTCGTGAAATTGGCCGTCTTTTGAATGTCAGCACGGTGCTTGAAGGCAGTATTCGCAAATCCGGTGACCGTATCCGGCTGACGGCGCAGCTGATCAATGTCGAGGATGGTTATCACATCTGGTCAAATTCCTATGACCGTGAACTGGATGATGTATTTGCGATCCAGGATGAGGTGGCCAGTGCCATCGCAACGGCGCTGGTCGATTCATTTGCGGGGCTGGAGCAGAAGACGGCATCAAGAACCAACGACCTGGCAGCCTTTGAGGCCTATCGAACCGGGCGTTTGCACTGGTGGCGCCGTTCTCCGGATGAATTACAGAAGGCCATCACTCTTTTTGCCTCGGCCCTGGAGCATGACCCCAGTTATGCACCGGCCTATGCCGCGATGGCCGATTCATGGTTGTTGCTGTCCATGTACGGCAACCTCACCAACCTGAAGGCCACCGAGCGCGCCATGCCGATGATCGAAAAAGCGCTTGAAATAGACCCGGCTTCCGCCGAGGCATTTGCCGCACTGGGGCTTGCCCGTTGGCAGATCGGCCAGGTGGATGCCGGTGAGTCCGCTTTCAGGCAGGCCATACGTCTGAATGATGATTACATCCCGGCCTACCTGTGGCTGGGTGGTTTACTGGGCCAGCTTGGCAGGTTGCCCGAACAGGCCCAGCTATTGCAGCAGGCGATGGCGCTCGATCCGCTGAACGAATTGCTGGCCATTAATTTTGCCGGCAACCTGGCGTCCCGTGGTGAATACATGGCTGGTATAGACCTGTTGAAGGGCCTGGTGGCGCTGAGGCCCGATTCTGCGACGCTGTTGAGAATCATGTCGAATTATGCGATGAAAAGTGGTGACCTCGTCGATGCCTGGAAATATGCGAATCAATCTTACGATCTTGAGCCGAAAAGCCCGGCGGTGATCGAAACGCTCGCCAGTGCCTGGGAAAGCGTTGGTGAGAATGAAAAGGCTGAAAAATTGCTTCTGGATGGGTTGGGTATCGCCGCTGACAATGCGATTCTACAAACGAATTATTTTTTCATTCAGTTGAGACAGGGCCGGCTCGAAAAAGCTGATCGCCTGTTGCAGGAGCAATATGGCAGTTCCCTGGATGCACTGCCCGAGCACTTGCAGCATACCTACTACTTTCAGAAAAGCCTGATCAAGCTGGTTTCAGGTGACAGGGATAGCGCCAGGGAATTGCTTGAGAGTGCCATTGACGATGAATCTGAAACAAACCTCAATGGCCAGCAGATTTTTTACCTGACTTTGTCATCCGCCCTGCACTTCGAGGCCGGTAATACCCAACTGGCAGAGTCGCGATTGGTAACGGCAGAGCGCGCGGTCCGCCGGGCCCGCCTAAATGGTGTGGACGATGCTGATATCTATTACACCGAGTCCAGCATTCATGCCTTGAGGGGCAGACATCAAGCCGCTCTTGACAGCCTCCAGGTGGCCTATGACAGGGGCTTCAGGGGTAAGTGGATGTTGGGTGTTGATGTGCGTTTGGATTCGCTGCGCCAGGAACCCAGGTTTGTTTCCATCAAAGAGCAGATTGAAAAAGACGTCAACCAGGCAAGGGTTGAAGTGGAGTCTTTCGCGCTGGCCCAGCTGACCTATTTTTAAGTGCTCGCAAGGACCTAAACCCCCGCAAAGCGTGATGCATCCCCTATCCAGCGACGGATAAGCTTGTCGCTCTGTTTTGGATGTGAAGCCAGCAGGCGGTCGGCAACGGCCGGAATGAGGTTCAGCAGGTCGGCATCGCGGGCGAGATCGGCAATTCTGAATAACATCATGCCGGTTTGCCGGGTGCCAAGCACTTCGCCGGGACCGCGCAATTCCAAATCCTTTTCGGCAATTCTGAACCCGTCTGCGGTCTGGCGCATGATCTCCATGCGTTGTTTGGCCAACTCACCCAGCGGCGGGTTATACATCAGCACACAACTGGACTTGCTGGAGCCGCGCCCGACACGGCCACGCAACTGGTGCAATTGAGCCAGCCCCAGTCTTTCGGCGTTTTCGATGATCATCAAAGAGGCATTGGGTACATCCACACCAACCTCGATTACCGTGGTCGCCACCAGAAGGTGAATTTTTCCGGCTTTGAAGTCATCCATGACCAGTTGTTTTTCCGCTGCTTTCAATCGGCCATGAATCAGGCCGATTTTCAGGCCGCGCAGTTCTTTTTCAAGCCTTCCGGCAACATCCTGCGCCGCTTCGGCCTCGATTGCGTCGGATTCCTCTATCAATGTACATACCCAGTAAGCCTGTTGCCTGTTTGCACAGGCGCCGGCCACGCGCTTGATGATATCGGCGCGACGCTGATTGGACATCACCACGGTGGTCACCGGCTTTCTGCCGGGTGGCAGTTCATCTATTACCGAGACTTCCATACCTGCGTATGCCGTCATCGCCAGTGTCCTGGGGATGGGTGTGGCGGTCATGATCAATTGATGTGCCTGTTGCTCGTCCGTGCCGCCTTTTTCCAGCAGGTTCATGCGCTGATCCACGCCAAAGCGATGTTGCTCATCCACGATCACCAGGCCGAGTTGTCTGAATTCGACGCCTTTTTGCATCAGCGCGTGCGTGCCGATCACCACTTCGGCGCCCTCTTTAATTCTTTGCAATGCTTCTGAGCGTTTTTTGCCGGTTACCTTGCCGCTCAACCACACGGGTTTGATGCCCAGTGGTTCCAGCCAGGCGCTGAATACCCTCAGGTGTTGTTCCGCAAGTATTTCTGTTGGGGCCGTGATGGCGGTCTGGTATCCATTGCCCGAGGCTCTTAGTGCAGCCATGGCCGCTACCACCGTCTTGCCGGAACCGACATCACCGTGCAGCAGGCGCAGCATGGGATTGCGCCGTTCAAGGTCGGCTGAAATTTCGCTGATAACGCGTTGCTGGGCGCCTGTCAGTTGGAATGGCAGACTTTTCAAGAATGCACCTTCCACCGGTGAACCCGGTTGCAGCACGGGCGCCTGCCGCGAGCGTTGCAGGCGATGCAGCTTTTGCATGCTGAGGTTGTGAGCCAGTAATTCCTCCAGCGCAAGCCGTTTCTGGGTGGGGTGATCGCGGGCGATCAAAGCGGATACATCGGCATCCGGCGGTGGCCGGTGAATATAATCCAGCGCATCCTTCAACGGCATAAGCCTGAGTTTGTCGAGCAGGTCGTCGGGCAGGAGTTCTTCCAGCTCAAGTTCTCCGCGACGCATCAGCGCCAGTGCCTGGTCGGTCAGGTTGATCCAGTTTTTCTGGCCCAGGCCCTCGCTGCTGGGGTAAACAGGTGTCAGACGGTCTGCGACCGGCTCATCCCCGTAACCGCTGAGTTTTTGGTAGCTGGGGTGGATCATCTCCAGGCCCTGGAACCCGGCCCTCACTTCACCAAAACAACGCAATTGGCTGCCGTTGGAAAGTTGTTGTTTCTGATAGGCGCGAAAATGGAAAAACCTCAGCGTGATGCGGCCCGTGCCATCCGAGATGACCACCACCAGCATGGCCCGGCGGCCACGGACGATGGCGGAATGTTCGACCCGGCCTTCAATTAGCACACGCTGGCCGGGCCGGCAGCTGCCCAGTTCATGGATGCGGGTGCGGTCCTCGTAGCGGTGGGGCAGATGAAAGAGCAAGTCGGTGACCCGGCTGATACCCAGGCCCTGCATTTTCTCTGCCAGTTTTGGTCCGACCCCTTTAAGGTCTGTCAAAGCCAGGGGAGAGGATGCTGTCAAACCAGGTGCCGCGCTGAAAACTCAGGGTATTGCCAGTATGGCGTCCATTTCCACGTCGACACCTTTGGGAAGCGCCGAGACTTCCACCGCAGCGCGCGCCGGATAGGGTTCTGAAAAGAACTGGCCCATGATCGTGTTCACCTGCGGGAAGTTACCCAGGTCGGTCAGGAAAATGGACAGCTTGACGATATCGTTCAGCGAACCGCCCGCTGCTTCGCAAACAGCCGACAGGTTTTCAAAAACACGTGTGATCTGGGCTTCGATACCGCCCTCGACAATTTCCATGCTGGCAGGGTCGAGCGGAATCTGCCCGGATAAAAACACCAGGCCATCCAGTTTAACGGCCTGTGAATAAGTGCCAATCGCCGCGGGGGCCCTGTCGGTATGAATGATTTCTCTGCTCACATGCAAACTCCTGCCGGTTGTGCGGGTCAGGCGATAATGCGGCTGACCCGGGTGACGTTGCGGTTGCGCCTCAGGCGCCGCATAACCCGCGCCATGTGATCCCGGTCCTTGACGCTGATGATAAACAGCAGCGTGGCAGTTTCGGGGTTGGCGTCGGGTTGTTCAATTTTTTCAATATTGCTGCCCGCTTCACCAATACTGGCGGAGATGTTGGCCAGAACACCGGGAACATTCTTTGCCAGGATATGCAGGGCAACTTCGAACATGCCGCGGCGAATCGGCGCCCAGATGACATCGATGCAGTGGTCCGGATGTTTTCTGAGCTCCCGGACATTACGGCAATTGGCACGGTGTACGACCACGCCTTTACCGGCGGATAAGTAGCCCATGATTGCATCGCCCGGAACCGGCAGGCAACAGGCCGAGAAAGTCACGGCGCTGCCCTCGGAACCGGCAATCGCCAGTGCCTCGGTCTGATCGCCTCCATCCAATGTGCTGACCTCCGGCGCCAACTTGGCGGCGACGACATTGGACAACAGGTTGCCCAGCGCCAGTTCGGTCAGCAGGTCTTCCTGGCGGGTAAAACCGTTGTCTTTGAGGTATTTTTCCATACGCTCGGCAGGCACGGCCTCCAGATCCGAACCTCGCTGATTCAGCGCGGTTTCCAATAGACGCAGGCCGAGCGCTACGGTATCTGCCTGCTCCAGGCTCTTGATATAATGCCTGATCGCGGTCCGTGCCCTCGCGGAGCTGACAAACTCCAGCCATTCGGGCATAGGGTGTGCACCGGGATCCGTGATCACCTTGACGGTTTGACCGTTTGAAAGCCGTGTTGAGAGAGGGACTTCAACCTTATCCACCAAAATAGCCCGCGTGTGGTTACCCACACCGGTATGGATT
>JBFFWN010000231.1:0-5427 GCA_041570235.1 Lysobacterales bacterium | reverse complement strand
ATATCGCGGCTTTTGGCAGGGTAGGTACCGGCAAGTCATCGATTCTCAATGCTTTACTCGGCCGCGAAATCTTCTCAACCAGCGAATTGCATGGTGAAACCAGGGTTCAGCAACGCAGTGACTGGGATGCGGTCAACTTTGAACATGTCGTGCTGATTGACACTCCGGGAATCGATGAGCTGGACGGCGAAGCCAGGGAAGAACTGGCGCGATCAGTGGCGCGGGTAGCAGACATCGTCCTGATGGTGTGCGAGGGAGACCTGACGGTCACGGAGTTTCAGGCCGTTTGTGACCTCGCTCAAAAAAAGCGGCCACTGATCCTGGTCCTTAACAAATCCGATCGTTACAGCCAGGCCGAACTGGGCACCATCCTCGCTCATCTTCAAAAACGTTGTTCTGGCATCATTGAACCCGGCAATATTCTCGCTGCCAGCGCGAATCCACGACCGGAAAACGTCATCCGGGTGGATGAGCATGGCGATGAGTCTCCGGCAGAACGCGCCAGGCAACCGGACGTTGGCCGGCTGAAGGCCCGTCTTTGGACGATTCTGGAAAACGAGGGCAAGGTGCTGGCCGCGCTGAACGCTGCGCTGTTCGCAAGTGATCTTGACGGCAGGATCGCCGGCAAAATTGTGGAGGCCAGAAAAGCCGTTGCCGAGAGGATTATCAGCAATTACTGTCTTGCCAAGGGGCTCGTAGTGGCGGTAAACCCGGTACCCGTGGCCGACTTACTTGCTGCGGCCGGCACCGACGTTGCAATGGTCATTCACCTCGGCAATGTATATGGATTTCAGCTTTCGAGGCGTGAAGCCAGCAAACTGGTTCTGACCATTTCCGCCCAGATGCTTTTGTTAATGGGGGCTTACTGGGGTGTCAACATGGTTTCGGCGGCAATGAAAACGATGTCCGCCGGTATGTCTGCAGCACTGACCGCCGGGGCCCAGGGCGCCCTGGCATGGTATGCCACCTACGTTACCGGCCAGGCTGCAAAAAGCTGGTTCGCAAAAGGCAAATCATGGGGAACCGAGGGCCCAAGGGCAACGGTCAATGAAATACTCGACTCAATCGATCGGGATTCCATCCTTCATGCCGCCCGTGATGAAATCCTTGGAAAGCTAAAAGGCGCCAGGCAGGAACTGTGATTATTATTCCGTGCTGAAAAAAGCCAGCAGGATATCATCGAGTAGCGGGCCCCAATTGTTCCAGTCATGCCGCCCCCGGCGGACCTTGGTGAAGCTCAGTTCATAGCCCTTGTCTTCGAGTACGCGCCTGAACCTTGAAACCTCGCTGAGGTTGTCATTATTGGTTCCCACGCTCAAAAACATTTTTAATGGCAGCTTATCTCTTTCCTCATAAAGCCCACGGACCACGTCAACATGATCGCCGCTGCCCGGAGATTGCATGGCAATTCCCGAGAACAGGTCTGATAGCATCAGGCCAAAGCAGGCGCTGTTAATACCGCCAAATGACACCCCCATAATCACCCTTTTGTCACGTGACAAACTGACCGGCTGGGACTTGTTGATGGTTGGAACGAGTTCTGCAGCGAAGAATTTCGCAAACTCCAGGTTACACATAAATTGTGAGTGCCGGCGATTTTCCTGAAGGTTGTCCGGATTCCTGCTATCCAGGAATACCACCAGCACGGGCTGAATCTGACCGCTGCTGATCGCTTTATCCAATACAGACTTGAAATTCCCATGGGCCAGATAACCTTCACCGTCGGTCACATACAGGCTGGGAAGCTCACTGTCATCTGCTGAATTGGCCGGCGTGTAAACCCTGTACTGAAGATCATAACCCAGGTGTGCGCTGGAGATCCGCTGATAGTCGCCCAGCTGACCTTCATCAGCCAAAACACCCGAAGCAAGGAAGACACAAAAGATGCATACGAAAATCCGCTGGGCTTGTTGCTTCATGACCTGACCGTCTATCTCACCCGTTTGACGCGTGTCCCTCTACTGCCTTTCACCTCCAAAAAGAAAGACCCCATGACGCCGGCCTTGACGACTGCCTCAAAGGGCGTATCGATTGTCCAGCGGCTGGCGTTCTGTTGCTTCCAGACCTGACCCTCAGCGGTTTGAAAGTAGTAGAAACCATTACCGTCTTTCCGGGTTTTAACGATGGTCACGGTCAGGCTGTCACTCGAATCATTTCTGGATTTCTTGGTGGCTGCAGGTGGGGCCTCTGCGATCCCGGCTTTTGATGATGGACTCGAAGACTCAGGCGGCGCCGGCGCTACCGGTTCAGAATTGGCCATGGTCTTGCTACCAAATACCTCCACCCTTTTTTGCCGAACCTGCTGCTCATTAAAAATCCCGCCGTCGATGACCGTGTCATAACAGAGCAGGCGCTGCTGTTCAGCGCTGATGGCCCGGCAATCCTTGATATCACTGATATTGATAAAATCTTCAGCCATGGAAGGTGTTATAAAGGTGAAAAACAACACGACATACAACAGCCATGTGCCCGGCAATGTATGCGCAACAAAAGTATGCAAGCGTGATTTCATGATGAATCCTGTTTCCTAAAGCAGCAAAAATGCAGCGGCTAATCATCCATTTCAACGGCCACCATGTGCTGACCGGAACAAGCATCACAGGTTATCAGATTAGCCCGGTATGATCAGCATTTTGTCACCATTGGTGAATCCGGATTGGTCCATTTTAAATCACCGGTCTACACGATGAAAACCACTCACCTCGAATTTCGCTCCCCGGATCGCTATCATACTAATGACAGGTGTCTTACAGTAACTTTTATGTTGTAATCAATGTTCTATGTCAGGAGTTAAAATTATGTCGAAAATATTCTCAAAGGCCTTAATCGCATTCGCTTTTATTACCATTAACCTATCAGCATTTGCAGGCACCACTGAATTTGAGCCTTTCAGGGAATTTGACCCGAACTCCAAGTATGCCATCAGCTACGACGATTTGAGCACAATACTGCGTACCGTTGTCGTTGACGTGGGCCGGTCTACGCGAGAAGTGGCGGCACCCTCACGTGCCAAAACCGGTACCCGGATGAAGGTCAGCGTCAAGCGGTATACGGTGAATGAAGCCAACCGGTTTTACTATGAAACCTTTTCTGACAACGAGGAGGCCAGGAATGCCCTCATAGGGATTCAAAAGAGCCTCGAGCAGATACCACAGGAAGTGTCACTGAAGTTTTTTTCCCGTCAGGAACAACTGGCATACTGGTTAAACCTGTACAACGTTACCTTGCTGAACGAAATCATCAAGGTATACCCGAAGAGGAATCTGAAAAAACTGTTCAAGGGAAAAAAGTCCATCCTCAATCAGAAACTGTTGAAAGTTGCCGGTATTCCATTAAGCCTCAACGATATTCAATTCAAGATTCTCCGGCCAAACTATGACAACGACCCGTTGATCATCTATGGACTCCACCAGGGCTTCATCGGCAGCCCTAATATACGCAGAAAGGCCTACACCGGCCCGGATGTCTACAGGGCGCTGAAAAACAACGCCAGTGAATTTATTAACTCCAACCGTGGAACATACAGCAAGGACGAGAGGGTATTCGAGGTGTCCAGTCTTTATGATCGCAACCGGGTATATTTTCAGAACTTCAACAAGGACCTTAAGGCACACCTGATGGAGTATATACAGGGTGCAGAAAAGCGGGAGTTACAAACTGCCTCTGTATTAAAGCCTGATATTGATGACTGGACCGTTACCGACCTGGGTGGCACCAATCGTGATCTGGGCGCGGCTTTTGCTAACAACAACGCTGCCCTGCTGGATTCTGTTAAAGGCACCACAGCCATGGATGGCGGCGGTGTGATGGCGGCGGCTGCCGGGTATGGGTCCGTCTCCATGGCATCCAAGGGCAAACCGATGAGCCGCATTGATCCAGAATTGCTGGTCCAGTTGCAGACACTTAACTCGAAACGGGAGTCAACCAACATCAAAAATGCCACCGTGACCGTCGAAGAACTCGGTGTACCATCGGAACAGGAGCCCGATCCGGACAAAAAGGACTGATTCCGGCAGAAACAGGGCCAGAAAGCGGGAGCGCGGCAATTGTTTCAGGCTTCCGCTCCCCTGCCAAACGCCTGTTCAAAAAAATGTTGGTAATTTTTCCACCGACCCACTGACCTGGTATACAGAGGTTCCCTGACCTGCCAGACGCTCGCTGTTTGCACCGTGTTTGTCAACTGGTTAAACATCAGGCACCGCTCGTCCCAGGCCTCTCCAAGCGTTTCAAGCAGGTCGCTGATAGTGGCTTCAGGCTGCCCGACCAGTTCCTCATAATTAACGCGTTTCAGATCATCACCCACCAGGGATTGCCAGTGATTCACCAGTTGTTCCTGAAGACCGACATAGTGACGGATATTGTCCAGGTTGGTGGCGTAGTTTTGACCAGCCCCAAGGCGGGTCGTAAAGACAGAAGTGGCCACATCCCGCCAATCGCGTTGCGTCACCACAAACCTGGCCGAAGGCAGAACAGCCCTGATCAGGCCGATATGTAAAAAATTATCGGGGCGCTTGTCTGTTACCCTGGTTAAACCACCAAAAAGCTGCCGAACCTGATCATGGTGCTGAGCCCTCCATGTGTTGACGTCTTCGCAGTTGATGCGATCCAGTCCTTCAGGAAAGCCGGGTAATGCCTTTGAAACCAGGCGCGGAAAAAATTGCCTTTCGCCACCGGCGGTAAACGCCGGGTGTGCCGCCAGAACCTGTTCCAGCAAGGTTGAACCGGTTCGAAACATGCCGCAAATGAACACGGCCTCATCAGACTCACCCGGGTATCGTTTTAGCCATGACTCATTGCACTGCGAGATGATCCGGTCAAAGACATTTTCCACTGAAGCTTTCTGGTAGCGGGGGAAAACCATCGCATCCAGTGCATTGGCTTTTGAAAAATGCTGCCAGGCCATATCAAACCTGCTCAGCTGTTCGTAGGCTCTGCCGATAGCAAAATGAATATCGCTATTTCGACTTCGTTGGGCGACGCCCTTCAGGCGGGAAAACAATGGCTCAGCATCATGTTCGAAGCGATGCGCATCCGCCAGGCGTGCAAGCGCTGACTCAAAATCCGGTGCATATTTCAGGCATTGTTCAAAATAAAAGGTCGCGCGCTCGCGGTTGCCACTTTGTTCCGACAGATTACCAAGGTTGTAAAATGCATTCGCATAATCCGGCCTGATCCTGAGGCTTTGCTCAAGATGCACTTTTGCCATCCCGCTGTTGTGCAGGTGATCCATATATATATTGGCGATATTGAGATGTACCTCTTCGGGCGCATCTATTCCCAATCCGAGCGCACGCTGATAAGCATCAACAGCATTTTCGAATTGACCGTCTTTGGAAAGATAATAAGCGTAGTTGAAAGCGGCGTTGGCTGAGTCTGGCTTGTGGGCCAGGTAATTATCATAGGCCTCAAGCGCAGCCTGCAAAGGGT
>JBFFWN010000230.1:0-5428 GCA_041570235.1 Lysobacterales bacterium | reverse complement strand
GACCTGAAAGCAATATGGCCTATCCGGCAGCTTGAATGGGACAAAATGAGACTTTGTATGGATATACCGAACCGGTTTTGGAGCCCGAAGCGCTATTATTTACAGAGCATAATTTGATACACCCTTTTGACAACATTTACGGGCGACAGCAGAAGGAGTACAAATGATTTCATTTCGAGTCAATGAGCAGGCCGTCGAATACGCGGATTCACCCGATACACCGCTGCTATGGGTATTGAGAGAGCACCTCAAACTTACCGGCGCGAAATTCGGATGCGGCATCGGCCAATGCGGCGCATGCACCGTACACGTCGATGGTAAAGCGCGAAAGAGTTGCACGATGCCCGTATCGAAGCTTGAGGGCCGGTCGGTTACCACCATCGAGGGTCTCGCGGCCGGTGGATTGCAGTTGCACCCCGTACAACAGGCCTGGTTGGAAGAGGATGTACCGCAATGCGGATACTGCCAAGCCGGACAGATCATGGCCACGGTAGATTTTCTGCAAAAACACCCGGAACCCAGCGATGAAGACATCAATAAGAAAATAACCAATTTGTGCCGCTGTGGCACCTATGTCCGGATCAGGAAAGCCATCCACCGGGCAGCCAGGTCGATGGCAGAGGGCAAAGTGAAATGAACAGATTTTCTGCTGCTCCTGAAGAGACCGGGGTGGATTATGCCCGCCGCCGCTTCCTGATCACCGGCAGTACGCTGTCCGGTGGCCTGCTCCTCGGTTTTCCGGTATTTGCCATTGGTAATCCCGAAACTTCGCAAGGCTCTCGTATCGGTTTTTTTATTGAAATCCTGCCAAACGGCGAGGTCATTATTGGCAATAACCAGCCTGAAATCGGACAGGGCCTGCGTACCACACTGCCAATGCTCGTCGCCGAGGAACTGGATGTTGAGTGGGACAAGGTGTCCATCAGGTCAATGCCGCTCGGCATTGTCAAGACCGCTGATGGTTTTGCATGGAAATATGGTGGACAGGGAGTTGGTGGCAGCACCGGCCTGACCGGCAACTGGAACTTTATGCGCGAGGTTGGCGCGACCGGCAGGCTGATGCTGATGCAGGCTGCGGCAAAGGCCTGGAACGTACCGGTCGAACAGTGCAGCACCGTTCCCGGTGAGGTGATATGCAAATCGGCCGGCCGGCGTGGCGCTTATGGTGAACTGGTGAAACTCGCCGCCACCTTGCCCATGCCCGATGCCGCCCCGCCGTTAAAACCGATGGACGAATACCGGATCGTTGGTAAACCCCAGCGCAACAAGGAAGTACGGGATATCATCACCGGCCAGGCCAGGTTTGGCATGGACACGAATATGCCGGACATGCGTTATGCCGTCATTGAACGTTCGCCGGTGCTCAACGGCACGGTTGAGAGTTTTGATGAAACAGCGGCCCGGGCCATAGCGGGCGTGCTGGACGTTTTTGCCATCGAAGGCCCTGAACCCGGTGCGCCCTACATCGTACTGGCCCACGGTGTCGCAGTCGTTGCCACCTCGACCTGGGCGGCCATCAAGGGTCGCAGGGCCCTGAAGGTCAGGTGGACGGAGAGCCCGAACAGCAACGACAGCTCTGAAAAATTCTGGTCCGGGAACCGTCAAATGATGACGCAACAGGGCCAGGTCGTTTTTGACCAGGGTGATTTTCCCGCGGCGCTTGACGCTGCGGATCGCGTTGTCCGTCACACCTACGAGGTTCCATTTGTCTCGCATGCACCGCTGGAGCCGCAAAACTGCTACGCCTTTGTTGAAAAAAACCGCGTGCATATTATTGCGCCCACGCAAATGCCCTCGGGCGCCTCGCGCGCTGCCGCTGCGGTAACCGGTATTGACCGCGAAAACATTCACGTGGAAATGGCGCGCTCGGGTGGAGGATTTGGCCGGCGCCTGACAAATGACTACGTGGCGGAGGCCTGCATGGTCTCGCAGAAGACCGGTTGGCCCGTCAAGCTGGTGTGGACGCGCGAAGACGATATGAAAAATGATTTTTACCGCCCCGGTGGCACGCATGAACTGGCCGCCGGCCTCGACGATAAAGGCAGACCGGTTGCCTGGAGCCAGCGCCTGGCCAGTGGCAGCAAGCATTACCGCAGGCCCGGCGTGAAAGATGAAGACCTCTGGCAAGCGGAGCTCTATCCGGACGATTTCCCCAAGGCCATGCTGGATCATTACAGGCTGGAGTATTTCCACAACACCATTGGTATACCGAGAGGTTCGTGGCGTGCGCCCGCGCATACTGCCAATGCATTTGTAGTTCAGAGTTTCCTCGACGAAATCGCCCATGAGACCGGGCAGGACCCATTGGCGCTGCGCCTTGAGATGCTGGGGCGTATTGAACAACAGGAATACAGCGGTCATGGCGGCCCGGTCATGACACCCGGCCGTCTTACGCGTCTGCTCAAATTCGTTGCCAAGCGCATTGAATACGACAAGCCAAGACCAAAAGGCCGCGGCGTTGGCATCGCGGCGCATTTTACCTTCGGAGGGTATGCCGCCCACGCAATCGAAGTAACGGTTAGCCCTGAGGGTGGATTAACCATCGACCGGATCGTCGCGGCCATCGACTGCGGCTATGCCGTTAATCCAAACGCGGTCGAGGCACAGTTGCAAGGGGCTACCATCGATGGTTTGAGCACGGCGCTCGGACTGGAGATCACGGTCAGAGATGGCCGCATCGAGCAGAATAACTTCAATGACTACCCGCTGATGAAGATCAAGCGTGTGCCTGCCCTTTTTGAGGCCCATGTGATGAACTATGACGATAAGCCAACAGGTGTTGGAGAGATGGGTCTTCCACCGGCTGCTCCGGCGCTGACGAATGCCATTTTCAACGCCACGGGGGTTCGGATACGCCGGTTGCCGATCGCGAAGCAATTGCGTGAAAAAATGGATGTATAAACCCATAGAATTCGTGTTTGGATATTGTTAGTCTCCATCCATGCACCTGGGCTTAACATCATTACTGGAATTCTACCGGACTCATCAATCGGATGATGCCCTGGTGCTGGGCACCGTGGTGGCAACACAGGGCTCCACCTACAGAAAGCCGGGTGCGATGATGCTTATCGCAGCCGACAATGCCTACCGTGGCCTGATTTCAGGTGGTTGCCTGGAGGCCGACCTTGCCGAGCACGCCAGGCAGGTTTTCAAAGACGGTATCACCCGCAATGTCTGTTACGACATGAGCGAGGGGGATGATTTCGCTTTCGGGCTCGGACTCGGTTGTGACGGAGTGATTGATCTGATGCTGCAACGCCTGGATTCAGGTACGGATTTTGGATTTCTGAAAGCACTGGACCAGGCCTGGAACAGCAGGCTGCACGGCATACTGGCCCTGGTGACTTCCAGTAATGACCCTGGTTACCAAAATGGGGATTTTGCCCTGCGATGCAGTTCTCAAGCGATTTGTGGTAACCCGGGACTGCTGGAAAATTTGCAAACATCAGAAGGCTTTACCTTTTCCGCCGGCCATGACATGTCGCGGCGCTACTGGAAGGATGAAATAAAAACCGACGGCGGCACCATTGAACGCCTGCTGGTTCCGATCATGCCTCCACCTTCAATACTCATCTGTGGCGCCGGCCACGATGCCTTACCCGTGGCCCGGCTGGCCAATGAAATGGGGTGGTACACAACTGTCGTTGATCATCGCCCCGCTTTCGCAAGACCCGACCGTTTTCCTGCTGCATGCCAGATCGAAGTGCTGCAGCCGGGCGAACTCGGTACACGGATCGCTCTGGACCAGGTGGATGCCGCAGTCCTGATGACGCATCATCTGGGCCATGACCGCAGCTATCTCGCTCAGGTGGTGGATGCCGGAGTTGCCTACATCGGGCTGCTGGGACCCCGTGCCCGCCGTGACCGTCTGCTGGATGAAATTGGCGCACCGGGCGCCCATGTGCATGGCCCGGCAGGCCTGGATATCGGCGCCGAAATGCCCGAATCAATCGCCCTCGCCATCATCGCAGAGGTACATGCATTCCTGAACAGTCGGGATGGCAAAATGTTGACCCTTTCGAACTAGCAGCCAGCCTGCATGCCATCCCGACTCAGCATCCTTATACCGGCAGCGGGGGCCAGCGAAAGGCTCGGCCAGCCCAAACAACTGGTTCAATACCAGGGAGTATCGTTGTTGCAACGTGCGGTGGATACGGCAAAATCACTCACCCCTGAAGAGCTGATTGTCATCACCGGGGCTCATGAAAATGCCGTCAGGCAGACAATCAAGGACCCGTCTGTCAACTGGGTGCATAATCCATATTGGCAAGACGGCATGGGTAGTTCCATTGCATTGGGTGCAGCCGCTGTGAACCGGCAGTCCGATGGCCTGCTGATACTGTTGTGCGATCAATGGCGGGTGCAGGCGTCAGATCTGCAGGTCTTGATGGAAACCTGGCAATCCGATCCAAGTCGGATAGTCACTGCAAAAGCGGGTGGGCAAACCATGCCGCCGGTGATTTTTCCTTCAAGCCTGTTTGAACGGATTGAGAGACTGACTGGAGATAATGGTGCACGCAGGGTAATCAAAGAGCACCCCGAACTTGTCACGCCGGTGCTTATGGATAACGCTGTTTTTGATCTTGATACTGAGGCTCATCTCGACTTTTTGAAAAGCCACCCCTAGTTTGCAAATTCTCGCCATTGGCGTTTTTGTCTCAGACCCCCCGTCATCACGGATCTGCGAAGTGAAGAACCCGGGACCTCCCGCCGCCTGACTTGTTCCTAGAACTTGAGTCATGTTCAGGTGTCTTCGAAGTGAATAATGCGAGCGTCAGCCGCGCTACAGGTACTACTCCCTGGGACCCGGCATGAACCCATCCATGGGGCCTCGTCCACAAACTTCCTGTTTGTGACGGTCCCAGTGAGTAGTACCTGCATCCCGGCTTTAGGCCATCGATTCTGGCAAATCATTTGCACCCCACCGGTTGAGAGCGGTTCCCGAATATTGAAAATGATTGGCACACCATGCCAATTCTTTGGGGATTTCAGGCGTGCCCGCTTTACTCCAGCGGCATTGAGGGATTCATCAGGATTGAATAGATCACTACTTCATGATGTATTGGCACCCAAGCTGGAAGCTACCCTTCAATGAGGATCCATTGAACCGAGGCGGGGATGTGGGTAGTCCCTGCTGAGACCGTACAAAACATGGATGTTTTGGACGCGCCCCCAGGGATGGGTTCACGGCATGTCTCAGCAGGGACTACCCATAGCGCCGCCAACGCTGCCACGGAAATCAACGAAGCCTTTTTGAAGCCACACCGTTAAAAAATACAAAAACACTTCAGGTCGTCCCGGATAACGCCACGCACTTCCGGGACGACGGAATTAGCCCTCGCTTACCCACACCCTCCACTGGTAGGCGCACGTTTAAGCTCCAATATCACCTTGGGTTCATATTTCAGGTCGATAAAATGCGGATCCG
>JBFFWN010000229.1:0-5476 GCA_041570235.1 Lysobacterales bacterium | reverse complement strand
GTAAAAAGCGGCTGCCTGGTGAGGGTTTTCACCATAACGCATTTCCTGGCGTTTTTGAAATTGGGGTGTCAGGTACTCCGGCAGTGTCTGCAAGTCTTCGCCGTCGCCTGACCTGCGGCTCAGGTAAGCGGAAACCAGGCCATCGTAGCGTGCTGTATGGGCAAACGCCTTGCTGGCCAGTCTGAAGCGGGTGGCCATTCCAACCGAGCCCATTGATACGAGTTCATCTGCGACCACGGCATAATCATCCGGGTCAACGACCACGGTGACACGTGCATGGTTTTTGGCAGCTGCGCGGACCATTGCCGGACCACCGATATCGATATTCTCTATGGCGTTTTCGAGCGTACAGGATTCATCGGCAGTGGCTGCCTCAAACGGGTATAGGTTGACGATAACGAGGTCGATGGGCGGGATGTCACGGACCTGCATGACCTCCTCGTCCTGTTTTCTGCCGAGAATGCCTCCGTGTATGCGTGGGTGGAGCGTCTTGACCCGCCCGTCCATGATCTCCGGAAAGCCCGTATGTTCGCTGACACCGGTTACTTTGAGCCCTTCACTGGCCAGCAGCTTTTGTGTGCCGCCGGTACTGAGAAGCGTAAAACCGGTATCGAGCAGCTGACGGGCAAACCCGACCAGGCCGGTTTTATTCGAAACGCTAAGCAATGCAAATTTGTTTGTAGATGACATGAGTACCCTGCTTTAACTGGATGACCAAACGAATATCGTCTGCGCTGATTAAACAGTGAAACCCGTTGAACCCGGGGTCACCGCTTTATACGGGTGATTTTGCTCGAACGGGCCTCGATAGAATATCGCTGCATTTTTGTACGCAGCGTGTTGCGCGTGATACCGAGCATGCTGGCCGCACGCGACTGGTTCCCGCCCGTAAATTTAAGAATTTCTTCAATCAGCGGAGGTTCGACCTCGGATAATAACATCTGGTAGAGGTTTTCGGGAACGGTTTTACCCATATCCCTGAGGTACCTGCCCACGGTGTTCTGCACGTGCTGTCTGATTGGGGTCGTATGTTGTGAATCTGCGCTCATGATGACTTTTTGTAGCTGTTTGCCGCTGAAGATTTTTTATGCTTTTACACTACCATAATTGTTGATCGGAGCGCTGAAAAACTATCAATAAAAACCAATTTATCTGCCGCGGTGGAGGTGTGATCAAAGAAACCTGATGGAATAAACCGTGACCAGCACAAACAGTCAATTTGACCTGCATGCCTGTAAATCAAATGATATTTCATCTAGAGGAACTGAATCTCAAACCCCACTGCCTGTTCCCCGGGATCGCCGAGTTCCAGCAGAACCGGCAGGTATACATCTGTTGCAAGCCCGGCAGTGACGTCTGCATCGGCGCGTAAATAATTTTCAGGCTTCAGACGGCGTTTGGCTACGGGTTGATTTGCTGCATCCAACAGGGTCAACTCCAGCTCGGGGTATGCCTGGTTGCGCTGCGCCAGGTTAACAAAGGTCAGGCTCAATACCAGGATACCGGAGCGGGTTGGGTGTGAGTGCATATCCCGGCTGACCAACTGGAATTGTCCCGGGTCCTTGAGCAAACCCTGCGTTTCAACGGGCTCTTCTCCAATGCTCGATACCCAGCCCTTTATCGCGGGCACGCTCAGCAGTGGTTCGCGAAATGTCCATGCGGCATTGGCAAGGGTCACCAGCAACAACAAGGCAATGGCAGACCTCCAACCCATGTCCTTGCGCTTCCTGACTGGTTCACCGGGCGATTCTTCGCCGCTCACGGCTTCATCACTGTTTCCAGGGGTTTCGGGGTCTGATGGTTTTATCAGCACCGGCGGTGCCGTATCGGGGCCCTGCGCGGGGCCATGGGCCTCGCCGGATGGCCAGTCGTCAAACAGGAAGCTGAGAGAGCTGAACGTCCTGCCGCAATCCCCGCATTGCACCAGGCCACGGGCATGGGACAATAACTGTGCGGTCAGTGGATGGACTGCCTTGCATTGTGGGCAACGGGTATACATGGGCTACTGGGGTTGACCGCTCAGGCTTAACCCTGGTCTGCCTGTTCCGTTTCCGGCGGTTTATTTTTAGATGTCAGGTAGCGGTAACGTTCCAGCTCGGCCTGGAAACGCTCGCGGATGGCCATCTCCCTTTCCTTGATGGCCTGGAGTCTTTTTTCATCCTGTTTGCGACGTGTATAGAGTCCGGCAATTTCCTTTTTTTGTTCTTCGTTGACCGGCATGTTGGCGCGTTGCTGGTCGGCTGCCAGCCTGATCTGGTCCCTGATGGCCTTGGCGGTGCTTTCAAACGACTGGTCGATCAGACGTGAGTCATAACCCAGTTGCGAAACCTCCAGCTCCAGGGCTTTCAGAATATCTTCCTCTGACCCATATTGCATAACCAGTAACTTGTCGGCCTGTTCGCGGCGTATCTCCTCGGAAATCAGTGGCTGCCTTCCCTTTTTTTCCTTTTTCTGCTCCTCGAGCACTTCCATCGGAATACTGGTGTCTTCAACGCGCTCAATGACAAGGCCGGCGTTGTTGAGTATGTCATAAGGCTGGTCGGCATACTCGGCAGGCACCGAGGCGCCGTAGTGCACCTTGCCTTCCTTGTCTTTCCAGCGGTAGGTTTCTGCTGCCAATGGGGAAACGGCCAGGCCAAGCATGCCGGCAACCACCATCAATATGATGCTTCGCCGGACAGGAGAGGATGTTTGCAGATTAGATTCCATAGTCATTACGATACCGCCGAATGGCGTCGATGTCGATATTTGCCACCGATTGATTTTCAAGGAATTCAATCAGGTCGCCAAGACCGGCAATGGAGATGACCGGGATGCCAAATTCACTTTCAACTTCCTGGGCAGCAGACTGCTGCCCATTACCCCGTTCCTGCCGGTCGAGCGCGATGGCGACACCGCAGGCATGCGCACCGCTGAGTTCGATCCATTCGATCGACTCACGCACCGACGTGCCTGCTGAAATCACGTCATCGGTGATCAGCACATTGCCCTTCAATTGCGCGCCGACCAGGGTGCCGCCTTCGCCATGGTCCTTGGCCTCCTTTCGGTTGTAGGCAAAGGGAATGTTTTTCTGATGACTGGCATTGAGCATCAGGGCGATGCCTGCAGCCAATGGAATGCCTTTGTAGGCGGGTCCGAACAGCATATCGAAATCCAACCCCGAATCCAGTATCGCCTGTGCATAACAGTCGCACAGGATTTGCAGGCTACGGCCGTCATCAAAACCGCCGGCATTGAAAAAGTATGGACTGATGCGGCCTGACTTGAGTGTGAATTCACCAAATTTCAGGTTGCCCCTGGCCAACGCCAGTTCAAAAAAGGTCTGTTTGTAGTTTTGCATAGGTGAAGTATCTCGCGGTAGCGTAAATGCTGCAATATCTGCATGAAACAGGTATCCGCCATGACATCATGTCCAAGGGCGGTTATGCTGCTAGTTTTTTTATCAGGAAGATAAGATCAGCCCATGCGAATCATCAGTATCAATACCAATGGTATCCGGGCCGCCGCCCGAAAAGGCTTTTTTGAATGGATGGTAAAACGTCAGCCCGACGTGGTGTGTATTCAGGAAACCAAGGCGCAGGAGCAGCAGTTGGGTGATCCGGTTTTCTCACCGAAGGGTTATCACCGCTATTTTCATGACGCGCAAAAGAAAGGCTATAGCGGTGTGGCTATTTACACACCGCATAAACCCGACCAGGTGCATGTTGGTATCGGCTGGGAGGTGATGGACGATGAAGGGCGCTGGATCCGGGCGGATTTTGGCAACCTCAGCGTGATTTCGCTGTATATGCAGTCAGGGTCATCTAAAGATGAGCGTCAGCAGATCAAGTACCAGACCATGGATTTCCTGCAACCGGTCTTGAGGGCGATGGCCGAGGAGGGGCGTGACTACATCATCTGCGGTGACTGGAATATCGCACACAAGAAAATTGATATTAAAAACTGGCGTGGTAACCAGAAAAACTCGGGCTTTCTGCCCGAAGAGCGGGCCTGGATGGACGAATTATTTGGCCCGGTCGGGATGGTCGATGCATTTCGGCGGGTCGAGCAGGGCGAGGAACAGTATACCTGGTGGTCAAATCGTGGGCAGGCCTGGGCCAACAATACCGGTTGGCGGATTGACTACCATGTCGCCACACCGGCGGTGGCGGCAACCGCCCACGGCGTCGAGATATACAAGCAGGAGCGATTCTCGGATCATGCGCCGCTGACCATCGATTACGATTACAACATCACCGGCAGTTGACAGGAACTTGAGCATAAAACCCCGTCACTGGACGGAAATCCTTCTAAACCGCAAGATGCTGATCTGCATCTTCCTGGGCTTTGCCTCGGGCATGCCGCTCTATGTGCTGTTTCACCTGGTGCCCGCCTGGCTGCGCAGCCACGAGGTTGATCTTGCGACCATTGGGCTGTTTGCACTGGTATCGTTGCCCTATACATGGAAGTTCGCCTGGTCACCGCTGATGGACCGCTACAAGCTGCCATTTTTGGGCAGGCGCCGGGGATGGGCCCTGCTGACACAGCTTGGCCTGCTTTTTTCGATAGCCGCGCTGGGTCGCTTCGACCCCTCGGTATCGTTGCAGGCGATTGTTGTGACGGTATTTATCATCTCACTGTTCAGCGCCAGCCAGGATATCGTCATCGATGCCTACCGGCGTGAACTGCTGGCCGATGATGAGTTGGGGACAGGCACTTCCCTGTTCGTTAACGCCTATCGCCTGTCATCTTTAGTGCCCGGCTCATTGGCGCTGATCCTGTCCGATCACCTGCCCTGGTCGGTCGTCTACTGGGTGACCGCGGCCTTTATGGGTATCGGCATTGCTACCACCCTTTTGATCAGGGAGGTCAGCGATGACGCTCTCGCTCCAGGCACTTTGCGTGAGGCAATTGTCGACCCGTTCATCGAGTTCTTTTCGCGGGGCGGTATCAAGTCGGGACTGGCCATTCTCGGGTTTATGTTTCTCTACAAACTCGGCGACAACATGGCAACGGCGCTGGCTACACCGTTTTATCTTGATATGGGCTTCAGCCGCACGGAAATCGGCTCCATCGCCAAGGTTGCGGCGCTCTGGGCCGTTATTGCCGGCGGCATCATCGGCGGCATTGTCATGTTAAAACTGACGATTAACCGGGCTTTGTGGGTGTTTGGCTTTGTTCAGATGATCACCATCCTCGGTTATGTCTGGTTAAGCACTGTCGGCCACCATCCCGTTGGACTGTTTGTCGTGGTCAGTGGTGAATACCTGGGAGTGGGCCTGGGTTCAATTGCGCTGACCGCCTACATGGCGCGCGAAACCAGCAAGGCATTTACGGCGACCCAATTTGCTCTTTTCTCGAGCTTTATCGCGATACCAAGGACATTTGCCAATGCCTCAACCGGTTTTATTATCGAAGCCATCGGTTACACCCAGTTCTTTGTGCTGTGCACACTGATGGCGATACCGGGCCTCTTGCTGTTGATGAAGGCCGCGCC
>JBFFWN010000228.1:0-5554 GCA_041570235.1 Lysobacterales bacterium | reverse complement strand
GAGAACCGGGTGTCTATTTCTTACAAGAGGCCGCGGGGCTATGGTCTCTCCCTCATGCCAAATGGGTATATGCACTCCTCAAACCTGTCCCGCGGCCTCTTTTATGGGTGCGATAAGCCCATTTTTCAATATCAGCAACATAAATAATCCGCCAGATGACCCACCCGGGCCTACAGGACGTACTTGTGGCGTGTCCTGGCAGTAACTACCCGCCCCGGCTCCTTCCAATGAATTTTTTTTTAATATCAGTAATCCACGTTCACCGGTCGGCAGCGGCCCATAAAAAAAGCGGCACCGGGGACAGTGCCGCTAAAACAGTGTACAGGTAATGGAAATTGCAGAAGTGTTGTCACTGTGAAGTCATCATACATGTCGGTTTATGAACCAAAACTGAACGGACCAATGACATATGTCATTTGCCGCTTCTGAGCAAAAGTACTAGGATTACGGACCTATTCGATTTCCAGTCAAAAAAAGAAAGGACTACCTATGCCTAATTACCGTACCAAGGATATTCGCAACATCGCTCTGGTTGGACATTCCGGCTCAGGAAAAACGACACTTGCCGAAGCGCTGCTCGTCGCTGCAGGGGCAAAGGGTGAAGCAGGAACGGTCGAACGTGGAACGACCACGATGGACCATGACCCGTTGGAAAAGAATTTCCAGCATACACTGGACTCCGCTATTGCCAGTCTCGATTACAAGGGCATGCACCTGAACCTGATCGACACTGCCGGTATTCCCGATTTTCGCGGCCCGACACTTGCCAGCCTGACCGCTGTTGAGACCGTGGCCGTTGTTATCAACGCCCACGCCGGAATTGAACTGTCCACCCGACGCCATATACGCCGGGCCAAACAACGGCGCGTGTGCCGCATGATCATCATCAACCGGATGGATATGGACGGTGTTGAACTGGAGCAGTTGGTAAACGATTTGCGTGAGGAATTCGGGCCTGAATGCCTGCCCGTCAACCTGCCTTCCGGGAACCGCAGCACCGTTCGTGATTGCTTTTTCCAAACGGAAGGCGAAACCGACATCTTTTCGCTGTCGGAAGCGCACGAAGCCATCATCGACCAGGTGGTGGAAGTCAACGAAGACCTGATGGAAAAATACCTGGAAGGTGAAGAACTGAGCCGCGATGAATTGCACGAAGCATTCGAACAGGCCTTGAGGGAAGGTCACCTGGTTCCCGTTTGTTTTGTATCGGCCACCACCGGCGCGGGTGTTCCCGAGCTGCTGGACTTCTTCCAGAAACTCGCC
The DNA here is from genome assembly GCA_041570235.1 of Lysobacterales bacterium. GTDB lineage: Bacteria > Pseudomonadota > Gammaproteobacteria > Xanthomonadales > SZUA-36 > SZUA-36. Next base: position 4,291 of record JBFFWN010000228.1, on the reverse strand, counting down.
CCCAGCCCACGGGAAGGTAACAAGCCGCCCTTCGTCAAGGGAGAGGGCGAAGAAGCTGAAAAGGTCTCGATTACCACCAATGCAAATGACCATGTGGTTGCACATGTATTCAAGATCACCAATGACCCGTTCGTTGGAAAACTGAGTGTATTCCGTATTTACCAGGGCACTGTGAAGCCGGACTCCCAGCTATTAATTGGTGATGCGCGTAAGCCGTTCAAGGTCGGCCACCTGTTCAGAATGCAGGGCGGCAAACACGAAGAGGTTGATGCCGGCATACCGGGCGATATCTGCGCGGTTGCCAAGGTTGATGAAATCTACTACGACGCGGTTTTGCACGACTCCCATGATGAAGACCGCTACCATCTCAAACCGCTGGATTTCCCCAAACCCATGTATGGCCAGGCCGTTAACACCAAGACCCGGGGCCAGGAACAGAAACTTTCAACCGCGTTGACGCGTTTGCAGGAAGAGGACCCCTGTTTCACCGTGGAACACAACCAGGAACTGAACGAGACGGTTATGAGCGGCCTGGGCGAACTGTACATGCGGGTTACACTGGAGCGCATGAAGGAACGCTATAACGTGGAAGTCGTCACACGGCCGCCGCGTATTGCCTATCGTGAGACCATCACCCGTCCGGCAGAGGGCCACTACCGCCACAAGAAGCAAACCGGTGGCGCCGGGCAATTTGGTGAAGTCTATCTTCGGGTTCGGCCAAAACAGCGCGGCGCAGGCTTTGAGTTCAAGGATGAAGTGGTCGGCGGCGCTATTCCGTATAACCTGATTCCCGCCGTGGAAAAAGGCGTTACACAGGTGCTCAACGAGGGTGCTGTTGCCGGTTACACCATGCAGGACCTGGAAGTAACGGTATACGACGGCAAGTATCACCCGGTGGATTCAAAGGAGATCGCCTTTGTCACCGCCGGAAGGCATGCATTTCTGAATGCCATCAAGAACGCCGGTCCGCAGATCCTGGAACCTATCGTCAGCGTTGATGTGACCGTTCCGGATTCTGATATGGGCGATATCACGGGCAATCTTGCGGGCCGCAGGGCGCGTATCAGCGGCACGGAGAGTCTGCGTGGCGGCCTGGTGACCATCCAGGCGGATATCCCATTGAGCTCGTTATCGGATTATCACACCGAGCTCAAGAGCCTGACCCAGGGCCAGGGCACCTACACGATGGAATTCAGTCATTACGACCCGGTTCCATCCAACGTCCAGGATGAACTGATAAAAGCCTTTAAATCGAAAGACGACGAATAGTCATTTACAGGCCTGTAAAAAAACCCGCAGCTTCGGACTGCGGGTTTTTTACGGATGCGCCAAACCCGGCACCCCGGTTTAACTGCGCTTTAAAACTTGAACTCTATGCCCTGGGCCAGCGGCAAGTCCTTGCCATAGTTGATCGTATTGGTCTGGCGGCGCATATACTGCCTCCACGAATCAGAGCCCGATTCACGACCCCAGCCGGTTTCCTTTTCACCGCCGAAGGCGCCACCAATCTCGGCGCCGGAAGTGCCGATGTTGACGTTGGCGATGCCGCAATCAGAACCGCGTGTTGACAGAAACTCCTCGGCTTCGAGCAGGTCATTTGTGAATATCGCAGAGGAAAGCCCCTGCGGCACATTGTTTTGCTGGGCCAGGGCCTCGTTGACGTCACCACTGTACTTGCACAGATAAAGGATCGGCGCGAAGGTCTCGGTCTGAACGATGTCCATCTCGTTTTTCGCTTCAACGATGCAGGGCTCAACATAACAACCGGATTCATATCCCTCGCCACTGAGCACATTGCCACCATAGATAACGCTGGCGCCCTCTGCCCTGGCAGCGGCAATCGCATCCTGCATATCCTGCACGGCACCGGTATCGACCAACGGCCCCATGTGATTGCTTTCATCCATCGGGGTGCCGATCTTCACCGAGTTATAGGCTGTGATAAGCGACTCTTTTACCTGCTCATAAATGCTCTCGTGGATGATCAGGCGACGTGTGGATGTGCAGCGCTGGCCCGCTGTGCCAACAGAGCCGAATACCACCGCCGGAATGGTCAATTTCAGATCCGCGTTCGGCGTGATGATGATCGCATTATTGCCACCCAGTTCAAGGATGGACTTACCCAGGCGCGCCGCACAGGCCTGCGCAACCCTGATACCGACACGGGTTGAACCCGTGGCCGAAATCAGAGGGATACGATGATCGTTGATCATCGACTCACCCACGACAGCGCCCGGTCCGATGATGTAGGACATGACACCTTCGGGCACATCATTTTTCTCCAGAACCTCTCCGATGGCGTTGAAAATCGCCACCGCTGTCAAGGGCGCCTTCTTTGAGGGCTTCCATACCGTCACATCGCCACATACCGTCGCGATCATCGTGTTCCAGGCCCATACCGCGACAGGAAAGTTGAAGGCCGAAATAATGCCGACGATACCCATCGGGTGCCATTGTTCATACATGCGGTGATTGGGCCGTTCAGAGTGCATGGTCAAACCATAAAGCTGACGCGAAAGCCCCACGGCAAAATCACAGATATCGATCATTTCCTGGACTTCACCCAGGCCCTCCTGCAGTGACTTGCCCATCTCGTAGCTGACAAGCTCGCCCAGGGGTTGCTTGATCTCGCGAAGTTTTTCACCGATCTGACGCACCAGTTCACCACGAATGGGGGCGGGTACATTTCGCCACTGCTTGAAGGCCTCGCCAGCCGTTTCAATCACATGCTCATAATCAGATGCCTTGGCCTTGCCGATAGTGCCTATCAACTTGCCATCAGCAGGAGAGTAGGACTGCGAAGTTCCATCGCTGTCATCACCCGAGTGAACGGCACCCGTGCAGATGGGTAACGATAATTCGCCAATTCCCAATTGTTTCAAAAAAGGCATGGACATGTTAACTCTCCTATTGTCATTAGAAGTATGTGTCAGATACTAAAGGTCATGGAATGATGAATGAATTTGAGGTGCGTAGGATACCCTAAATGGGCTGTATTGGCACGTGTAGAACGTCTGCCTGGCAAGCCGGCAGACCATCCTGATCAGGCAAACATCGCGTTAACCTTTTCCAGCGATTCAGCCAGGATGTCGATCTCTTCAAAGGTATTGTATATGCCCAAAGAAGCCCGCGCGGTTGCGGGCAGGCCAAAGTACTGCGCAACCGGCATCGCACAGTGATGACCCGTGCGTATTGCAACCCCGTGAAGGTCAACGATGGTGCCCACGTCATTGGCATGAATATCACCCAACACGAACGACATAACACCGGCTTTGGCTGCTGCCGTGCCGATCATGCGGAAACCCGGCACCTGCTCCAGTCGTTCTGTCCCATAGGCAAGCAACTGTGCCTCCCGGGCAGCAACATTGTCCATACCCAGGCCCTCGAGGTAATCCACCGCAGCGCCCATTCCGATGGCGCCGGCAATATTGGGGGTACCGGCTTCGAATTTGCCGGGGGCATCGTTGAAAGTTGATTTCTCAAAAGTGACGTGCCTGATCATCTCGCCGCCACCCTGGTATGGCCGCATCGACTGCAACAAATCATACCTGCCCCACAACGCACCAATGCCGGTGGGCCCGTACATTTTGTGGCCTGAGAAACAATAGAAGTCACAACCCAGCGCCTGTACATCGACTGCCTGGTGGGGAACAGCCTGCGCGCCGTCGACCAGAACCGTGATGCCGTGTTGTTTAGCCATGGCGCAAATTTCTTTGACCGGGTTAACCGTGCCCAGTGCATTGGAAACCTGCACAATGGCGAGCAGTTTGACCCGTTCGTTCAGCATCTCCGCCAAACGGTCCATTTCAAGTTCCCCACGCTCATTCATTGGGATCACTTTCAGGACGGCGCCGGTTTCTTCACATAGCAACTGCCAGGGGACGATGTTCGAATGGTGTTCCATCCAGCTGATCAGTATCTCGTCACCCTCGGTGATCCGCGGTCGCAAATAGCTGTATGCCACCAGGTTGATGGACTCGGTTGTTCCACGGGTAAATATGATTTCTTTTTCGGTGGGCGCATTGATAAACCGGGCGGTTTTCAGACGCGCCTGCTCATAATCTGCCGTGGCCTCCTGGCTGAGCGTGTGCACACCGCGGTGAATATTGGCATTGTGATTGCGGTAAAAGCGGTCCACTGCATCCAGAACGGCCGTGGGGCGTTGTGCCGATGCCGCCGTATCAAAGTAGACCAGCGGTTTGCCGTGCACCGTCCGCTGCAAAATGGGGAAATCCGCCCGGACTTTGGCAATATCCATTGCCGTTGCGGCGGGACTTTTCACCGCTGGATT
>JBFFWN010000227.1:0-5632 GCA_041570235.1 Lysobacterales bacterium | reverse complement strand
AGACGGCGCCGTGCCGAAAACCTTCTTCACAAATACGGGCTACGAGTACTGGGGACGCAATGCGGCCCTGATTCACACCTCTCTGGATGGCGGCAAGGATATCGAGCCTGGGCCCGAAGTGCGAAGCTACCATTTCGCTTCGACCCAGCATTTCGTGGAGCCTTTTCCTCCCCGCTCCACGGGCACCCGCTACCCGGGAAACCCTGCGGACTTTCTGTGGAGTCTGAGGGCGCTGCTGCTCGCGATGGACAGCTGGATCACCGACGGTAAGGCGCCGCCCCCTAACCGGATTCCGACACTCGCCAACGCCTCGCTCGTCAACCTCGAGGACTACCGCTTCCCCGAGATTCCAGGCGTGGAGATCCCGAGCATTGCCCACAATACCTGGCGCCTTGACTTCGGCCCCCGCTTCCGAAGCGAAGGCATCATCGACTATCAGCCACCCCGGGTGGGTGCGCCCTTCCCGATCCTGATTCCGCAGGCCGACGTTGACGGCAACGAGACGGGGGGAATCCGGCTTCCCCAGATTGAGGTTCCCCTTGCGACCTACACTCCCTGGAACTTCCGCAGCGAAGAGATCGGGGCCCCTCACGAGTTGGCCAACTTCCGCGGCGCCTACCTGCCTTTCACTGTGACGGAGGCAGAGCGCCGCCGATCGGGAGATCCGCGTCCTTCTCTCGAAGAGCGATACGCCAACCGGGACGAATACCTGGGTCGCTACGCTCGAGCGGCGATGGACCTGGCGAAGGATGGTTTCCTTCTTCCGCGGGATTTATCGGGCATGCTTTCGCAGGCCGAGGAATTCTGGCGTCTCACCATGCAAAACCAGGTCACCACCGAAGCGGTGCGGCAGTGAGCCCTATAAATGGGATCAAACAGCAGCTAACTCGAGTCTTCGGGTTGCGCCGAACCCCACAAATTGACCGGTTAACGTCGTGAAAACGCCGTTTTTCTAACCGTGTCACAACACACTGATTCGCCGGCACAAATTTACCAAATTCAAGCTTGTTTGCCGTTTGCGATTGGTCATTGAACACCTCCCGGGGCACTCCAGTCCGGACTTTGCCACTTTCCAGCTTTGTTGTCTTGAGGACATGGGTGTCCAGGCTTTGCCTACAGGCTTTGCCTCAGGCTTTGCCTTGGTAATCCAACTCAGTCTTCAAAACCGTCTTCAAATACAAGGTTGGGCGGTTCACCGGGAATATTGACCGACCACCCGATATCTCTCATGGCGGCTGCCGTAATGTCGACATCGGCATGCTCAAGCAGGCCCAGGCGCGGTTGCATCAGAAGAGCGGGCACGGCGGTTAAGCCCCAGTGCGATACAGATACGTCAGGGTAAAAATCCGCTGGGGCAAACATCTGCAACATGCCCTGGTTATCTCCCCGGAACATTGAGGAACTGTATCCGATGGTGGCAATGGCCTTATCGATATTGGCCCGCAGGGCGTCCCCTACCGGTTTTTCTACACCCACATAGGGGATGGTCACGACAGAATTGCCGTACTTTCCGCTCACATCGGGGAAGCCTGTTTCTGTAGTTGCAGCGATAATCGTGCCCACAGCACTCTCAACCTGCGAATAGAAGCCTTGGTAAAGCCCGCAGTCCGCCGCGTCAAACAGCACGATTTTATCCCGGAAGGTTCCTCCGTACCTGATTTGTGTGCAACCGTCTGCGGGGTCGGGGTTGGAATCAAGATCATCATAAGTATTTCCATCAAGCACGCTGCGGGTGACGCCATCGGGCGGTATCACTATCGTGGTTTCCTCACCCAGAACAGCTGCAAATTCACCTGCAATACTCTCTGGCGCGTTGATGGTTACCGTGAGTTCCGGGTCAAGGTGCAGGCCGCGGTCTTCGCTTGTCTTGGCGCCTTCCCATACCAGGGCCGGTGCATTTAACGCTGATGCCTTGCGCTCCTGGTTGCTCATTTCGCCCCAGGACTTGCCGGCATCCAGATCAAACAGGTTCAGACTGTAAGAATCGGGGAAACCTCCCGCGCCTGTGAAGGCCCCGCTGCCGTCTGGCCCGATATCGGAAAAACTGGTGAAGCCCAGGCCATGCGCCATTTCATGCAGCACCGCCGTGAACAATGGAACCGACTCGCCAGGTGTGTTGCCATCCAGCCCATAATAAAACCCGCCACTGCCGAGGCAGTTATCGTCGGCATCTATATCGCTGTTGAATATGGCTATGATTTCCACTTCAGTGTCGTTGAGCTGGGATCTTTTAATGCTCTCGGCCAGAGCAACATTGTAGGCAACCCCGGGTTTGGAACCGGTGAAGCCCGCATGTGTGGAAGTTGCGCTCGCGCTACCCAGAGTTGCGCCGTCTTCTGAACAACCCAGTGCATCAAAGCTGGCGCCGACCGTGATGGTGACGTTGCTGTTCAACAGGTTTTCCCAAACCCCCGCGACCGCTTTGAACAGTTCCATGCGCATTTCACCGAGGGTGGCGCCAGGGTTGTCGCCTCTCTGGTTTGGGATGGAGGCGGCATCGGTGGGGTCGTTGAAGCCCTCACCGGCAGCATCATTATTTTGTATGACGATCGTCGTCGCGGATACCGGTAGAGAAAACACAGCAAACAATACCAATGCAAAAACCTGCTTCCAGCCCATGTCTATTTCTGAGCCGCCGGCACATGGTTTTGAGCAGACTGTGCGACTTCCTCACCGGCCAGCCACGAGCTGGCGGCGGATTCCCTGGTTGTGCAGTAGGTTTCAATGCTTCCATCTGCCGACATACGCGCAACCATGACATGACCGTGCGTGCCCTGATGCTCAGCCGACTGTGAACCGTCCTGCCGTGTTTTATGAATTACTGCCTTGCCGCTATGATCAAAAGCCTTCAGGGTCGCTGGCGCAAATGTGATCACCTGTTTTGGTATCACAAGGGATTCGGCAGCTTCACCGGCCGCTAGTGAGAAGGGGAACGCGATCAAAACCATCAGGGATAAATAACGGGTATGTTTGATCAAGCGCTTACAAACCCCTCTGGGAAAATGATAATGGGCTGATTGAATTGGAGTTCCTGTTCATATTATTTTGTCAGTTCCATATTTACCAATAGTGTCCAATGCCCCTCGGGTGACAAAAGCGGACGCTGTCAATGCAACGGCGAACAGATCCAGCGCTACCGCAACCGTGTATCGGGTCCCTTACTCGACCGCATTGATATCCAGATCGAAGTACTGCGCCCCAAGACCTCCATCCTGATTTCATCGACTGATGGCATCGAAAGCACGGCAAGTATACGTGAACGCGTCATCCAGGCACGTCGCAGAAGCCATTTGTTTCAGACGACTTAATACCGAACAACACTACATTTGACCCAGATAAACGACAAATCAAATCTATCCTGCAGAATACGGCACCTTTATTCCGCGACTCAGCCTGGCTCTCTGACGGCAAGCACGTCGCAGTGCGCATTATTGACGACACCCGTTGCGGTTGAGCCCAGAGAGCCGATCACGCCCTGTCCATGCGGGGCAACGACAATCAGATCAGCTTTCTGTTCCTGCGCGAATTTGAGAATTTCAAATCTCGCAGATCTTGACGTGAGAATGACCTCTGATCTTATGTTTTCGCACTCAAGTGCATCAGCCATTGCTTTCAGTTTGTCGATAAATTCATGCACCAAAGCGCGCGTTGAATCATGAAATACGGAAGACAGAGGGCCTTCGTCCAACGGAAAATGCTCAATCACATGCAGTAAAGTCAACGGACATTGATTCAATTGAGCCATTTTAGAAGCACGTTCAACCGCAACCTGGTTGATATCGGTAAAATCAACTGCAACAAGAATGTTTTTATGGATACCCATTTGATCCTCCTTGGCATATGACATTATCAGAACATGATTATCATATGCCAATTCGGCTGACCGATAAAACTCGAAAATGTATCTGGGGCCAACAATGACGATAAATTAACCGTGACTGCCCGCGTTAGGATCAAAACTTCGATGAAGGTGGTATTTGATATGGCCTGGTTTCAGAAAAACGGGGCCGTTTTTTGTATAATAAGGATAAGCGGTTATTGCTGCTGATATCGAGCGATCTGATGGAAACGCTGGAGCAAAACAGGACCCCCGTGGAGACGAGTGCCGATGTGCGGATCGGGCGGGACTTGCTCAAGGCAACGGTGCCGTTTGCCGTGGAATCCCCAAGCAAGAGCTGGTGGCTTGTCGCTTCGACTTTTATTTTGCTGGTCGGCGCGATGTGTGGTGCCGCGTTCGCCCCGATTTGGCCGCTGCGATTGGCGTTCTCCCTGTTGACGGCGATGCTGATGGTACGCGCCTTCATTACTTATCACGACTACATGCACCGGGCGATCCTGGTTCGTTCACGCCTGGCCTGGTTGCTGTTTCACGTTTATTCGGCTCTGGCGCTCACGCCACCACGATCCTGGAAAAAGAGCCACAATTTCCATCACGGCCATGTCGGCCAGATCAGCAAGGCCGGTATAGGCGCCTTTCCCATCATGACCACCCGGATGTGGCAAGATGCTTCCCGGGCGGACCGCATCCGGTACCGGGTAGTGCGCCATCCGCTCACCGTACTGACAGGATACTTTACAATCTTTTTCCTCAATGTCAGTTTATTGCCGCTGTTGACCAACCCGGTGCGTCACTGGGATTCCCTGCTGGCGCTGCTGGGCCATGCCATCCTGATTGCCACCTTGTGGATAAGCGGTGGCTTTGACACTGCCTTCTTCGTCGTATTGCTGCCGATGACCCTTGCCTCTGCGCTGGGAAGCTACCTGTTTTTTGCTCAGCACAGCTTCAAACGCATGCACATCGTCAGCCCGGATGCCTGGACCTATTACCGGGCGGCGATGGAATCTTCAAGCTACATGCGGCTCAACAGGATCATGCAATGGTTCACCGGCAATATAGGTTATCACCACATCCATCACCTCAACGTGCGTATCCCGTTCTATCGTTTGCCCGAAGCGATGCGGGCGATCCCGGAACTCCAGTCACCGGTAACGACAACACTTGCACTACGGGATATGCGCGACTGTTTTGCATGTTGCCTGTGGGACGAACAACGGCAGCGGATGGTGTCGTATCGTGAAGCAAATGTGGGCTCAAAACAAACAGACTTCAGGAGACATGCATAGTGGACGCCGGCAAGGGCCGGTCCTGTTGATGCAGGAACCAGCGCCGTATCAATAAGTTCCTTGAAAACCAGCGGTTTTTCAGAAGGATGCCCGCCAGCATTCGCCTGGCGCGCTGGGTTCTTTTGCCTGTTCTGACGGCTTTCGCTTTCGGCTGTCGAGGGCCGAAGCGCTCTTCCAGCTTATCCACATACGGTGTCAGCCGATCCATCGCATAATCTCCGCGGCAATCATGAATTACCTGCGCTGCCAGCAGGGCGGATTCGACCGCGGGCCGGATACCTTCACCGCTTTGTGCATAGGCCAGACCTGCTGCATCGCCTATCAGCATGACACCATCCCCGATCAGTGGGCGTGTGGCATGCGGATAGAGCAAATAGGCATGGCCCTTGAATTTCCCGGGCAAATCACGGGGTATCCGGCCGCTTTGCGCCAGGTATTTACAGAACTGCTCGACGTGTCCCGAAAGCTTGTGCTTGTCCTCACGTCCAAGACCGATGTTCAGGTATTT
>JBFFWN010000226.1:0-5655 GCA_041570235.1 Lysobacterales bacterium | reverse complement strand
GGAATGATAAAAGAAGACCCGGTCTCCGGGTTTCATCTCATCGCGCATAAAATTCCGGGCCTGGTAGTTACGTACATGCTTCCACCAGCGGGTCTGGTCAGGGCATGCCGCCAGGTCGTCTACACTGAACACACTCGGTTCGCTTTTAACCAGCCAATACTTCATCTAGTCCTCCAAAGGATCATTCTCAGCTACAAATGTAACCCATTCACGCTCATTTACAACACCATGCAGGGGAATATCCCAGGCATTTTGGGCCAGGTGCTTCATTTCCTGCAAACTGTAGCCTACACCCATTCTTACCGGTGAAGGGCAATCACGCAACGGTTCGAGGTGACGATCGTAATAACCGGCACCCATCCCCAGGCGGTTGCCGAGCCGGTCATAGGCAACCAGCGGTATGATGACCAGGTCAAAATGCTGCGGATTCAAAGCCCTGTGATCCTGCGGTTCACATATGCCAAATCTGTTTTTAACCAAGGGTATGTCCCGCTGCCATTTGCAAAATTTCATCAGGCCTTTTTGCCTTGCTGAGATCACGGGCAAGGCCAGGTCACAGCCGTCATCCATCAATTGCCTGAACAGTGGAACCAGGTCCGGTTCCCCGTTAAAAGGCCAGAAACCCGCTATCGTGCGGATTTCCAGTTTATGGATCAACCCCAGCAAGTGCTGACGGATGCTTTCATCATGTTCAATGCGAGTTTGTTCCGCCATGGCGCAACGCTGTTGGCGCAACCTGCTTCTCAATGTACGTTTGTTTTCTTCGTCAGCTTTGCCGCAAGACCGGGACATCTTTGCTCTGCTTCAGGATACGAATGATCAATATCAGGTTCGGGTGTCGAACGCATGAACACGAAAAAACCCTCCGTGGATGCCGCTGTAGACCCGATTCCCTTGAACCAAAGGTTCAAGTGGGAAGGCGCTCCAGGCTTCAGGCTTTTCGTACCAGGACGAACATGCACAACAGCAACTGGATATACCAACCCGAGGTTGTAAAGTAGGGACAAGGTATTTATCAAGCCTACTGGCAAACACCACAGAGGGCATGAATATAGTCTACCCTAAATGGCCATCCAACGCATCATCAAGTTCGTCAACCAGCATTCGAATGCGACTATCGACGGTTTCCTGGCGATGCTTTTCGTTCTTTTTCAGCTTGAGTAATTCGTCGGAAAGATTCAGGGCGGTCATGACGGCGATACGCTCCAACGCCATCAACCTGCCCGCATCCCTGATGGAGCGCATTTTGCCGTCCAGAAACACCGCGGCTTCCTTCAATGCCTCGCGTTCATCGGCATCGCAGGCAAACTGGTATTCACGGTCCAGGATGTCGACTTTGATTGGTTCCAGGGATGTTTTGTCCATGCTGCTCTAGGCCTGCTCCAGTCCCTTCAGCCGGTTGATCATGGCTTCAACCCTGGTGCGTGCCTCATCATTCTTGGCGACCAGTGATGCGCGTTCGGAAACCAATGTCTCCTGACGCACGTGCAGCGATTGGTTTTCCTCGCGGAGTTTCTGAATTTGCACCAGCAATTGTCGTAACTGCTTTTCAAGACGTTGCAGGTCTTTATCTGTTTGTTCTAATGAGTCCATTACGACACTATAATTTGGCAGGTATTTTCGGTCAATCAGCAATGTCAATTTGTCACCGAATACACAATCCCGCTTTGAAGCCAACTTGCCAACTGATACCATCGCCTTTTCAAAATTTCTTCTATTTTGTCATACCGGGAAAATCGTCATGAGCAGCACCCAGTTACCTGATTTTGAACACACACTAGTCATTGCCCGGGGCAACCTGGAAGCGCCCGAACTGGCCGAGTGCCATGGCGTCTGTTGTGGTCTGTTGTGCCGCCGGGGTAGTGCCAGCCTGGATGCGTTCATGGGTCTGCTGGATATGCTGGAGTTGGTTAAGAATCCCGGAACCGCGCTGAAAATGTCGCTGGAAGAATTGCTGGTATCGAGCAAGGCGCAACTGGCTGACGAGGACCTGGGCATTACATTATGGCTGCCTTCTGACGGGGAAACCCTCGAGGACCGGACCATGGCGCTTTCACATTGGTGCAGCGGTTTTCTCGCTGGACTGGGTGCAAGTGGTAAGGATGGTCTGAAAGCTTTGTCCGATGATGCCAATGAGGCCCTGAGGGATCTCCAGCAGATATCATCCGCCGATGTCTCCGATACAACGGAGAGTGAAGAGGACGAAAATGCGTACTCGGATATTGTCGAGTACATTCGAATCGTGGTGCTGATGATAAGAGAAGACCTGCGTGGCCCTGACGGGTTGGACGCCATTCATTGACACATTGCAGACGTGAAAACCGCTTCATGATCAAACAAAAAGAATATGTAAAACGGCGTATGCACCTAATGGAGATGGCCGGCGATGACGCGGTTATCATTCTGTGCGCTGCGACGGCAAAGGTCCGCAACAATGACGCTCATTACCCGTATCGCCAGGACAGCGATTTCCTGTACCTGAGCGGGTTTTCCGAGCCGGACGCCATGATCGTGCTGTTGCCCGGGCACAAGGGTGGGGTATCGATACTTTTTTGCCGCGAGCGTGACTCGCACCGGGAAATGTGGGATGGCAACATGACCGGCCTTGAAGACGCGATAAAGCAATACGGTTTTGATGAGGCCTATCCGATCGGTGAAATGACGCAGCGCCTGCCACAATTGCTGCGGGGCCGGGAAAGGATATTCTATGACCTGGGTAAAGACCCGGAGTTTGACCATTTGCTGATTGGCTGGATGAATGAGTTTCGAGCCCAGAAGCACAAAAGTTTCGTGGTGCCCGACGAGATCATTGCACTCGATCACAGCTTGCATGAAATGCGCCTGTTTAAATCACGCACGGAGATTACCGCGATGAGAAAGTCCGCACGCATCGCGGCCCTCGCTCATCGTCGTGCCATGCAGGTGTGTAAACCCGGTCTGAACGAAGCGGATATCCATGCCGAGTTGCTGCATACCTTTACCCAAAACCGCTGTGAAGCCTCGTATATCCCCATCGTGGGTGGTGGTGCAAATGCATGCATATTGCATTACATCAGCAACCGTGCCCCGCTGAACGATGGTGACCTGTTATTGATAGATGCGGGGGCGGAGTACGATGGCTATGCATCCGATATCACGCGAACGTTTCCGGTCAACGGCAGGTTTAGCGGTCCACAAAGAGATCTGTACGAGTTGGTTCTGGCGGCGCAGGAAGAAGCCATAAACGAGGTGCGCGAAGGTGTCACGTGGGCGCACGTGCACGAGTCGGCAGTGCAGGTTGCGACACAGGGTATGATTGACCTTGGTATTGTTAAAGGCAGTCTGGATGAGGCCCTTGAAGAAGAGTATTTTAAAGATTATTACGTCCATAATACCGGACACTGGTTGGGTCTGGACGTCCACGATGTGGGCGAATACGATATTGATGGCCATCCAAGGGTGCTGGAAGCCGGCATGGTCATGACCGTGGAACCCGGGATTTATATTCCTGCAGACGCCACGGCAGTTGATGAAAACTGGAAAGGTATGGGTATACGCATCGAAGACAATGTGGTGGTCACCAAAAACGGCCCCGAGGTACTGTCCACCGGTATATGCAAGTCAATCGATGAAATAGAGGCACTGATGGCATCATGAGTTACACATGTGACATAGCGATCGTTGGCGGCGGGTTGGCCGGCGCCAGCCTGGCAGTTGCGCTTGCGCCCCTGGGTTACGAGGTAACGGTAATCGAGGCTGTGGCCCACAAGGCAGCCGAGCAGCCCAGTTATGATGACCGGACCCTCGCATTAAGTCACAGTTCATGCCGGATACTTGCGGGTATCGGCATGTGGGAATCGCTGGTCGATGATGCGACCGCTATCCGCAAAATATTTATCACGGAACTGGAGCGTCCAGGGCGTGTTGTGCTCGATTCAGCCGAAATGGGACTGACCGAGTTTGGCCATGTTGTCGAGGCAAGGCGTTTTGGCGTGGCGGTTACCGCCGAACTCGAACGTATAAAGAATATTCGCGTGATCAGCCCGGCGAAGGTGAAAGATATCAAACCCGGTGGGCCTGCCAGCCTTTTGACACTGGGGCTGGAGTCTGGCGATGAGCAGTTACAGGCACGCCTGGTGGTGGCTGCTGACGGTGCGAATTCGTTTATCCGCAATCATTTGCATATACCAACCGACACCCGCGATTATGGCCAAACAGCGGTCATCTGCAACATCACACCGGAAAAAGATCACCAGGGCCGCGCCTTTGAATGTCTTACCAATACCGGTCCTTTCGCGGTTTTACCTCACACTGGAAAACGCTGCGGGCTGATCTGGTCGGTGGCCACCAATGCAGCCCCGGAATTACTGGAGATCAGCGAGGCAGAATTCCTGTCGCGGGCCCAGCGAAGGTTCGGTGGGCAGCTGGGTGAACTGGTAAAGATGGGGCGCCGCTCAGCCTATCCGTTGAAGCTGACCCGTGCCAGGGAAGATATCCGTGAACGGTTGGTGATACTGGGTAATGCCGCGCATGCCATACACCCTATCGGGGCACAGGGATTCAACCTGGCCCTGCGGGACGCAGCTGTACTGGCGGAGATACTGGCCGATGACATTGGTGGGGATCCTGGCGATGCGGGTTTGCTTCAGACCTATAGCCGATGGCGTAAACAGGACCAGCGAGGAACCATTGCAAACTCGGATGGCATGACACGTCTGTTTGCGCACCCGTCGGTGTTTGCCGCAGGTTTGCGCACAACCGGCCTGATCGCACATGCCATACTGCCGTCATTGCGTCGCAGGTCGGCCATTAAAGCCATGGGATACCGGGGAAGAACACCCCGCCTCGCCATGGGCGAACGCTTGAGACCAATATGAGTGATATAAATTACGATGTGGCCATTATCGGCGCCGGCATGGTGGGTACAACCCTGGCGAGCCTGCTGTCGAGATGTGGTTTCACGGTGGCGCTGGTCGAGGCCAGGGAGCCACAGCCTTTCGATGCCAGTGAAGATTTTGGTCTTCGAGTATCGGCGATTTCGCCCGGTTCCAGCGCTGTTCTTGAGCAGGCCGGCGTGTGGAAACAGCTTAGCAAACAGCGGGTCAGGCCTTACAGAAGAATGCAGGTGGAAGACGGCATAGAGTCTGAGCCTATCCTGTTCGATGCACCCCAGTACAACCTCGAACGGCTCGGCACCATTGTTGAGAACAAGTTGTTGCAGTGGTCATTGTGGCAGTTGGTTTCTGCGGGTGGGCTGGTGGATATTTTCTGCCCCGACCAGGTGTCCGGAATAGAATTTACTGATCACAGCAATCAATTGAAGCTTGATTCGGGTCGCCGCCTCTGCGCCAGCCTCGTGGTCGGGGCGGACGGTGCGGCATCAAAGGTACGCAAGATGACCGGCATTGCCCAGGATCATTATGCCTACAACCAGTCGGGACTGGTGGCTGTTGTCAAAAAACAGAAAGCCAACCCCGGGGTTGCCTGGCAACGTTTTTTACCCACCGGGCCGTTGGCGTTTTTGCCACTCGAAGACGGCCGTTCATCCATCGTCTGGACGTTGCCGACGCTTGAGTGCAAGCGCCTCGTGTCACTGGCAGATGACGCTTTTATTCATGAGTTGGATACGGCCAGCGATGGTTGGCTCGGCAAGGTGGAATCCTGCGGGCCAAGGGC
>JBFFWN010000225.1:0-5702 GCA_041570235.1 Lysobacterales bacterium | reverse complement strand
TGCATGTATTTCAGCTTTTTTGATGGTTAAAAATGAAAGTAATGGGGTTGCGTCCATTCGGGGGACAGTTTACTTAATTCCCACAGATTTCAGCGGCTTTTTCCGACAAATTTAGTTTGCCCTGATATCCATTTAAGTAAACTGTCCCCTGATACAGGACCGACGCCGCACAGAGAGAGCTTCCGCTGGCATGATCTAAGGCATACATGGGCTTCGTGGCATGCTCAGTCTGGCACCAGTTCCCAGGAGTTAATGGAGCTGGGTGGCTGGTCTTGCATAGAGATGGTTTTGCGTTACGCGCATCTGGGTGGAGAGCATTTGAAAAGCGCCTCCAGGCGGATCGAGCAGGCGAAAAGCCGTCCAGTGTGTACGAACGAGTACACAAAAAGTACACAATCAGTAAGTGCTGGAAAGTTGAGATTGGTCGTAAGTAATTGAAAAGAATGGTGGCCAGAGGTGGAATCGAACCACCGACACGCGGATTTTCAATCCGCTGCTCTACCGACTGAGCTATCTGGCCACATTTTTTAAAGCTTCTCTCTGGAGTCAGAGAGGGCGGTATTAGACCGTTTAGAGACGTTCAAGTCAAGAATTATGCACGTTATTTATTATCTTCGGGTACAAATCCTTCCGGAACTTCCGATCCTTCGCCAAAAAAGTACTTCTCCATCTCACCTTCCAAATATTTCCGGTGCTCCGGTTCGATGGGGCTCAAGCGGTGCTCGTTGATCAGAATGGTCTGGTGCGCCAACCATTTTTGCCAGGCCTGCATTGAAACCGTGTCGAAAATTCTCTTTCCCAATTCACCCGGGTAGGTCTGGAATTTAAGGCCGGGAAGCTCTTCTTTAAGAACTACGCAATTAACCATCCGTTCTGTCATTTTTTACTGCTCTCCAGGTATGTTTCCAATAATGCTCTGACCGGCTTGGGCAGACCAAGTTCAGGCCATTCACCGGCCTTGAACCAGCGTTGCTCTGTCGCACATTCTACGCCCTTTGCGAGCAGTTCTGAATGGGCAAGTAGCGGCCGGATATCCATTGTAATATGGGTCAGTTGATGTTTAACGGCGGGCAGGTGCTGTAATTGATGTTCTTCCAGGCCAAATTTTTCAGTCACAGGCGTTCCATCATAATCTGCCGGCAGTGACCACAAGCCGCCCCAAATGCCACTGGGCGGACGCCGTTCGAGCAGAACTTTCCCTTTACCATTAACAAGCATCAGCATCCGGAAAGACATCCCGGTGACTTTCGTGCGGGGTTTGCGTGTTGGAAAATCGGCCATCGAATCCCGTTTAAAAGCCTCGCACTGGCTCTGCACCGGGCAATCGGCGCAGGCGGGCTTGCTGCGAGTGCAAAGTGTTGCGCCAAGGTCCATTATCGCCTGGCTGTAATCTGCGCCGCGGGTATCTGGCAGCAGTTCCCGGGCAACATTCCACAGTTTTCTATGGATATCAGGCTTTCCCGGCCAGCCTTCAATTGCACTGATACGGCTTAATACACGCTTCACGTTGCCATCAAGAATAACCGCAGGTATGTCGTACGCCTGTGAGTAAATCGCGTTCGCCGTGCTCTCGCCAATCCCGGGCAATGCAAGCAGATCCTCAGGGTTTTTGGGCAGTTCGGCGGCGTGCCGGTCCACGCAGATTCGAGCTGCCTTATGCAGGTTGCGGGCACGGGCGTAATATCCCAGCCCGGACCAGTACCCCAATAATTCGTCAGCGCTGGCATTGGCCAGGGCCTCGATATCAGGAAAACGGTCTATAAACCGGTTGAAATAGGGGATAACGGTTTTTACCTGGGTCTGCTGCAGCATGATCTCAGAAACCCAAACCCGGTAGGGGCTGCGCGGATGCTGCCAGGGCAGGTCCTTGCGGCCATGTTCATCCCACCAGGCGAGCAGTTGTTCAGAAAAAACAGACTCTGCCAAGTGCTAATCCAGCGGCAGTATGGCGTTGATAAAGGTGCCCGCATCAAATGGCCGTAAATCCTTTGCGGCCTCGCCAACACCGATGTAACGAATAGGTGTGCCCAATTCGCTGGCGATGGCAAATAACATGCCGCCACGGGCCGTGCCATCCAACTTGGTGATGGTGATACCGGTGACTTTTACCGCCTCGTTAAAATGTTGCGCCTGGTTCAATGCATTGGTTCCGGTGCCCGCATCCACCACCAGCATCACCTCGTGTGGTGCGCTTTCATCTACACGGCCCATTACCCGGCGGATCTTCTTTAATTCTTCCATCAGGTTCGACTGCGTGTGCAGGCGCCCTGCGGTATCTGCAATAAGCACATCTACCTGGCGCGCCTTTGCCGATTCCATGGCATCATAAATCACTGCGGCTGAGTCGGCGCCGGTGCCCTGTGAAACCACCGGTATGTCGTTACGCGCCCCCCACGATTTAAGTTGCTCAACCGCGGCCGCCCGAAAGGTATCACCGGCTGCCAGCATGACCGACAATCCCTCTTCCTTGAAACGCTGGGCCATTTTGCCAATGGTGGTGGTTTTGCCTGCGCCATTGATGCCAACCATCAAAATGACGTACGGCTTACGGCTGGTATCCACTGCCAGGAACTGTTCACAGGGTTCTATCAACTCGTAGAGTTCAGCCTGCACCGCCGGCAACAATGACTGTGGATTCTTGATCGCGCCGTTGGAAATGGCGGTCCTCAGGTTATCCATGATCTCCATGGTAGCCTTGACGCCGACATCGGCCGTCAATAGCGTGGTTTCCAGTTCGTCCAGCAAATCTTCATTGATATCGGTAAAACCGCTTACCAGTGTTTTAAGCCGTTTGCCGATAGTGCGACGTGAATCTTCCAGTCGCTTTTCAAGAGGGTCGATACCGGATTGCTCCACCGGCCGAAGCTGCACATCCTGCAGCTCGCCGGTGGTCTTGTTCTTTTTACGAAAAATTCGAAACATGAGATTGGGATTAACCCCTGCCATTAAAAGCGATATGCTATCAGGTTGATTGTTGTATAACAGGGTAAATATGAGCAAATCCGGAAAAAGCAACAGCGTACGAATAATTAGCGGCAATTGGCGCGGGCGTCGACTGGCTGTTGCCGACGTGCCCGGCTTGCGCCCCAGTGGCGATCGTAGCCGCGAGACATTGTTCAACTGGTTGCAACCCTGGATAGCCGGTTCCGACTGTGCTGATCTGTTTGCCGGTACCGGGGCGCTGGGTTTCGAAGCCGCCTCGCGGGGCGCCGCCTCGGTGCTGATGATCGAGAAACACCCGCGTGCCCAGGCTGTGCTGGAGCAGAGCATCGAGCAGCTTCAGGCCCTCCAGGTCAATCTTCACAAAGGTGGCGCCATGACCAGGTTGGAGGACTTCAAAGCAGACAGTTTTGACATTGTGTTTGTCGATCCGCCTTTTGACAGCAACCTCGGTGGCCTGGTCGTGGATCGTCTGGACAAGACGGGTTGCGTGCGCCGGGGTGGTTTTATTTACCTCGAGTCACCAGCCTCAGAGACCCGGCAGGTCGTTGCACCCCAGGGCTGGTCAGTGTGGCGCGACCAGCAGCTTGGCGAGGTTCGAATGCAACTTTTTCGAAGAAATATTCAGGATGGCGAAAATAATTCCTCATCAGTCGGGTCTGATTAATGAGGGCGGGCGCCTCGTCTGCTTTCATTCCCTGCTTGAGGCCGGCCCTTATGCCGGCCTTTTTTTATACCGATATTTCATTTAACCCCACGCCTATCAAGGTTAGAATGAGCACCTTTATATGCGCTGCAGGAAAGTTTGCATGATGAAATCTCCATGCGTGGCGGTTTACCCCGGCACATTTGACCCCATCACCCATGGTCACACAGACCTGGTGACACGGGCTGCCCGGGTGTTTGACAAGGTGATCATTGCAATTGCCGAGAGCCCACACAAGACCCCGTTTTTCAGCCTTGAAAAACGTATTGAACTGGCGCACAGCCAGCTGGATGACCTGGATAACATCGAAATCGTCGGTTTCAGTAACCTGCTGATGGATTTTGCGCAGGAAAATAATGCAAGCGTCATCGTGCGCGGTTTGCGGGCGGTATCTGATTTTGAGTATGAATTTCAATTGGCCAGCATGAACCGCAACCTGTGCGAAGACGTCGAGACCATGTTCCTGACACCGGACGAAAAATACGGTTTTATCTCTTCAACACTGGTTCGTGAAGTGGCCCGGCTCAACGGTGATGTTTCACAGTTTGTTGGCGCAGAAATACAACAGGCGCTGTGTGAGCAGTTCGGTTTAAAGGGTAAAAAGCCTTGTCTCTGACGATTACCGAAGATTGCATCAATTGCGATGTATGCGAACCCGAATGCCCCAACGAAGCCATTTACCAGGGCGTCGAAATATACGAGATCGACCCGTCAAAATGCACCGAGTGCGTCGGGCATTTTGATACGCCACAATGTGTGGAAGTGTGCCCGGTAGAATGCATACCCAAAGACCCCGCTAACGAGGAAACAGAGGATCAACTGTGGAAAAAATATCACCGCTTAATCGAGTCCGCATCGGTATGAGGTTGAGCTTCCGGCTTGTCGCCTTTGTTCTTTTAATAGCCATACAGCCATTGCAGGCTGCCCAGCCTGGCAAGGCCGCAATCGCCAGTGCGCATTACATGGCGACCGAGGCCGGGCATGAAATACTCGCCAGGGGCGGCAATGCTTTTGATGCAGCAATTGCGGTCAGCGCGGTGCTGGCGGTGGTCGAACAAACCAGCTGCGGCATCGGTGGTGGTGCTTTCTGGTTGTTGCATCGGGCATCCGATGGGTATGAAGTGATGATAGATGGCCGTGAGATGGCGCCGGGGGCCGCTCACAAAGACATGTATCTGAATGCCGATGGATCGGTTAACCGCGACCAGGCGCTCAATGGCCCGATGGCTGCGGCGATTCCGGGTGAGATCGCGGCGCTGGAGCATATTGCAGAAAACTATGGCAGGCTCACGTTGGCCGAAAGCCTCCAACCCGCCATTAGAATTGCACGTGAAGGCTTTCCCGTGTACACAAAGTTTCTGGGCATGCTCAGTCGCAGCGCCAAGGTGATGCGCAGATGGCCTGCCCCCAGCGAGGCATTTCTTCCCGGTGGCAAAGTGCCGTCCATGGGGCAGGTGATCAAACTGCCCGACCTCGCCGTTGTGCTTGAAAAGGTCGCTGCCGAAGGCAAAGACGGCTTTTACAAGGGTGAGATCGCCCAACGCCTGGTGGATGGTGTACGTGAAGCCGGTGGTATATGGACCATGGAGGACCTTGAGGCATATACCGTCAAGGAGCGTGTGCCGCTGCGCACCATGTATCATGGTTACGAACTGGTTACCGCACCACCGCCTTCTTCCGGCGGTATCGCGATCGCGGAAATCCTCAATATTATCGGCCCGTACAATGTTTCCACCTTGAGCAAGCCGCAACGAACCCATCTGATTGTCGAGGCTATGCGTCGCGCCTATCGCGATCGCGCCCTGTACCTGGGTGACCCCGATTTTTTTGATGTACCGGTAGAGTTGCTGACCGATCCGAACTATGCGGCGGGTTTGCGTGCCGGTATCAGGTTGGATAAGGCCACACCCAGCAGTATGCTGCCGGGCAAGGAAAAACCGCCTGAAGGTACTGATACATCACATTTCTCAATTATGGATGCCGAGGGCAACATGGTGGCTTCAACGCTCACCGTAAATACGCCGTTTGGTTCCAAGTTCATGGTGCCCGGCACCGG
>JBFFWN010000224.1:0-5722 GCA_041570235.1 Lysobacterales bacterium | reverse complement strand
TTCTCAATCCGGGATGATAACAACAGGGAAGTCGGGCAGCGTCAATGCGGTGAAATATTCCTCAGGGGCCCAAGTGTGATGAGTGGCTATTTTCAAAATGAAGTGGCTACCCGGGCTGTTTTGGATGAGGGCGGCTGGCTGGATACCGGGGATATCGGTTACCAGGTTGACGGGCGCCTGTATATCACTGCCAGGAGCAAGGATGTCATCATTGTCAAGGGCAGAAACATCTGGCCGCATGACATGGAAGTGGTGACCCAATCCATTGAGGGTGTCCGCCTCGGTGGCGTTGCAGCCTTCTCGGTCCCGGGTTTTGACGGCGAGGAGGTTACCGTGATGGTGGTTGAAACGCGCAGCCAGGATCCGCATAAGCGCAATGCCCTGAAGCAGCAGATATCCGAGTTGATCCACATGCATTTTGGTATTAACGTGATCATCGACTTTGTCAGATCGGGTTCATTGCCAAGGACCACCTCCGGCAAATTATCCAGGTTTCGTTCACGCGATGACTACCTTGAGCGTCAACGCACCATGGATGCCTCGCAGGCCGTCGCACGACTAAAGACTGCCTAAATGCTTTCATGAGGAGTAACAACACCGCCATCACACCGATTTGCGATATCCAGGGCAATCTGGTCTGGTCGCCCCTGGCTGACCAGGTTGTTACGACGCAAGGGGTGATTACGGCAATCGCCCGGCGGGGGTTTTTCCTTCAGAGTACCAGGCCAAATCCGGATCCGGGAGTTTCTGATGCGGTTTTCGTATACGCCCCGGGCTGGCCGGCGATCAAGGGCGCACTGGCAAGTGTCACGGGCCGGGTGGTGGATTACGTTAAGGGAGACCACGGCAAACCGGTCACACAGATCAAGATGACCGATGCAAGCGTGCTGAAACGCCGTGGTCCGGATATTACCCCCTTTTTACTGACGGCCAAAAATGTACCCGCTGATAATGCAGAGCTTGCGGTGTTCCTGAATGGCCTGGAAAGCATGCTGGTCAGTATGGAGGCGGGGCAGACCTTTATCTCACCCAGTAACCCGTATGGCGATTATGTTCTGATGCTGGACGCAGATGACACAGATGGTGGCGCCATCAGGACCGAACCGGGCGGCGTGCTGATGGACCATCACAATCCTCTGCGCTGGTATCCCGGGTTCAGGATCAGCGACTATTCCAGGGCGCCGCGCCTGGATGTCGGCTCGAAATTACTTTCCCGTATCGTTGGACCTTTGAATTATCGTGTCGAAGCTTTCCAGCTAAGGGTGGATCATTCGATCAGCATCAAGTCAGCGGAGTACCCATTAACAAGTAGTCAATTGAAACCGAAACCCGGCTTTTTAACCATCATGACCCTGAATGGTTTCAACCTTGATGCTCATGTCGAGTCCGCCTCCCGGGTTAAAAACGCCAACCAGGATATCGATGATGATTGGGGTGACGGGCGTTTTCACACACTGGCACAGGCGCTTGTCAGCCAGGCCCATAGCCCCGATATCGTTGCCCTGCAGGAAATCCAGGATAATGATGGCGCTGAGATAACTGAGGTTATCGAGGCTGATGAAACATTCAAAAGCCTGATCCGAGCGATCCGGGAAGTCGGCGGTATTCAATACCACTGGGTCGATATCGCGCCTCAACTGGGAGCGGATGGTGGGCAACCGGGTGGCGGCATCCGCAATGGCTACCTGTACAATCCGCAGCGTGTGGAACTGATTCAGAGCTCGGTCCGCTCCATTGGCGTTGAGCAAACGGCATTTGAGGGATCAAGAAAGCCGCTGGTGGCGCACTTCAGGGAAAAGCATTCTGGCGGGGAACTCACCTGTATCAATGTTCACCTGGCCTCCAAGCGCCATCAAAGAGGTATTTTTGCTCCCGAAAAGCCGGGTTTTGACCCCAGGCAGGAAGTGCGCATCCAACAGGCTGAATTGATCCGCGCTGAACTCCTTGCCCTCAAAGAGCAGGGGCTGGATTATTATGTTACCGGGGACTTTAACGATACTGAAGACAGTGAAACACTGTTGGCCATTCAGGGTGAGGAAAGTTTCAACCTGGTCAGGAGCCTGGCCCCGGATCAACGCTATGACTACAACCACCGGGGTAAACTCCAGGCGCTGATGCATGGCATCGTGCCGCTGGAGTTGGCGAAACATGGCGCTGAATATGAGATCATTCACGGTAATGAGTTACTGGGCGTGCAACCTGGCCAGCTTGGCAGCAAACCCAGTGACCATGCTTATGTGATAGCGCGGATCAAGATTAGCTGATACAGATTAGCTGATACAGATTAGCTGATACAGATTAGCTGAGACAGGCACTATATGGATTGGACAATCGTTTGGTGGATTCTGGCCATCCTGATCATTTTGGCCGGTTTGGTGGGCACGGTGGTGCCTGCGCTGCCGGGTGTACCGTTGATCTTTGCCGGTCTGTTCCTGGCTGCCTGGAGCAATGAATTTCACACCATTGGCTGGGGAACGCTTTCCGTCCTGGCGATACTCACCCTGATTGCTGTCCTGATCGACTACCTCGCTGCGGCATTCGGCGCCAAACGCCTCGGCGCCAGTTCCCGGGCGTTTTGGGGTGCGACGGTTGGCGCCATTGTCGGCATGTTTTTCGGGTTGCCCGGAATTATCCTGGGACCCTTCATTGGTGCTGTAGCCGCAGAGCTTGCAGGCGGGCAGGGGGCAAAACAGGCGGGCCGGTCCGGTTATGGTGCCTGGCTCGGCTTGGTGATTGGCACGGCTGCCAAGCTTTCGATCGCGTTTTTGATGTTGGGTATTTTCGTGACCAAATACCTGCT
Source organism: Lysobacterales bacterium (assembly GCA_041570235.1). Lineage (GTDB taxonomy): Bacteria > Pseudomonadota > Gammaproteobacteria > Xanthomonadales > SZUA-36 > SZUA-36. The sequence continues at coordinate 2,922 of JBFFWN010000224.1, read as the reverse complement.
GGGTCAGTAACCATTCAGAGCTGCCGCGCCGGTCCTGGTCCCAGACCTACAGGCCCTGTCAGAAAGGTGCAAGGTTCAAAGGGATTTCAATAATGCCTGTCTTGATTCCTCCATCCTGGCCCGTTGTTTCTCGGATACGGAAGGAAATTGCAAACCGAGGCTTTCCAGGGCATTCGCCACGGTCTCAGCCACCTGCAAACGCATAAAGTGCTTGTTGTCTGCGGGAATCGCATACCAGGGGGCCCAGGGTTTTGAGGTGGCGTTCAAGGCCTGCTCATAGGCATGCATATAGTCGTTCCAGTGACTGCTCTCGGATAAATCACCGGCAGAGAACTTCCAGTTTTTGCGCTTGTCATCCAGCCGTGCCAGGAAACGCCGGTGCTGTTCGGTTTGTGAAACGTTCAACCAGAATTTCAGGATCACCGTACCGTTGCGGGCCAGGTGTTTCTCATGGTCGCGAATCGACTCCAGGCGCTGTTGCCAAAGCTCTTCCAAGGGCGGCTGGTCGGGCAGTTTCTGTCCGCCAAGGTACTCCGGGTGAACCCGCACGACCAACACTTCCTCGTAGTAGCTGCGATTGAAAATACCAATTCTGCCGCGCTGAGGCATGCATTTGGAGGTGCGCCAGAGAAAATCGTGGTCCAGTTCTTCAGAACTCGGTTGCTTGAAAGAAAAAACCTGGCACCCCGCCGGATCGACACCGCTCATCACCGCGCGTATCGTGCTGTCTTTTCCTGCCGCGTCCATGGCCTGGAAAACCAATAATACAGAGTGCTTATCGGCTGCATACAGGCGCCTCTGAACATCATCCAGCCTGTTGACCAGTTTCCCAAGGCGGTTCTTGTAGCTTGTTTTGCTGACCGGGGACTCAACAAGAGTGGGTGCTTCTGATGTTTTAAAACTGTTGTCATACGGGACGAGAAAGGGTGACGAAGTTGCTTTGAACATGAAGTTTTCTCCTGTTGATGAAAAATAAGCGCTATGGGTCGGGTTTGAGGAGGTCCGCCAGTTTTTTCGGGTCGCCATCAAGCTTCGCTGCCGGCGCCAGGCCCAGGATCGATACCATCAATGGATAGATGTCGATATTGTGGATCGCTCCCAGTTCAACGCCTGCCTTGATATTCGCACCGCTGGCAATGAACAGGCCATGCATATCGGCTGACCCGGGAGCCCAGCCATGATCACCCGCATTGATTTTTCCGACCTTGTCATTGCTTGATAAAACCGCGTAACCCTGGTCAGGTATCAGCATGACATCCGGAAACCTGGGGCTGTCATCGACTTTCCAGCCAGCCGGGGCCGTAGAAGAAAGATATGCGCTGCCATGTGCCCAATTTTCATTGATCGTATCGGCAATTGTTCCAGCGCGTTCCTCATCGGCTTGGTCAAAATGCATAAACAGGTAGGAGCCGCCTTCGATCAGCGTCATTTCATCAAGACCGACGTGGTCGCCGACAATAAAAGGTTGCTGGTTTTCCAGGTAAGCACCCTGGCCATGGTCGGAGACAACGATAATATTTATCCTGTCTTTATAGGGCAATCTGTTGATCCCTTCCAACAAACGCCCGATATAGCTGTCGACCCGCTTAATCGCCTCCACGTTCTCGCTCGAGTTTCTGCCATGCGAGTGTGAATGGTCATCGACGTCTTCGAAATAAAGCGTGTACAGGTGTGGCCTGGTGCTTTCCGGAAACGCCAGCCAGTCCAGTACCTGGTCAACGCGGGCTTCACCCGGAACATCGTCATCGTAGCTACGCCAGTGACTGGGTGAAACTCCCTGTATCGCCGCCTCGGTGCCAACGAAATAGAACGCTGCACTGACCATGCCCTGGGTTTCCGCCGTTACCCAGATGGGTTCGCCGGCATAAAAAGACGGGTCTTCAACCATTTCCCTGTCATGGATAAAGTACCACCGGTCTCGCTGCTTATCGGGAAAACTGTTAGCCACAATGCCATGATTCGCGGGGTACAGACCGGTTGCAATCGAGTAATGATTTGGGAACGTGAGCGTGGGATAGACCGGAATCAGCCGTTCCGCCTTTGAACCGGTGATGGCCAGACGGTCCAGATTGGGTGTGGGATATTTGTCCATGTAATCCCAATTAAAACCATCGATTGAGACCAGGACCAGGTAGGGTTTGTCCCGCTGTTGCAGCGCATTGATACCGCCGCTGCCGTTCGGGTAATCTCCGCTTGCTATCGCCCGTGTAACAACAACACACAGGCATAAGGCCAACAACATAATTATCCGGGGCTTCATGATCCTGTTAACATCCAATTTTGTGCCTAATTCTATTTCCATTGCATTATCGAGGTTCTGTCAAAAATCGAAGTGTGCTATAGAATATAAGTCGATTGACGCCAGGTCCATGCTTATCAACAGTCGCCCAGGACGGTTCGACGAATTAACTAGCCATACTTTTTCTTATGACTTTTAAGGGTGGGCTGAACCTTGTCCAGCGCCTTCAAGATCCGTTGATGGATGGAACCATTACCGCTTCGCTGTCCGATCAGTGCCGCAGTGTGTGCTGCACAGAGGTTTTCGGCATCTTTCCAGTCACTGGCGATTTGCTGCGCCCATTGCTCGAAGTCATCGGCGGCGCCCTCTCTTTTTTCGAGAACTTTTGAAAGGGTAGGGTGAAAACTACAGGCATCTTTCAAGCCGAAAAACCGCAACAGAACCGGCAGTTGTATATACATCAGGGTGTCGTCAACGTGGATGCTGCGTGATGAGCGGTGGTAGACCAAAACCGATGAGAAGTGCAGGTTTTCATCATCCGAAATAAAATCCACGCCCCGCGGGATTGAAAAATCGAAGTTTGAAGCAAACCTGGTGTGCAGTTCCGGGTCCTCACAACGAAGTTTTTGCCATTCAAGAGCGGGGAACTTTTCCAGGTGGCGCGCCGTGCCAAAATGTTTGGC
>JBFFWN010000223.1:0-5765 GCA_041570235.1 Lysobacterales bacterium | reverse complement strand
GGGCACCCCGAGTTTTTTCAGGATGATATCCATCAGACACCATTTTGTCAGGCCGCTTTGGAACAGGTTGGCGCCGACAAATACGGTAAACCAGAGCCAGTAGCTGGACACATACAGGGGACTGGCAGGCGCTCCCAGCGCTACTGAAACAAGAATAAACAAACCTGCAACAACACGAACCACATGATTAATCGTCATTTAAAGTTCCTCCTTAATCTCGCCTTAGACCATGAACATTGATCAGGTCTCATCTATCAATGTTCTTCGTAATTCTGAAATATGTGCCGGACCCACTTCGCAACAACCACCCACGATGCGGGCGCCGGCCTCAACCCATTCGCGCGCGTGTTGCGCGTAGGCCCGTGGCGTGACATCGGTCCTGGACGGTGGAATTGCCTGGTCACCGTGAAAGTCCCATTTTTCCGGTATGGGCGTGAAGGCGTTGGCATAGGCGCCAACCGGGATGTCAGACATGTTGACCAAATGCGGCAGGACCCTGGTAAGCGCCTCGGGTGGTGAACAATTTAACAGCACCGCACTGATGCCCAGTTGGGAAATATCCTGCCAGGCATCCGCCAGGGTTTCACCACTGCGCAACCTGGCCTCGCCGTTATCCTGGATCGTCCACGACAACCAGACCGGCTTACCGGTAGCAAGCGCCGCCTTTGCCGCCGCACGGGCCTCGACCAGGCAGGACAGGGTTTCACAGATAAAAAAGTCCACGTGTTCCGCGAGGAACCCCGCCTGCTCCATGTAAAGGGCCTCGGTCTCTTCATATGAGCCAACCAGGTCAGGGCGGTAACTGCCCCGTTGCGGGCCCATTGATCCCGCAATCAGAATGCTCTTTCCACAGTGATCACGGGCGCGCTGCGCCAGTTCAGCTGACAGACGGTTCATTTTGCCCAACTGGTCCAATAGTCCCAACGGCTCAAAATTGTTGCGGATACAGGCATACGAGTTGGTGCAGATCACATCGGCGCCTGCGCGGATATAATCTTCGTGCACCGCCTGCACAGCCTGTGGATGATCAAACAGTGCCTTTGCAGACCACAAAACACCCTGTCCCGAGACGTTGCGGTTGATCAGTTCCTGCCCCATGCCGCCATCCAGGATGATCAGCCTGTCCGGCAATCCTTCAAGCACCGCGCCCATTTATACCCCTGGCTGCCTCTTTCAACACTGCTGCCTAGTTGAACAACACATATGGAATCACGTCCACATCGTCACCGGCGCGAATATCCAGGTTGGGCGACTGCACCGCCAGTGCATCTCCCCAACTGGTGGACATCAACACCCCGCTGCTCTGCTTTTCGAACATCTCGACACCGTCAGCGGTCATCCGAACACGCAGGTATTCCTGCCTGAAACTGCCTTTTTTATCAAAAAGGGCCTTTTGCCTGAGTGGAACGATGCCGCTCTGCTTTATACCCTGGCTTTCAAATAAAAACGGTCTGGCAATAATCAATGCCGTGACCAGGGCCGAGACCGGGTTTCCCGGCAGGCCCAGGAAAGGTGTACCCAACACATCACCAAAGGCAAACGGTTTGCCCGGTTTGATCGCGACGCGCCACAGGTCAATCGAGCCCAGTGACTCAACCACGGCCTTTACGTGGTCTTCTTCACCCACCGACACCCCGCCGGTGGTCATAATCACATCCGTCTCGCGGCTGGCGGTGGCCATCACATCGCGAATGACCGCGGGGTCGTCCGCGGTAATGCCGTAATCCACGGCCTCGAGCCCCCATTGATCGATCAATGCCTGCAACATGTATCGGTTTGAATTATAAATCTGGCCGGCTTCAAGCGGCCGGCCAGGCTCGACCAGTTCTTCACCGGTGGAGATAATCGCAACTTTCAAACGGCGCCTGACGTCAACTTCTGCAATACCGAGAGATGCGATCAGCCCCAGGTCCTGGGCCCTTAAACGGTGTCCGGTTTCCAAAACGGTGGAACCTGCACTGATATCCTGGCCTTTTGGCCGTATATTGCCACCCGGTTCTCTGATCGCCTCAAACCAGACCTGTTCGCCATCCGTGCGGGTTTTCTCCTGCATGACAACAATATCGGCGCCGCGAGGTGTTTCCGCACCGGTAAAGATTCTTGCTGCGGTGCCTTTTACCAGTGGTTCAGGCGCCTTACCGGCCGTGATTCTCTGGCTGATCAGCATGCCGTGGTCCGGTCCCTGCCAGTCTCCACTGAACAGGGCATAGCCGTCCATCGCGCTGTTGTCGGCAGGCGGAACATTTATTGACGAGACGATATCAGCCGCCAAGACCCGGCCCAGGCACTTAATGGTTTGAATACGTTCGCTGCCGACCCGCACGCGGTTATTCAACGCCAGGCGTTCACATGCCTCGACAACGCTGATCATGCTCATGCCAGGCGTCATGGCTGGCGGCTGGGCGCGCGTGTCTGGGCGACAAAATTGCAGGGCTTGTGCCGGCTGTCGAGTTGTTCCTTCAATATCCTGTTCCAACCGGTACGACAGGCGCCGGTGGAACCCGGCAGGCAAAAGACCAGGGTCTGGTTGGCAAGGCCCGCCAGTGCCCTGGACTGCACCGTGGATGAACCGATTTCCTCATAGGAAAGCTGCCGGAACAACTCGCCAAAGCCCTCAATTGTCTGGTCAAACAGGGGTTTCAACGCCTCGGGTGTCGAGTCACGCTGGGTCAGGCCGGTTCCGCCTGTTGAGATAATCACGTCCACCCATTGGTCGGCAATCCATTGGGAAACAATCGCCCGGCTGGTGTAAATCTCGTCCTTGCATAACTCCCTGGCAGCGAGATGATGGCCTGCGGACTTCAGCAAGTCCTCCAGCGCCTGGCCGGAGGTATCGGTTTCAAATGTACGGGTATCCGACAGCGTCAGGATGGCGATATTCAGGGGAACGAAATCCATATCTTTATGCAATGTTCTGTACCTCTTTCAATAAACCCATGTGTCAATCATCCATCCCTGGTCAGGCATGGTCAAGCCACATTTGCGCTACTTCAAGGTCTTCGGGGGTATTGACGTTGAAGAAGGGTGATGGCTCTTCAGGCGCCCATTCCACCACCCTGTGTGGTATTGAATTCAACACCATTTTCAAGCCACCTTTGCCCTGGTTGACGACCATATCATGTATCACATCCAGGTGATGGCTTTGCCACATCGAAAAGGTCGGCTGCAATTCGCCATGCCAGGAAATGACGACAGCTGCCGTGGTGTCACCCTGCAAAGCGTCAAGCATTACCTCCACAAGGTTTACCGGAATAAACGGTGCATCGCAGGGACACAGAACCAGGCCGTTGTTCCGGCCCTTGTCTTGAAGATATTGCAAGGCCGAATAAAGCCCGGTCAATGGCCCACGGTACCCCTGCAAAAGATCGGCCACAAGCGGCAAGCCATAGGCTTCAAATGCCGTGGTATGACCTTCACAACTGAGCAGGAGCGGGTCCACCTGTGGCTGCAAGCGCCCGATCACGTGAGCCAGCAGCGTCTGACCGTCGATCTTGGCCAGGGCCTTGCGCCCGGCACCCATGCGACTGGAGCGCCCGCCGGCAAGAATGACCCCGGCAGGTTTGTTTAAATGCATTATGTCCTCAGCTTTGATACGGCCAACCGCAGGGTTTCAGACAAACCCGGAGATTCATTTGCCACGTGTTCAATCAGCAAATTGCGCATGCGTGGCGCCCAGAAACGATTGATATGATCTGCGATACGCTCGCCGGCATCTGCCTGGAATGCGAGGTTGTCGGCAATGTCATTGGCCATTTTCAACAGGTGGTCTATTTCAGTGCTTGCCATGTGCCCGTGTCCTCCCGGCGCCTGTCTTTCTGGTGCTCATCTTCCTGGCACTCATCTTCCTGGCGTCCATTTTCCCGGTGAATGATTCAACTGTCATCTATGCGGCTGTCAAATGTATAGACATTGTGCCTTCCCGGCCTGGCAAAACCAACCAACGTCATACCGCAACGCTGGGCAAATTCGATTGCCAGCGCAGTTGGGGCCGATACCGCGACCAGTATCTCGAAACCCGCTGCGGCGGATTTGTAGACCATTTCATAACTCGCACGACTCGATACCAGCGCAAAACCGGGACCCTGTTCAAAGCCGCCCCTGGCAAGGTGACCGATGAGTTTGTCCAGTGCATTGTGACGGCCAACATCTTCGCGCAAATAACGTACCTGGCCGTCAACATCGCACCAGGCGGCGCCATGGACCGCACCGCTGATTTTTTGCAGGGGCTGGTGGTCATTGAGCATGCGAACGGCCTTTTGCAGGGCTGTCGCCGACACGGAAACTGTGCTGCCAACCACTGCCGGGGATCGGGTGGCCTGGGCCAGTGACTCCGTCCCGCACAAACCGCAACCGGTGCGGCCAACCAGGTTACGACGTTGCTTCTCCAGCCTTTGAAAACATGGTTCACGGATGCTCATCGCGGCCTCAAGCCCGTTTTCGCGCACCAGGATGTTGATGTCCCGTATGTCGGAATGATGATCAATAATGCCCTCTGTAAGACTGAAGCCAATCGCCAGGTCGTCAAGCGCGTCGGGGGTGGCCATCATGACCACGTGTGAGCGCTTGTTGTAAGTCAGCGCTACGGGCACTTCTTCCACCACTTCATCATGGCTGGTCTCGCACTCGCCATCGGTCCAGCTGCTCAGCTGTAGTTGTCTCGACAGTGGCACTATGGAGTTGCTCCTATCGAGCGGTCGCCAGCAGCGTCCGGCTGCATACTCGAGATGTCAGGTAGACGATTTTTCATGGGTATTGCGTGCTTTATCCAGGCAGGCTTTTTGCTGGCGGTTGAATTCTCTCTGCTGTTTCTGCCATGCAGAGGCCTCGGTCACACGTGTCACCTGCACCGCGGTGACCTTGTATTCCGGGCAGTTGGTGGCCCAGTCGGAATTATCGGTGGTGACGATATTCGCGCCGCTGATGGGGAAATGGAATGTCGTATACACCACGCCGGGCTGCACCCTTTCGGTCACCTCAGCCCGCAGCACCGTCTCCCCTGCCCGGCTTTGGATACCCGCCCAGTCACCGTCATTGATACCCCTGTCCAGGGCATCGACCGGGTGTATTTCAAGTACGTCCTGATCAGCCCAGGCCGTGTTCTGCGTGCGCCTGGTTTGTGCGCCCACGTTGTACTGCGAAAGGATTCTGCCGGTGGTCAGCAACAACGGATACTTGCGTGTTGAGCGTTCGCTGGTCGGAACAAATCCGGTGATGGCAAAATAGCCTTTACCACGCACGAACTGATCCACGTGCATGGTCGGTGTACCCTCCGGGGCCTGCTCGTTGCAGGGCCACTGGATGCTTCCAAGCCGGTCGAGTTTTTCGTAGCTCACGCCGCTGAAAGTGGGCGTCAGGCGTGCAATTTCATCCATGATTTCGGATGGGTGCGAGTATTGCATCGGGTAACCCAGGGCATTGGCCAGGTCGACGGTGATCTGCCAGTCTTCCTTTCCGCTTTTTGAAGGCAAAACTTTTCGCACCATCGAAATGCGCCGCTCGGCGTTGGTAAACGTGCCATTTTTCTCCAGGAATGTTGAGCCCGGCAAAAACACATGCGCAAAACGCGCCGTTTCGTTCAGGAAGATGTCCTGCACCACCAGGCATTTTAACGACCGCAACGCCGCTTCCACGTGGTGGGTATTGGGGTCGGACTGTGCGATGTCCTCACCCTGGCAATACAGGCCTTTGAAGTCCCCATAAAGGGCTGCGTCAAACATATTGGGAATACGCAGACCGGGTTCAGGCTGAAGTGTTACGCCCCATTC
>JBFFWN010000222.1:0-5771 GCA_041570235.1 Lysobacterales bacterium | reverse complement strand
GCAGTGTCTTCCTTCTGGACCGTGAGCGACAGGGAGGTCGCGCCCGAGGCCACATGGATGTGTTAATGCCGTGTCCAGAAGGAAGACACTGCACCCCCTTGGCGGTCCCGGCAGATAGCAAGTTGAAGTCAGCAAAAGCCAGAGTCGCGCGATCCTGCGGGTTGGCTTTGCTTTGGTAAATGGGTTTAGAGTAAGTGGGACAAAAGTGCATATGTACTCATTATTCCGAGACATGTATTCCGTTTGATTTTTAATTGTTTACGCCTTGCCCTACCCGGGTACGGCAGGTGGTAGTACACGCAGGTGGAAAGTGACCGGTCCGTCATTGACAAGGCTTACTTGCATGTGTGCGCCGAAGCTGCCGCTGGGTACATCACCGAGTTTTTTACGTGCTGATTCGAGCAGGTAATCAAACAGGCGCCTGCCTTCAGAAGGTTCCGCTGCCGGTGTGAAGCTCGGCCGGTTTCCGCTGTTGGTATCAGCGGCCAGCGTGAACTGGGACACCAGCAGCAACTGGCCGCCGGTCTGCGCGAGACTCAGGTTCATACGGCCGTTTTCGTCTTCGAATATCCGGTAGGCAACAAGACGTTGCAACAGGCGGTCCGCCTGCGCCTCCGTGTCTCCCTTCTCAACGGCAACCAACGCAAGGATACCCGCGCCGATTTCGCCGGTCACCCTGGGTTCGCCCGGTTTTTCATTAACAACGACCCTGGCTTCAGATACTCTCTGTATTAATGCAATCATATGACCCCGTTTATTGCTTGTTTCCGGTCCGCTAATGTTAGCATTGCTTCTGCCGCTATCATGAGTGCCTTTTGATGAAGTTATTTGCCATTCGAGTTGTCATGCGTGCTTTGAGCTGGGTTTCACCGCGCATGGCCGAATATATAGCACCGGTGCTGGCCGCCATGGTGTGGTATTCGGTACCCAGGTTACGCCGCACAACCAGGATCAATTTGAGCGTATGTTTCCCGGATTTGAGTCCCGAAGAGCGCACCAGGATCGGCAGGGCGAGCATGGTCCACTATGCCAGGGGGATATTTGAGGCCGGCATGTTATGGCACTGGCCCCTGGAAAAGGTTTACCGGATGTTTGATGAGCCGCAGGGCTTTGAAATCCTGGATGAGGCCATTTCCCGGAATAAGGGGTTGATTGTTGCTGTTCCGCATTGCGGCTCCTGGGAAATGCTCAATCTTTTCCTGCACAGCAAGGGTCGGGCCGCCGTATTGTATAAGCCCAGCAAGTTTCCTGAAATTGATGCGATGTTGACAGACAAACGTCGCCGCGGCGGTGCTGAAATGGTGCCGGCAACAGGCGGTGGCATCAAAAAAATGTACAGCCTGCTTAAAAAGGGCTTTTTTGTCGCCCTTTTACCCGATCAGGAACCGACTGGAGGCAGCGGTGAATTTGCACCTTTTTATGGTGTCGAGGCGCTGACGGGAGTGCTTTTGCCACGCATGGCGCATCGTACTGGTGCGCCCGTGATATTTGCCGTATGCGAGCGGCGCAAGGGCGGCCGATACCGTATTCACCTGTTCAAACCCGATGATTCGATTTACAGCGAAAACATGCGCGAGGCGCTGACGGCCGTCAACCGCTGTATTGAGCAATGCATCGAGGTGGACATCGAACAGTATCTTTGGGCTTATAAGCGATTCAGACACAGGCCCGAGGGTGAGAAATCACTTTACCGGCGTTAAAATGAGGGTTAGCAGGAGTTCCCCTGTCGACATAAGACCGGGTTGTAACACTGAGTATTGATTTGGGTCAATTCGCTTCCGCAAGAGGTGCTTTACAGTAACACCGGGAGGCTGAACATATGTGCTCCGCTGTTTTTGATCCACCACCAACCAGCGCTTTTGGCGATCTGCTCCAGGAATTGGAGTCTTTGCGGGAAGGCATGGAACAACAGGTCTCGCTGACCCGACAGCGACTGCCCGAATTGACCCCGGAACGCCTGGAAAGCGCTGAGAACCTTTTGTATTATCTTGCGTTGCGTGCGCAGGATATCAGGTTGTTACAGGACGGCCTGGCTAGGGTCGGCATGTCTTCCCTTGGAAGGGCGGAACCACACGTCATCGCCACCCTTGAGGCTGTCATTCACAACCTTAAGCTGGTCAGTGGAAAAGGACGGCTAAAGAACGATACCCCTCCGAATTATGACGCCTTCGACGCCGCTGCCGACCGTCTTGAAATCAACACGATCAGATTGCTGGGTGACTACCCCGAGGCCAGACGCGTTCACATTATCGTAACCATGTCCGCGGCCGCCGCGGATGATTACCTGATGGTGCACGAGTTGCTGAAAAGTGGAATGAACTGCATGCGCATCAACTGTGCGCACGATGACTCTGAAACCTGGTCAAAGATGATCGCCACCCTGCGTTCTGCGGAACGGGCGACCGGCCTGTCGTGCCAGGTGTTGATGGACCTCGGTGGACCCAAGTTGCGCCTTGGTCCAATGAAGACAAGGCCTGCCATAATAAAAATCAGACCGGACAGAAAATCAAATGGCAAGCTCCGGCGGCCCGCGCGTATTTGGCTATCTCCCACAGAATCGGCTTTTACCGATGTGCCTGCTGCTGACGCGAGTATCGTTGTGGACGCCTGCTGGTTGGCAAATGTTGCTTCGGGCAATTGTATAGGCTTTGAGGATGCCCGGGGTTCAAGAAGAAAATGGAAAGTCGGCGAAGTCACGGACAAGGGTTGTTGGGTCGAGTCCAAAAAGACCTGCTATGTGTGTAATGGCACGAAACTGACTCTCAAAGGCGCCGCTGACGCACAGGATTCAACCACCCGGATAACCGGCCTGGTTGAACAGGATAGCGTTTGCAGGATTCGCACAGGTGACATTCTGTTTGTTTCATATTCTGATCAACCCGGAACACCCGCGCTTCACGGCGAACAGGGCGAATTACTGAACCCCGGCAACCTGTCGCTTGCGATACCCGAGGTCTTTCGCGATGTGCTTTTGGGTGATCCGATATTTTTTGATGATGGCCGTATCGGCGGGATCATCGAGAAGCAATCCGCCGAGCAATTGCAGGTACGTATTACCTACACCCGGAAACCGATTGAGAAACTGGAAGGTGGCAGGGGGGTAAACCTGCCCGACAGTGATCTGCGCCTGGCAGCTCTCAGCGCCAAGGATATCGATGATATTGCTTTTGCAGTTCAGCACGCCGATATGATCGGGCTGTCATTTGCCAATGAACCCGATGATGTTAAAGCCCTTCACCGGCAATTGCAGCAACACGATCGGGAGGATATTGGCATCGTATTGAAAATTGAAACCAGGCGCGGTTTTTCCAACCTTCCGGCGATGTTGCTCGAGGCGCTCAAATTTCAGGCCTGCGGTGTCATGATTGCGCGTGGAGACCTGGCTGTGGAGTGTGGGTTTGAACGTTTGACGGAAATTCAGGAAGAAATTCTCTGGGTATGTGAGGCAGCACATGTTCCTGTTATCTGGGCAACCCAGGTGCTGGAGGGCCTGACCAAGCGTGGTGAAGTTTCACGCGCGGAGGTCACTGATGCAGCCATGTCACAGGCCGCTGAGGCGGTGATGTTGAACAAGGGGGCCCATATCATCGAAGCCGTCGAAATGCTGGACAATATACTGCGGCGCATGCAGGGTCACCATCGCAAAAAAAGATCGTTGTTACGGAAGCTGGAACTGGCCTCAGCCTTTCACCGTGGTTCTTAATGCCGCCAGAACGACGGTGAGAAAATAACCAGTAGTGTGAAAATCTCCAGCCGGCCCATCAGCATGGCAAAACTCAGGATCATCTTGGCAGTGGCGTTCAGGCTGGCGTAATTGGAACTGACATCACCAAGGCCCGGGCCGAGGTTGGTGATGCATGCTGCCGCTGCGGCATAGGCAGTGACCGGCTCAACGCCGACGCCATTGAGCGCAATGGTGATCATGACAAAGCTGGCGACATACAGAAAAAAGAAACCCCAAACCGCATCCATCACCGTCGCTGACGTTTTGCGACCGCCGATTTTTACCGGGATGACGGCCTGCGGATGGACCAAACGCTGCACCTCCCTGATGGCCTGCCGGTAAAGAAGCATGATACGAATGACCTTCATGCCACCACAGGTACTGCCTGCACATCCGCCAATAAAGGCTATACAGATCAGCATGATCGGTATAAAGCCCGGCCAGATTGAAAAATCAGTGGTACTGAAACCGGTGGTGGTCATGATCGAAACCACCTGGAAGCTTGCGTAGCGCGCTGCCTGGGTAAGCGAGTCATAGGTACCGTTCAGGTAAAGCGCCAGCGTGACCAGCACAGAAAAACCCAACAGCAGCGAAGCGTAAACCCTTAGCTCGGGATCCTGAAAATAAGGTTGCGAGCTGGCGCGTTTCCAGGAGGTAAAATGGATGGCGAAGTTGATACCTGCTACCACCATAAAAAACGTGGCAACTATTTCAAGTGTCGGGCTGTTGAAGTGAGCAAAACCGGCATCATGGGTTGACATGCCGCCGATGGCGACCGTACTGAAAGCGTGACCGACAGCATCAAAAATCGTCATGCCGCCCAGCCAGTAAGCAAGCATACACAGAACGGTAATACCCAGGTATATCAGCCACAGGGCCTTGGCTGTCTCGGTAATTTTGGGTGTCAGTTTGCTATCCTTTAGCGGTCCGGGTGTTTCCGCGCGGTAAAGTTGTGCGCCACCAATACGCAGCATGGGCAAAATGGCGACTGCCAATACTACGATACCCAGGCCACCCAACCATTGGAGCTGTTGACGGTAGTACAGTATTCCCCGTGGCAGTGCATCAATATTGGTCAGAATGGTTGCACCCGTTGTGGTGAGCCCGGACATGGACTCAAAAACCGCATCGACATAGGAAATTTCCGGTTGCTCCAGCAGCAAAAAGGGCAGTGCCCCCACCAGCGCAAGCGACAGCCAGCAAACAGCAACGACCAGGAAGCCATCCCGCACCCGCAACTCTTCCCGCACATGGCGTACCGGCAGGAAAACGGCCATGCCAGTGATAAAAAGGATCACGGCACTGAGCATGAACAGGCCCGTAGTTCCATCCTGGTACCACAGCGATACCAACGCAGGCGGGATCATCATCAGGCTGGCGCTGGCAACAAGGAAGCCAAGAATGCGCTGAACGGTGGCCGTCCTGCGGGGTTTCATATGAATGTCGCGCTCACCTGGAAGAGCCGTTCAACCGCCCGGATCTGTTTTTTGTCCGGCACGAACAACAGGACGTGATCCTGTTCTTCGATGACGGTGTCGTGATGGGCTATGATGACATCCTCTTTTCTGACGATGCCGACAATCGAGGTGCCGGTGGGTAATTCCAGTTCTTCCAGTGAACGGCCAACCACCTTCGAGCTGCGGCGGTCACCCAGAGCTATTGCTTCGATGGCCTCGGCCGCACCACGTCTGAGTGAATGAACCCGCACGATGCTGCCACGGCGAATATGCGCCAGTAGCGCGCCAATGGTTATCTGTTGGGGCGATACCGCAATATCAATGGAAGCAGATTCCATCAGGTCGACATACGAGGGCCGGTTGATGATTGCGATCACTTTCCTGGCGCCCATGCTCTTGGCCTGCAATGCCGACAGAATATTGGATTCATCGTCATTGGTCAGTACACAGAATACGTCGGCCCGTTCCACAGCCTCTTCCCGCAAGAGGTTTGCGTCAGTGCAGTCCCCGACGAGCACGATGGTCTTGGATAGCTCTTCGGCGATGGACTCTGCCCTGGCGGGGCTGCGTTCAATGATTTTTACATGGTG
>JBFFWN010000221.1:0-5827 GCA_041570235.1 Lysobacterales bacterium | reverse complement strand
TCGACCTGCATACGGTGGTGCGCGGCATCACCCACAACCCGGCAAAACGCTTCAGCGTGGTTGACCGCGGGTTTATCCGAGAAGGTTATTTTGCCGACCTGGTACTGGTGGACATGAATGGCGGCACCGACGTCACTGCCGAACGCGTCCTGTCACGTTGTGGCTGGACGCCTTTTGAGGGCCGTCGTTTCCAAAGCAGAATCGAAGCGGTTTGGGTCAATGGCGCTCTGGCTTTTGATGGTAAAAGTGTCATTGAACACGGTCAGGCGATGCGCCTGCAGTTTAACCACAAACCCCGATAAGCCTCAAAGCCATGCCGTCAGGGTTGGAATGCCAAAGGCTCAACTTGCCACTTATTTTCCATATCGGTCATAGACTTTTATGTTAATCTGCTTTTTTTTCAATTTCAGAGTGAGAATGACTGATGGGATTTCTGCAAGGAAAACGTGCACTAATAGTTGGTGTTGCAAGCAAACGTTCAATCGCCTGGGGTATTGCCGAAGCCATGCACCGTGAAGGGGCGGAGTTGGCATTTACCTATCAGACAGAAAAATTAAAATCACGGGTGGAACAAATTGCTGAGGTTTGCGGCTCAGATATCCTGATCCCATGTGACGTCGCCTATGACGACCAGATTGAGAATACCTTCACCGAGCTAGGCAAACACTGGGACGGCTACGATATTCTTGTACATGCTGTTGGTTTCGCACCACGCGAACAACTGGTAGGTGATTATGTGGACGCCGTGACCCGTGAGGGTTTCCAGATTGCCCACGATATCAGTTCCTATAGTTTTGTCGCGCTGGCAAAGGCCGGACGGGAAATGATGAAGGGACGTAACGGTGCGCTGCTGACCCTTACCTATTTGGGCGCTGTAAGGTCCATGCCCAGCTATAACGTCATGGGACTGGCCAAGGCGAGCCTTGAGGCCAATACACGTTACATGGCGCAAAGCCTGGGCCCTGAAGGGCACCGGGTAAACGCCATCTCGGCCGGGCCGATCAAAACCCTGGCAGCGGCCGGTATTTCTCAATTCAGGAAGATGCTCGACCACGTACAGGGCACGGCGCCGTTAAGAAGAACCGTAACCATTGAAGACGTTGGCAATGCTGCGGCGTTCCTTTGCTCAGATCTGGCCGGCGGCATCACCGGCGAAATCACCTATGTCGATGCCGGGTATAATATTCTCGGAATGGCAGAATTAGGTAGCGAGGTTTAAACAGACGTGAAGCGATCCCGGGGCCGCTATTCACGGCCCCGGGATGATATATTTACTTGATTTTATCTTCGAACACTTCGATGTCTGCTGCCGCGCGCAGTTGAGCCAGAACAGCAGCAGTTTCCTGGTTGGCATTGCTGTTTGCAATGGACCTTTCGTACTGCTGAAGTGCAAATATGGCGGCACCGTCCAGGATACCGTCAGTGACTAACGTCAGTTCAACCACCGCAAATCCATCGCTGGCGGGCAATACCGCACGTGTCTTACCATCGGCTTCCGGCGCATTGAGACGGAAAACCTCTTGTACGACCTTGGCATCAGGTTCAGTTGAATTGCGCTTCGCAGATTGTTGAACGCTGTAATCGAGCTCAAAATCGGCCGCCAGTGATTCCATATCGCCTTCTCCGGCCTCAAGCGCAGCCAGGATCAACGATGCCTTGGTTCTGGCCTGATCTCTGGCGAGGTTATCAGCCAGCGTGGCGACAATCTCATCACGAACTTCTTCCAAGGGCTTCAAAGCCACCGGGAGATGCTCCTTGAGCTTTACCATGACCAAGCGGTTTTCATCCAGGTTAACCGGGTCACTGACCGAACCCTGCAACAGGACCAGGTCGGAAAAAGCAGCGGCGACAACATCGGCATTGGCAGCGACGCCTTCACCGCCCGAGCGTGAAAAAGGTCCGGCTTCCTGCACTTTAAGACCCATGACCAACGCAGCACTTTCCAGCGTGGTTGGATCCTCATAAATGACATCCACCAGGCGATCAGCCTGCTCCAGAAAGGCCCTGGCGGCATTTTCCTCTTCGTACTCCCGGACCAGCGTCGGACTGGCCTCTTCGAAAGTCATGCCGGTAGATTCACGGATATCGCGCAGCAATATGACATGCCAACCAAAGTTGGTCTGCACGGGGTCGGAAATAGGTGCTTCCAGTGAAAGTTCATACATGGCGTTTTCAAATGCCTGTACCATCACGCCCGACTCGACCCAACCCAGGTCACCGCCATCCGCAGCGGAACCCTGATCCTGTGAAAACTCCGCAGCCAGGGCTGCAAAGTCCTCGCCCGCACGAGCGCGCTTGGACAGATCCTCGGCGGTTTGCCTCGCCGTCTCTTTTTCAACATCACTGGCATCCGGGGAAAGCGAGATCAGGATATGTGAAACCTGGCGTTGTTCAGGGCTGATGAAACGGGCTTTCTGAGACTCGAACTCTTCACGCAGAAACTGTTCATCAGGAGGTGGACCCGCTTCAAGAGAATCTGCATCCAGTTCAACGAACTCAATGATCACCTGCTCTTCAGACTGGTATTCAGACTGGTGTGACTCGTACCAACTGATAATTTGCTCTTCGGTAAATTCTTCCGGTGTCTCCGGAAATTGTTTTGGCACCATGATGCTGCTGAAGGTACGGCCCTGGTCGGCAAGTGCGATGAATTTGTTCAATTCCGCCGGAGTCGCGATACTACTGTCGGAAATACTCCTGGGTAACTGACTAACGACAAATTGCGTACGCATCTCGTTTTGAAACTGCTTCGGTGACATGCCCTGTGAAAGCAATCTGCTCTGGTAAACGTCAGCGTTAAACTGTCCCTCTACCTGGAAGGCCGGAATACTGCGTATCTCGGCTGCCAGCGTTTCGTCGTCCACATCCAGGCCCATTGACTGGGCTGCCTGGGATACCAGTTCCTGCTCTATCAGTGCATCGAGGTGCTGGCGACGATATATCAAGCTGTCAAACAGATCCGGGTCGTAGGACGCTCCCATGATTGATTGCATGCGTCTGCGATAGTCCGAGAAACTTTGGTTGTAGTCATTAACGGTGATTTCTGCATCGTTAACTCTGGCGACGATATTGCCACTGCTGGAGGTAAAGTATTCGTTTACTCCCACCAGGGCAAAAGGAATGATCAATATTCCAAGAATGGCAAATGCGAGAATTCCTGTCAGCCTCTCACGAATCGATTGTAAAACCATGGTGTTGCAACCTTTCTGATTTTCAATAAGCGTATAAGAAAAAGGCGCCTGTTAGGCGCCCTTGTCTTTATGTTGGCGGAGTGGACGGGACTCGAACCCGCGACCCTCGGCGTGACAGGCCGATATTCTAACCAACTGAACTACCACTCCACATACATTGGTGGGTGCTGAGGGGATCGAACCCCCGACCCTCGCCTTGTAAGGGCGATGCTCTCCCAGCTGAGCTAAGCACCCCCGTTGAAGGCGCGCTAGTTTACGGCATCTTTCAGCGCTTTACCAGCCTTAAATGAAGGATTGTTAGAAGCTTTGATCTTGATGGTTTCACCAGTGCGCGGATTGCGGCCGTCACGGGCTTCACGACGCTTAACAGAGAAGGTGCCAAAACCAACCATGGATACGGAATCACCGCCTTTCAACGCGCTTGAAATCGCGGAAGTAAAGCCGTCGAGAGCACGGCCAGCGTCTGCTTTGCTCAGCCCGGAACTTGCTGCAATTGCATCAATTAACTCAGATTTATTCATTATAAACACTCCAAATATTTTTAAGGGTCGATTGTAGATGTTAAGACTTTAGCACGACCTCCAGCGTCTAACCCCCACTGAAAAATCCACCGGAAGCGATCATTCTCGAAAATCTCGCGATCCCTTAGGAATCAAGGCCTGCAAGCCGAGCGGCCATGTTAATACAGCACTCCATTGCGGCGCAACAGCTAAACAGCATTAAGACAACTTTTTGCATTAAATAAATGCGCCAAGGTGTTCAAAAAACTCGCAACATTAAAATTTTGGTCGAAAAAATAATTTTTTGTCCCTGCGACCACTAAAGACGAATTCCGGCGTGGAGGGCCAAATCGCCGTCCACGCCATTCATTGAACGGCCCGACCGAGGCTTTCTATCAGTGTGGCCTGGCTTCCTTTTCCGCAACATCTGACATGGAAGCTTTGGATTCGACCTTGGCTGGCAGTGGTTTTGGCATTTCAACCAGGGCCACTTGCAGCACTTCGTCGACGCTGGTCACCGGGCAAATTTCAAGCTTACGCAGTATGTTTTTGGGGATATCAGCCAGATCCTTTTCATTCTCAGCAGGAATGATAACTGTCTCAATGCCACCCCTATGGGCCGCCAGGAGTTTCTCTTTCAACCCACCAATTGGCAGCACGGTGCCACGCAATGTTATTTCTCCGGTCATCGCAACGGTGGCCTTCACCGGAATTTTTGTTAACGCCGAGACCAGCGCGGTACACATGCCTACGCCAGCGCTTGGCCCGTCTTTTGGCGTTGCGCCTTCAGGCACATGCACGTGGGCATCAAATTTCTGATAGAAATCCGGGTCGATTCCCAATGCTGCGGCCCTGCCCCTGACAACGGTCATGGCGGCCTGGATCGACTCCTTCATCACATCACCCAGCTGACCGGTCAAATCCAACCGGCCCTTGCCGGGCACCAGCATCGCTTCGATTTGAAGTAATTCGCCGCCAACCTGGGTCCAGGCGAGCCCGGTAACCTGCCCGATAGCATTGCTTTCCTCGGCAAGGCCGTAACGAAACTGCCTGACACCCAGGAATGATTCCAGGTTTCGCGCCGTCACGGTCACGTTCTTGATCTTTTTATTCAAGGCCAGTTTCTTGACCGCCTTACGGCAGATCTTGGCGATCTCCCTTTCCATGTTACGAACACCGGATTCGCGGGTGTAATAACGGACGATATCGACCAGCACCTGCTCGCTTATCTTCAGCTCATTTTCCTTCAGGCCATTCTCTTCCATCTGTTTGGGCATCAGGTAACGGCTGGCGATATGCAGCTTCTCATCTTCTGTATATCCGGGAATCCGGATCACTTCCATACGGTCCAGCAACGGCCCTGGAATATTCAATGAATTCGCCGTGGCAACAAACATCACGTCCGACAGGTCAAAATCGACCTCAAGGTAATGATCGTTGAAGGCATGGTTCTGCTCCGGGTCCAATACCTCCAGCAAGGCTGATGACGGATCTCCGCGGAAATCCATCGACATCTTGTCAAGTTCATCCAACATGAACAGCGGGTTACGCGCCCCGACCTTGGCCATGTTTTGCAATACCCTGCCAGGCATCGAACCAATATAGGTACGGCGGTGACCACGAATTTCTGCCTCGTCACGCACACCACCCAGTGACATTCTGACAAATTTGCGTCCGGTGGCGCGGGCAATGGAACGCCCCAGGCTGGTCTTACCCACACCGGGAGGCCCTACAAGGCACAATATCGGACCTTTCATGGCCCTGACCCGCTGCTGCACCGCCAGGTACTCCAGAATGCGCTCCTTGACCTTCTCAAGCCCGTAGTGATCCGCCTCAAGTATGGACGCCGCCTTGGACAGGTCCTTGCGAATACGGCTACGCTTTTTCCACGGTACATTCAACATCCAGTCGATGTAATTACGCACCACGGTTGCCTCGGCCGACATAGGCGACATCATTTTCAGCTTATTGAGCTCTGAGGTTGCTTTTTCCTTGGCCTCCTTACTCATACCGGCATCCTCGATGCGGCGGGCCAGCTCATCCATATCATTGGGCGCATCATCCATGTCACCCAATTCTTTTTGAATGGCCTTCATCTGCTCATTCAGGTAATACTCACGCTGGCTTTTCTCCATC
>JBFFWN010000220.1:0-5835 GCA_041570235.1 Lysobacterales bacterium | reverse complement strand
AGACGAAAGCAATCGAACTGGCGCCCGACGATCACCGGGCCTGGGGCCGGCTGGCGGAATCATATCGAGCAATGGGTGGAAACTGGGAAAAGCAGAATGCCGCCTATTTAACCGCGATTGATTTGGCGGAACACATGTTGCAAATCAATGACCAGGACTGGCGAACCAGCGGTATGTTGGCCACCTACTATGCAAATACCGGCCAGCATGAAAAAGCCAAAACAATAGCATCATCATCATTGGAAAATTCCACGCGAAACCCCGAGGCCCTGTTGTATGCAGCCCTGGTGTACCTGGCAACAGGTGAACAAGAACTGACATTATCAACGTTGGAAGAAATGGTGGAGCGTGATGATTCATATCGTAATTATGCTGTTCAGGAACCCGACTTTAAGGCGCTGAAAGGCAATGAACGGTTTGATCGTTTGGTGACCACCGAACAGTAAATTGCTTAACCGGGAGCACCTGTTCACACCGATAAAGCATATGTCCCCGTTATCCTGAAAGACGACCAGAAAATAGGAAGGGACCGATCGGGGCTTGCCATAAAGGTGAGCAAAAAAAACCCCGCCGAAGCGGGGTTTTTTATTCTTACCTGGAAAGCCAGGCGATAGGGTAAAACATGAATTACATCATGCCGCCCATACCACCCATGCCGCCCATACCACCCATATCAGGCGCACCACCCGGTGCATCTTCCTTAGGCAGTTCGGCTACCATGGCTTCAGTGGTGATCATCAGACCAGCAATGGATGCCGCATTCTGCAGGGCAGAGCGGGTTACCTTGGTCGGATCCAGGATACCGGATTCGATCATATCGGCGTATTCACCGGTCGCGGCGTTATAACCGTAGTTACCCTTGCCGTTCTTGACGTTGTTCAGCACAACAGAGCCTTCGGCGCCTGCGTTACCAACGATCTGGCGCAGCGGTTCTTCCATGGCGCGGCAGGCGATTGCAATACCTACGTTCTGGTCTTCGTTGGCACCCTTCATGCCTTTAACGGCCTCGAGTGCGCGAACCAGAGCAACACCACCACCAGGAACCACGCCTTCTTCAACGGCTGCACGGGTAGCGTGCAGGGCGTCTTCAACGCGGGCCTTCTTCTCTTTCATTTCAACTTCGGTTGCAGCACCAACCTTGATCACGGCAACACCGCCTGCCAGCTTGGCAACACGCTCCTGCAGTTTTTCACGGTCGTAATCAGAAGTGGCTTCCTCGATCTGAGCACGGATCTGGTTAACACGCCCGGAAATATCGTCGCTGCTGCCAGCGCCGTCGATAACCGTGGTGTTTTCCTTGGTGATCTGGATTTTCTTGGCAGAACCCAACTCTTCCAGGGTGGCTTTCTCAAGTGACAGGCCAACTTCCTCGGCGATAACGGTAGCGCCGGTCAGGATAGCGATATCTTCCAGCATGGCTTTACGACGGTCACCAAAGCCAGGCGCTTTAACTGCGCAGACTTTAACGATGCCGCGGATGGAGTTAACCACCAGGGTGGCCAGTGCTTCACCTTCGATATCTTCCGCGATAATCAGCAGCGGGTTACCTGACTTGGCAACGGCTTCGAGTACCGGGAGCAGGTCGCGTACATTGCTGATCTTCTTGTCATGCAGCAGGATGTACGGGTTTTCCAGCTCTACACTCATGGTAGCCTGGTCATTGATGAAGTAAGGTGACAGGTAACCGCGGTCAAACTGCATACCCTCTACCACGTCCAGTTCATTGGACAGGCCGGTAGCATCTTCAACGGTGATAACACCTTCTTTGCCGACCTTGTTCATGGCCTCTGCGATCAACTCGCCAATTTCGGTATCAGAGTTGGCTGAAATAGAGCCAACCTGCGCAATTGCATTGTTGTCGGTGCAAGGGGTTGAGAGCTTGTGCAAGTGTTCAACAGCACCCGCTACGGCTTTATCCAAACCGCGTTTCAGATCCATCGGGTTCATACCAGCAGCCACGGCTTTCAGGCCTTCGCGCAACATGGCCTGGGCCAGTACGGTTGCGGTGGTGGTACCGTCACCGGCGATATCAGATGTCTTGGAAGCAACTTCCTTGACCATCTGGGCGCCCATGTTTTCAAAATTGTTTTCCAGCTCGATTTCTTTCGCCACGGAAACACCATCTTTAGTAACGGTAGGAGCACCAAAGCTCTTATCCAATACCACGTTGCGGCCTTTCGGACCCAGTGTTACCTTGACCGCATCGGCCAGAACGTTGACACCACGCATCATCTTGCTGCGGGCGTCTTCGCCAAAACGTACGTCTTTCGCACTCATTGTCTATTCCTCGTTAATTCAATATCTTGAAGGCGCTATCAGCTTTCGATAACCGCCATGATGTCTTCTTCGCGCATGACGAGCAGTTCCTCGCCCTCGACTTTGACTTCTGTTCCCGAATACTTACCGAACAGGATTTTGTCGCCAACTTTGATATCCAGCTCGCGCTTGTCACCGTTTTCGAGAATTTTGCCATTACCGACTGCAAGTACTTCACCGCGTATGGGTTTTTCGGTTGCCGAGTCAGGAATCACGATGCCGCCAGCGGACATACGTTCTTCTTCCATGCGTTTCACAATCACGCGATCGTGTAAAGGACGAAGTTTCATTTGAAGTTCTCCCACATTATCTATTTAAATAAACTGAACATGAAACCCCAACGGTTTCATCGTTCGGGTCTGTTATGTGCCTGTGGTTAACTCATAAAGGATAACCGCAGCCTGCCACCTGAGTTTGGGCTCTGCGGTCTACATTTCAAGAGTTTAGGGGCTTGTTTTTTTAAGTTAGTTAAAAATAAAAGAAAAACAGGCAAAATAAACCAGGGAACACCTGATTTACTCCAAACGCAAGATACGGTTTCCTGAATAGATCAGGGGTGCCCCGTTATCAGGTTTTTTCCAGTGCCTCTGCACACCCAATGCAAAGTGTTGAGTAAGGGTTGGCCTCAAGCCTTTTGGGGTTGATGACATCACCGCATTCAAAACAGTAACCGTAATCGCCGGTTTCAATGCGGTTTAGTGCAGCATCTATCTTTGCAAGCTGCTGCCGGCGCCGCCGGCCGGTTTCGAGTGACATGGCCTGCGCCTGCATCGCATCCATGCGGGATAGGCGGCCCATCCGGGTCTGGTCCAGTTCAACCACCTCTTCGGCCTGGTCGCCTGTTTGCCCGGCTTCGAGCAACTCGGTTTTGAGTTTTTGCAGTAAACCCCGAAAGAACTGAAGACGGCTTTTTGAAAGTCCCATGGTTCATCCTGTGTACTGGTTACGACTGTTTTTCAGGCCCAGAATACACGTTTTGACTAACAGCTTCATTGATGAGACGAGCGATGACACGAGCAAGGTGCAAGAGTATCAGCGCGGTATTCCAAAAAATTATTAATGAATACACCCAAGATCTGTAACCATTTTCTCTCCAGTGCGTTTATTCTCATGACATGAGTAAAAGATACCGTCAATGGGTGAAAGAATATCAGGATCAGGCCTGGACGGTTGCGCGTTACATATTAAAAGACGCGCAGGAGGCTGAGGACGCCACACAGGAGGCTTTTGTGAAGCTTTGGCACAACCGCGACAACATCGATCCTAACCGGGTAAAACCCTGGTTGATGAAAGTCACCCGGAATGGTTGCCTGGATCGCCTGAGACGCCGGCGTGAAAGTGTGGAGTTTGATGAAAGCTATATGGCCAGTGAGGTATCGGGCCCCATGCAGGACGCGGCTGCTGGTGAAACCAACCTGTGGTTAAAGCGGGCGATAAGCAGCCTGAAAGAGCCCTATCGTTCCCTGGTTGTTTTACGGGATGTCAATCAGCACAGCTACGAAGAGGTAGCCGGAATGCTGGAACTAAACCTGGCGCAGGTCAAAACCTACCTGCACCGTGCAAGAAAGCAGTTGCGTGAGCAACTGGCAGAGGTAAGACCATGAATGAATATGATGAAAAATGGGAAGAGAAGATCAACGCTCTGCTCGATGGTGAGTTAGGCCAGGCGGATGCGGAACTGCTTAAATCCGAAGCATCGGATGACCGCGAATTGGCGAGAGCCATAGTTGAGGCCTACCAGCTTCAGCAGGCGATGGAGAACATCAAGGCAGAGCGTGCGCCTGCCAGTCTCACCCGCAAACTGAACGCGATACCGCGTAAGGAATCCGCCAATCCCTGGTTCGGGTTCCTGCAGCCGCGCTGGGCAATGGCCCTGGCCGCGATACCGCTGGTGTTGTTCAGTGTCAGCCTGATGCAACCCGAAACACCCTCTGCAGACGAAATTGCCAAGGCAAGGCATGAAATGGCGATCGCCTTTGCCTATCTCGGCAAGGCCGGCGTCATTACCGGCCGTGAAATTGAATCAACCGTTGGCGGCACGCTTTCCGATGCCGTCACCGGGTCGGTCAACAAGGCCATCCAATCACAGAACTTACACTTTCAGGAGAAAGAAGCATGAAACACGTACTGATGAACAAATTTATGGTCGGGTTATTTTGCACATTGTTTGTGCTGCCCGTCATGGCACAGGAAGATGAACTTAAGGACCTGCCCGGGTATGTCAATTTTGGCGACCTGACAGCGACTTACGGTGAACCCAAAATGACCATTAACCTGGGTGGAACCATGTTGGATTTGGTGCGCATGGGGAGTTCCTCTAAAAACCCCGAGACATCTGAATTGATTTCAAAGCTGAAGGGTATCCGGGTTCAGATGTATGGTACGGACAAGATGGCTGAAGGCGCCAATACGGATGCTGCCATGAGCCAGTTCAGCAAGGTCAAAAGCACCCTCAAATCCGATGGCTGGGAGCCCATTGTCTCTATCAATGAAGATGATGAACGCGTCCTGGTCTACATAAAGATGAACAAGGGCAATATGGAAGGCATAACCGTGATGGTGGTCGATCCGGAAGAAGCCGTATTTGTCAACATCATCGGTCAGCTGAACCCTGCCGAACTGGGTAAGGTGATGGAAAGCTTTGATGTTGATGTTGATGTGAAACTGGACTAGAAAAATGAGAGCCCTGAAAGAAAATGCCCAGGTATGGTTGGTTCTGGTATTGGTTGTAGTCGCGCTGGTACTTTCCGGCTGCGGCATCACCGCTTCCCGCAGCAATGAGGGTTACGCCAACCTGGATAGCCCCGGGATGAGTGACACCGACCGCACAATGTCGCTCTCCCTGGGGCGTACAAGCCTGCGGTTCGCGGCGCGCTTTATGGATGATGACCCGGAAACCCAGGCCCTGTTGCGCAGCCTGGATGGTGTCCGGATCCGTATTTACGAAGTCGATGGCGATACTCAACGGATTGAGCGCAATTTTGAAAAAATGGGTAACAAGCTCGCTAACGATGGTTGGGCGCCCATCCTGCTGGTCAGTGAAGAAGATTCCCTTGTGAAGATGTATGCCAGGTCCAGCGGCGACAGTATCCGCGGTTTGACGATCGTTTCCGCCGACGACGAGGAGGTCGTGGTTATCAATGTTATGGGGGAAATTGAGCCTTCGAGGTTTGGCGATGTGATGGTCGCCCTTGAAGTTGACTCCGCCCCCGAGGTGCAGATTGCCGCGAATTGATTGGTAATTCCACAGTAGAAAGCCTGTCGTTCGACCATACAGATAAACCTCACCGGTATCCCGGGGTTGCCAATAGCATAACCCGGGACCTACCGACGTCTTCTTTGGCTGCGTGCTTCAAAACGGCTTCGATAAGATAAGTGGCAGCGTTGGCGGCGCTATGGGTAGTCCCTGCTGAGACATGCCGTGAACCCATCCCTGGGGGCGCGTCCAAAACATCCATGTTTTGTACGGTCTCAGCAGGGACTACCCACATCCCCGCCCCGGTGCAATGGATTCTAATT
>JBFFWN010000219.1:0-5867 GCA_041570235.1 Lysobacterales bacterium | reverse complement strand
CCGATGACATCGGTGACGGTTGTCAATACCACCCCGCCGGCCAGTGCGGGGTCGATAGACATCCGTTTGAGAGTTGCCGGGATAAGTGCGCCCGCCAGCGCACCTGCGACCAGGTTAACGACAATTGCCAAAGCCATCACCAGGCCAAGTCCGGGCTTTCCGTACCAGAGGAATGCGATGGCGGCAATGACAATTGAAAACACGATGCCGTTGAGCACTCCCACCGATAGTTCCTTTCGCAATATGGCCATGGCGTTGCGCGGGTTGACCTGGCCGGTTGCCATGCCTCTGATGACCAGCGTCAGGGTCTGCGTGCCGGCAATACCACCCATGCTCATAACGATTGGAAACAGGACAGCCAACTCCACCAATTGATCCAGAGTGGCTTCAAAGGCATAGAGTACGACCGATGCCAGCAATGCGGTGATCAGGTTAACGCCGAGCCAGATCCACCGGCGCCTTGCAGACTGCATGACAGGCGCAAACATATCGCCTTCCTCATCGAGGCCGGCTGCAGTCAGCACCATATGTTCACCCTGTTCACGGATTACATCCACCACGTCATCGATGGTGATGCGTCCCAGCAACAGGCCGCTGGGATCGACCACGGGAGCGGAAATCAGGTCGTCGTGTTCGAATTCAATGGCCACCTGGCTGGCGGGCATGTCCACCGGGATGGCGCTGTCCGAGGTATCGAGCAGTTCTGATACAAGGTTGGTCGGATCGCTGGTCAGGAGATCGGCCAGCCTCAATTGCCCGAGGTAATAACCGCCGCGTTCAACCACGAACAACTGGTCGAAAACCTTGGGTAAATCGCCGCGCAGCCTGAGGTAACGCAAAACCACGTCCAGGCTGACATCCGGTCGCACCGTGACCACATCGGGGTCCATCAGGCCGCCGGCGGAATCCTCCGGGTAGGACATGACACTGGCAAGACGTTCACGGTCCTGCCTGTCCATGATGCGCAGGACTTCGGTAACCACCTCGTCCGGCAGGTCATCAATGATATCGGCAAGGTCATCGATATCCAGTTCGCCCATCGCGTGGATCAGGTCAGCCGGACTGGTGTCGCGAATCAGACCGGCACGGACCTCGTCGTTTACCTCTACAAGCACATCACCATCGAGATCGACCTTGATCAGGTCCCAAACCTCCTGGCGTTGACTTTGCGGTAAAGATTCGAGCAGATCACCGATCTCTGCGCCGTTGAGGTCGCTTAAGACACCATCGATCCTGGACTTGATTCCGCTGTCCAGCGCGTCGGACAGACGGTCCAGATGACGGGCTGTTTTTTCTTCGTGCTGAGATTCCCGCATCGTTTACCTAACCTTTGATCGGAGTTGGAAATGACTGGCAAACCAGTCGCGGTCGTTGCTTAAGCGTCTATTGTAACAAGGAGCAGGAATGGAAGGGCAGTTGTGAAAACGATTTACTTCCAACTGGCCATTTCACGGTGATGCACCAGCACATTCTCGTGCTTTTTGGATAATAATTTCGCCAGTGTTTCGGCCAGGTAAACCGACCGGTGTTTTCCGCCGGTACAACCAATGGCGATGGTGACATAGCTTCTTTGGGCTTGCTGAAAATCCGGAAGCCATGAATTCATAAAGGCCTCGATATCAGCTGTCATTTTCTGAACCTGGCGATCTTTGTCAAGCCAGTTCCTGACGATCTCGTCCTTGCCTGACAGGGGGCGCAGTTCTTCATTCCAATAAGGGTTGGGCAGCGCTCTCGCATCAAACATGAAATCGGCATCCTTTGGTACCCCTTCCTTGAAGGCAAAGGACTGCAAAACGATGGTCATGTCGCTGGTGTGGCGATCGACAAAGTTCCAGACCTGTCGCCGCAACTGGTGGATGTTGGTATGGCTGCTGTCGATGACCTGGTCTGAATTCCTTCTCAAAAGCTCCAGTAACAGTTTTTCATTTTCGATTGCATCCGGCAAAACCTTGTCACTGCCGGTCAGTGGGTGGCGGCGGCGTGTTTCACTGAAGCGCTTGATCAATACAGGCTTTTTAGCCGTGATGAACAGCATCCTGCAACTGAGGCCGGCCTGTTTCAATGAGTTCATCCAGTCAATTACGACCTGGTGGTTGGACTCACGCGAACGTGCATCGATACCAAGCGCGACTTTCTTGTACAGCTCGGGATTTGCGTAAATTTGTGGTCCGAAGTCCGGCAGCATTGCGCCGGGCAGGTTGTCGATACAGTAGTAACCCAGGTCTTCCAGTGCATTCAGTGCGGTGGACTTTCCACCACCAGACATACCGCTGACAATGATGATGTCCTGTCCGTTATCGTCCTTCGAGGTTTTCATGCGTGGGTTTTTGCCAGTAGCTGCCAGATTTCGTTGGCGTCGGTGGCAGTTCGCAATTGCGCCTGTAATTCCGGGTCACTGAAACGGGCGGAAATGCTCGCGAGCAGTTTTGAATGATCCTCGCTACATTCGATTGGAAACCCCACGGCAAAAAGCAGGTCTACCGGCTGGCCATCTTCGGCATCGAATGAAATGGGTTTTGACAGGCGCAGAAACAGGGCTTCGGCGCCTTCGATACCGCTTACCCGGCCATGAGGGATAGCCACACCATTGCCAAGAGCGGTGCTGCCGAGCACTTCACGGTTGCAGAAGCTCTCGAAAATTTCCCTCGAGTTCAGTTCGGTGTTCTTTTTTGCCAATGTCAGGCTGATAAATTCCAGCAGCCGCTTTTTGCTGCTAATCCGAACGTCCGCATAAATGCGCCCCGGAACCAATAGATCGCTTTCAAGCATGCGAGGTCTTCGTCAAGTGAAGCGTACAATTACCGTTTTATAGTGTTCAGATACCGTCTTCCGGTTCCACTGGTTCATGTTTAACGTGTTGGTGGTTCTTGATACGGTCCTTGTAACGTCGAACCTGACGATCCAGTTTGTCAGCCAGGCCGTCAATGGATGCGTACATGTCCATCGCTGACTCGGCTGCAAATAAGGTACGCCCGGCGGCTTTCACCGTGGCTTCGGCCTGTTGCTGCAGTTTTTCCACATTCAGGATCACATGGATGGAACTTACCTGGTCAAAATGACGGGTGAGTTTTTGCATTTTTTCAGTAACGTAGGCATGCAGCGCTGGCGTAACTTCAACATGATGTCCGGTAATATTAATCTGCATCAACGATCTCCTTTTTTTATGTGGTCCTCACACATTCATGTAAGGACAGTCTGTGTATACATCAATGGCTTCCAAACCTGGAACAGGGTAAGCGGGGGGTTCGAAGCACATTGTTATTCTTTATTTCCTTGCCTCAAACACGTGAGAGGTATATCTACAGTCTATACGCAGGGATTCCAATTTACTATGGTTTCGGACATCAAAAATCATCTGCTCTCCGGTATGCCTTGCGGCGCTCGCTGGACGATCCTATGCCTAAGGATTCGCGGTACTTGGCTACGGTGCGTCGTGCCGCGCAAATACCGGTATCGCGCAGGATTTGCGAGAGCTCCTGGTCGCTCAATGGTTTTTTAGGTGGTTCGCTTTCGATCAGCATCTGGATACGTGCCTTGGTTGCGATGGCGCTGATCATTCCGCCGTCAACGGTGCGTACATGGCTGGAGAAAAAATACTTTAATTCAAATATGCCTCGGGGTGTGAGCATGTATTTGCGTGTGGTGGCGCGCGAAACGGTGGATTCATGAACACCAACCTGATCGGCTATTTCCTTCAGGATCAGGGGCTTCATGGATATTTCGCCGTCAGTCAAAAAGTTTTTTTGCACATCCACTATACGCTGAGACACTTTCAGCAGCGTTTGGTTTCGCAACTCCAGGCTGGATAACAGCCATCGCGCTTCCTGTAGACGCCCTCGAAGATAATCAGCGTCCTCACCACCCGATTTACGCAACAGGTTGATATAGTATTTGTTCAGGCGGAGGCTCGGATTGCTTTCGGGACTGAGCGTGGTCACCCATTCGTCCCCATCGAGACGCACATAGACATCGGGAACGATATATTCATCACGCCGGTTATCAAAGCGGGCCCCGGGGCGTGGTTCCAAACCCCTGATCAGTTCAAGCGACTGTTTAAGCCCCTCCGCAGTTGCCCCTGTTTCCCGCAGCATGTCTTCGTAGGCATTGTCGGCAACCAGGTTGAGGAAGTCGCGCGTCAGTCGCAACGCCAGCTCAACCCCTGGTGTTCCTGCCGGTTGGGAGCGCAATTGGACCTGGATACATTCACGCGTGTCATGGCTGGCGACACCGACCGGCTCAAGGCGTTGGACCCGGTGTAAAACGGCAAGAATTTCGTCGCGTTCTACACGAATTTCGGGCAAAAGGCTTCGCCGGATGCCTTCGATATCATCCGCCAGAAAACCGTCTTCATCCAGCGCGTACACAATGGCTGTGGCAATGGCTGCATCGAGTTCACTGAAATGCGCCAGCCGAATTTGCGCGAGCAGGTGTTCAAGCAACGAAGTGGAACTGGTATCGGCAATCTGGCGCTCGCTAAAATCATCCGACCAGGGCGTTGTATCCGCCCACTGCTCCTGGCCTGCATCCTCCTGCCACTGGTCGTATTCGTAATCGTCGCTGGCATAGTCATCGGAGCTTTCGGCTTTCTGGGTTTCAGCCAATTGGGACTCGAGCGAAATCTCCTCGGCTGAATCGCTGCCGGATTCAGTGTTATCTTCATGATCCAGCAGCGGGTTGGCGTCGACCAGTTCCTGGATGTAATCACGCAATTCTATGCGTGTGAGTTGCAGCAAGCGGATTGCCTGCTGCAATTGCGGCGCCATTGCCAGCTTTTGGGTCAATCGGATTTGGAGTGACGGATTTACCATGGTTTGAGTTTAGTAAATTGGGTCATCTAAAGGCGGAATTCATCACCAAGATAGACCTCACGCACCTTCTCATTGTGCAGGATAGCGTCGGCATCACCTTCTGCCAGCACCACTCCATCGTTCAGAATATAAGCATGATGGCAGATTCCCAGCATCTCGCGAACATTGTGGTCGGTGATCAGAATGCCAATGTTCTGGGCGGTCAGCTGCCTGATGATTTCCTGGATTTCACGGACTGATATCGGGTCAACACCCGCGAACGGCTCATCAAGCAGAATAAACCTTGGCCTGGCCGCCAGCGCCCGCGCGATTTCGACGCGGCGCCGTTCACCGCCAGATAAGACCTGGCCCATCTGGTCGGCCAGGTGTGAGACACCGAGCTCTTCCATCAGCGTTTGGCATAACTCATTGCGTTCATCAATGTCCAGGTCGCCACGCAGTTCCAGGATCGCCATGACATTGTCACGTACAGAAAGCTTTCGGAACACCGATGCCTCCTGCGGCAGGTAGCCCACGCCCAGGCTGGAGCGGACATTGACCGGTTTGTGGGTGATGTCTACATCATCGACGGTGATATTGCCCTTGTCGGTTGGTATCAGTCCGACGATCATGTAAAAGCAAGTGGTTTTTCCGGCGCCGTTCGGCCCCAGCAAACCAACAACCTGACCCCGTTCGACTTCTATGTTAACCCCGCGAACCACATCTTTTTTTCGATAGGATTTATGCAGATTAATGGCCTTGAGCATGTCAGTTGCCTTCCTTTTCGGGTTTGTCGACGATGCCGTCAGTGATGGCCTTGTTGTCGATCACTTCGGGGTCGAGGCGGATATGTATCCTGCCATTACCATTTTCATCGCTGCTTCCCTGGAAGTGCTGGATATTGAGGTCATAGGTCAGCAACTCACCGGTGATCTTGTATTGTGGGTGTTGAACATCAGCATTTCCTGTCAATGTAACGAGGCCGCTGGCCACCTGGTAGTCGATAATCCTGGCGGTGGCACGCACCAGGCCCTGCTCTTCGATTTCCTGCTCAAGCGTGGCGGGCGCACCGCGGAATGT
>JBFFWN010000218.1:0-5922 GCA_041570235.1 Lysobacterales bacterium | reverse complement strand
TCATTGCCGGCGTCCAGTCAGGATGCACCGACTTCACCAGCGCGGCAGCGCCTGCAACATGCGGTGCTGCAAAGGATGTACCACTGAAAAAGTTGTAGTTATTGCCCAGGTCCGAAGCTCCCAGGATATCCACGCCGGGCGCAATCATATCGGGCTTCATCAGGTCTCCCACTGGTGGCAAAGCGGGGCCGCGTGAACTGAACCTGGCGACCACGTCACCCGCGGACTCGATGTGGAAAATATCAAAGCCACTGATAGAGCCCTGGTGCCCGGTTCCACTGTCCAGCCAGGTGCGCAATTGGTTTGCGTCATCCTGACCTATATGGACAGAGGGCAGGCAAAGATCATCAAGCAACACCGACTGCAGGTTTGGATCATCTGCATTGGCCAGGATGTAACCGCCTGCGCCGGCCAGCATCAGGTTTTTACCCTTCTCGCGACGACCATATTCACCGCGGTCGCAGACCACAATTTCACCATTGAACGTATCCTGCTGGAAAGGATTTGAAGCACCGGTATTGTCGTCGCAGGTCGCCCCGGACTCCGGCTCACCGCTACCGCACAGCGCGCTGCCGTAGTCCTTGGCATGAACAATTTTCCTGATGGTGGTGCCACCATGCGGGTCTGTCACAACAATGCTACCGGTACTGATTATCGTTGACGGCGGTGTGGTATCACCACCAGTGAGATTTTCCAGCGCATTGGCGAATACCCGATCATGAGTGGCTGCGCCAACGGCTGTCATCCAGGGTGCATTTTCAGGCGAACCCACCGTGCCCGGTTCGGGACCGTCGTTACCAGCTGAAGATATGACCAGGGTGCCGGCGTCGAGCAGGTTCAAAAATGCAAAGGTTGAGGTCGTGGAGTACCACGGATTATGTGCACCACCGCCAATGGAATGGTTAACAACATCCACACCATCCTCAATCGCCTGGTCAATCGCGCGCAATATGGCCGAGGTTTGGCAACCGTCATCATCCGGGTCGGCAGCATCCCCCAGATAACATACCCGGTATGAAATGATATTGGCATTGGGCGCTACACCACCCATGGTTGTGGTTACGTCGTTCAGGGTAACAGTGGCCGGGTTACCCGCCACCACCGATGCCACGAGTGAACCATGACCAACATTGTCCTTGCCCTGGTTGGTTTCTTCGACGACGTCAGTATTCGGGTTGTCCTCCACCATTTCCCAAACGCCAACCAGCTTGTCGTTACACAGCACCTCTGGTTCGGAACACAAACCCAACTGGGTCTCGTAAGGGTTTTCATGGTCCCAGACACCGTTGCCCGGTGGTATGCCTTCGCCCGGGTCGGTAAACGAAGGGTGATCCCAGTTGATACCGGTATCGAAAACCCCAACCACGATGCCCTCACCGCCAGAGGCCGGATAGCCGGCATCACCATTATGAAGGATATCAGCGCCCAGCCAATTGGGGCCGGAGTCGGTTTGCAATTTCAGCACCTCATCAAACATGACCCCCTTGACCCCCCTCATTTCAGACAGGATAGCTGCTTCTTTGGCGGTCAGGTCGGCTGCGAAACCGTTTGTGGCAATACGATAGCGATGAAGGGGTTTGATTTCACGACCCAGCTTGAGCAGTGATTCACCACGGAAAGTTTCAAACCTCTGATCCAGAAAACCGAGGTACTCCCGGGCGGCGGTTGATGTGACATCCAGTTTGCCCTTGACATTAAACTGCCCTGCGGTTTTTTGCAGTGTCTTGGTTTCCTGATCCATCTCTGGTGTAGACAAACTGCGCCCGTCATAAGAAGCCAGCGGTGGATCGTCGAGTACGATGATATAACGTTGTACCAGGGCTTTGCCGCCGGAGGTGTTCGCACTTTTTGCAAACACCGGCGCCTGGGTCGAAAAACCCACCATTAAGACCAGGCTTACAAGGCCGGTCAATACCTTAAAACGAGTCTTCATTAACTAAATCCTTTATCCCTGGACCGGTACCCTCATGGTGACCAGTTCCTCAGCCGCGGTCGGGTGTATACCCGTAGTAAGGTCAAATTGTTGCTTGGTAAGGCCGTTTTTGATCGCCACGGCAAAACCCTGGACAATTTCAGGCGCATCCATACCAACCACGTGCAAACCCACGACCTTGTCCGTTGATTTTTGCACCAGCAATTTCATCATGGTTTTTTCATCCCTGCCCGACAAGGTGTGCTTCATCGGCTTGAACGTCGACTTGTATACATCCAGATCACCATAGTGGTGGAGGGCATCCTTCTCGCTCAAGCCAACGGTTGCCACCGGTGGGTGTGAAAATACGGCAGACGCTATGAACTCATGATTGACCGGGCGTGGCCTGCCACCAAATTCAGTGTCTGCAAATGCATGGCCTTCCATCAGCGCCACCGGTGTCAGGTTGACACGGTTGGTGACATCGCCCACTGCCCAGACATTGTCCAGGTTGGTTCGTGAGTACTCATCGACCGGTATCATGCCACCCGGCAATGCGTGCACGCCGGCGTCACGCAGGCCCAGCCCCCTGACATTGGGCACCCTCCCTGTGGCGAACATAACGGTGTCTGCCTGCATCTCGTTTCCATCATCCAATTTCACGTTGATCTGACCATCGGTTTGGCGGCTCAGTTCAGTCAGGTTGGCGTGCAGGACGATTTTAATGCCTTTTTTAATCATCTCCGCCGCCAGTGATTCCTGCACATCATGATCAAAACCACGCAAAATCTGCTCGCCACGATAAACCTGGGTGACATCTGCGCCCAGTCCGTTAAAAATGGCGGCAAACTCGCAGGCGATAAAACCACCACCCGCCACTACCACGCGTTTTGGCAATGCTTCGAGGTGAAAGGCCTCATCGGAAGTGATGCTGAGCTCAGCACCTGGAATCTCCGGTCGCCATGGTCGTCCTCCGGTTGCGATCAGAATCTTATCAGCGCTGACAATATCCTGGCCTACCTGAACACGGTGTGAATCAAGCAATTTGCCATGACCGTTGAACAACTTGACACTCGCGTTATCCAAAAGGCGCAGGTAAACCTGGTTCAGGCGGTCGATTTCGCGGTCCTTGTTGGCGATCAGGCGGCTCCAGCTGAACTTTGGTTCACCGACATCCCAGCCAAAACCCGCGGCATCCTCGAATTCTTCGGCGAAATGCGCTGCATAGGAAAGGAGTTTCTTGGGCACACAACCGCGAATAACACAGGTGCCGCCAACACGGCTGGATTCACAAATCCCGACGCGCGCACCATAGCCTGCCGCTATCCTGGCAGCGCGAACACCACCGGAACCTGCCCCGATAACAAACAGGTCAAAATCATAATTACTCATGCAGGGTGCGCTCCCAATCAGTTATTTTGTGCCCAAGGTATGGATATAGACCCACCTGGCAGCAGACAGCTTACAGTTTGCCAATGATATAGCCAATGACGTCTGTCATCATATATTGTGATTACTGCTAAAAGCTCAAGTTTTGATTAACGGCTCAGGTTTTTCGACGGGTATCCGGTGCTGAAAACAGCGAACTGCTGTAAAGACCAATGCGTTTAAAAAAACCGCTCAGTGAAGTGGATAATACCCCAAGCCCATATTGAACTGAACGTTTGAAACTGATGGAACTGGCATCGTCAAAATACTTGGTTGGAACCGATATTTCACCCATCCTAAAACCGGCGATAATGCCCTGCACCAGGAACTGGTTATCGAAGACGAAATCATCGGAGTTATTTCGCCAGTTCAGCTTTTCCAGCACCTCACGCGAGTAAGCCCGGTAGCCCGTATGGTATTCGGACAACTTGGCGCCAAGCAAAATGTTCTGGAAGGCCGTTAAAAACCGGTTCGCGGCATATTTCCACAATGGCATACCGCCGCGCAAGGCGCCACCGCCGGTGATTCTCGAGCCCAAAACGATGTCATACACCTCCGACTCGATCATGGCGGCCATCGCGGTTGCGAGGCGGGGTTCATACTGATAGTCGGGGTGCACCATGACGATGATGTCTGCGCCATCTTCCAGGGCCGCTTCGTAACAGGTTTTCTGGTTGGCGCCGTACCCCCGGTTGGTTTCATGGGTCAACACTTCGATACCCAAACGCCTTGCAACGTCAGTCGTGTTGTCCGGGCTCGCATCATCCACCAGCAAGACTTTATCTACGATGTCATGCGGCAAACCGTTGAAGGTTGCCTCTATCGTTTTTTCTGCCCGAAAAGCGGGCATCACCACCATCAGTCGCTTACCGTGTAGCATTGATGAAATTCCTTATATCGTTATTTAACGCAAACACCACCAACCAATTATCCTCAAAAAGCGGTTTACCGAACTGCTCCCGGATTTTTGGCTGACAACTTTCCGCGGTCAAGGCCAAAGAGTGGGTTTCGTCTTCACCCGGTAGTTTGAAGGGTTTTTGATAAACCAACAAGTCAAAACCGCGTTGCTGCATGTCCCGGGGGGCTGACAGGTAAGCCACATTGTGAAACTGGAATCGCCCGTCGTTCGGTACCTCTCCCCACCAGAAGCCGCCGCAAAAGCCGGTTAAAAAACCCGGCATGACGCGCTGACCTGACAATTGTTCCCAGCGCGCCGCATCCCAGCGATGGCTTTCAAATGAAAACGGCGTGGCGGCAACACGCACCGAGTCGGGTGGTAACGCGCTGAGTGTCTGCCAGAAAGGACTGACCGGCACATCCTTCTGGTACCGGGTCACCAGGTTGTGATCTTCACGATAATCAAACTGGTAAGCAGCGTGCAGGCTGTTTGAGTTCGGTCGCAACAGCATGGTTTGCAGCGGCGACTGGTAAAACATGTAACCAAGCAGCGCCAGGGAGAGCATGTATGCGGTATATCTGCCGCTTTGCCCGGCCAACCGAAACAGGCCATCGCCAACACGGATAACGCCAACCGACAGCGCCAGTAAAAAAAGTGGCAGCGCCGGCAACAGGTAGCGGGAAAGAGTGATGGCATACTGCACCCATGCCGGCTGGGTCAGTAAAATCAGCACCAGTGTCAGGGCAAGCCCGGTCAGCAGGCTGATGCAAATGGGTAACTTTCGCCACACCGGCCCGGCACCCAGGGCTGCCAGCACAACAACAGCAAATACAAGCGGCGCTGAAGAGGCTCCCGCCCAGACATAGAGCATGCCGTAAAAACTCTGAAAATCCGGTAATTGCGCCCCTGTTTTGAGGGTCAGAGCCTC
This sequence comes from Lysobacterales bacterium, assembly GCA_041570235.1. Taxonomy (GTDB): domain Bacteria; phylum Pseudomonadota; class Gammaproteobacteria; order Xanthomonadales; family SZUA-36; genus SZUA-36. The sequence continues at coordinate 756 of JBFFWN010000218.1, read as the reverse complement.
TGGTTGTCCCAGCAATGGCGGTAATACCAGCACCAGCAATCCGGCCAATGTGCCCAGGCCCAGTTTAAGCAGGCGCCCTACCCGTTTCTTGTCACCGTTGATCAGCGCCGGTATCCCATACACGGCAAAAGGCGCAAGCACCAATGGCATACTGACCAGGTGAAGCCAGCTGCTGCCGAAGGCGCAAATGGCATACAGCAAACCCCACTTGAAGGCGGGTTTGTCCGAATCAACGAACTTCCTGAAAAACACCACGGCCAGCAGAGAAATCAGCAGGGTCAGCGCATATGGCCTTGCCGTCCTGCTGTAGGTGACCAGTCGCGGGGAAATTGCGACCAGCAGCATGAACAGCAGCGCAACCCTGTCGCCGAAATAACGGCGCACATATAAGGGCGCAACACACACAAAAACGATACCGGCAAGCATCATCGGCCAACGCATGCCGGTCTCGCTCAAGCCGATGGTTTCAAGCTCGGCCCAATACAACAAGGCCAGCGGAATACTGAAATCGGCATGACCGAAGGTTGTCACCAGTTGCGAGGGCGTGTTGAACAGCAGTTGATGTATCACGTGCCATTCATCATCCAACAGCACCTGCAAGGTAAACTGATCGAGCCTCAGGTAAACAGCCAGCAATGCCAGCGCCAGGAAAACCGGGACAAAGGGATTAAATCCGTGTTTTTGGGTCTTTGGCAGTTTCATTTCGATGTTGATCTTATTGGATTTGATCAGCTTATTCCTGCTTTTATTATGAAC
>JBFFWN010000217.1:0-5943 GCA_041570235.1 Lysobacterales bacterium | reverse complement strand
GTGACGTTCTGGAAGTGCTGACCATGCAGGACATGGTGGCCGGTAGCGCCCGGGATGTTGCCGGATTGATCGTTGGACGCGATATGCAAATCCCCGATTCAATGGCCGACGGGTACAAGGCCCTGGTTAAACGTTGTATTGGTGCCTGTCACAAGGCTGAGGACGCAATCAGGGAGCTGGACGAGTTGATCGAAACCGGCTTCGGCAAGCTGGAACGCAAGCGCGTGGGTCGAATATTAATGAAACTCGATGTGATCGAGCAGGATACAGATGAAAAACAGATTGTTTTGCGGAGTAAGCTATTCAAACTGGAAAATGAACTGCACCCGGTTAATGTCATGTTTTTGTACAAAGTTATCGATGCCACCGGTGAGATTGCTGACCGGGCGCAACGCGTGGGCAGTCGCTTGCAGTTAATGCTTGCACGTTAATACTTTTTAGGGATATCTCAATGGAATTTTCACTCTGGTATTTGGGCCTCGCGGCTGCATTCGGTCTTTTCATGGCATGGGGGATTGGCGCCAACGACGTTGCCAATGCGATGGCCACCTCGGTTGGCTCAAAGGCGCTGACCATCAAGCAGGCCATCCTGGTGGCGGCGGTCTTTGAATTCGCCGGTGCATTTCTCGCCGGCGGACAGGTAACTGCGACCATACGCAAAGGCATTATCGACGCGTCCTCGGTTGAGAGTAATCCGGAGTTATTGATATACGGTATGTTGGCCGCATTGCTTGCCGCTGCCGTCTGGCTGTTGGTGGCCTCCCGAAAAGGCTGGCCGGTCTCAACCACGCACTCCATTGTCGGTGCCATCGTCGGATTTTCGGTTGTCGGTATTGGTGTGGATTCGGTCCACTGGTCAAAGGTCGGCACCATTGCTGCATCCTGGGTTGTGTCGCCGATGATGTCGGGGATTCTTGCGTTTTTGATTTTCATGAGCGTGAAAAAATTGATCCTCGACAAAAAGAACCCTTTGAAAAACGCTCGAAAATATGTTCCCTACTACATCTTCGCAGTCGGATTCATCCTGGCCCTTGTTACCTTGCTGAAAGGATTGTCACATGTTGGCCTGGATTTGAGTTACGGGCAGTCCGTGATAATTGCGATTGTCTGTGGATTCATAACCATGTCGATCGGTATTTACGCCATCAAAAAAATCAAGGTCGATCCTGAGCTTGACGCCGACTTCCGCTTCGGGAATGTAGAAAAAATCTTCGGCATATTGATGATATTCACTGCCTGCGGTATGGCTTTCGCCCACGGCTCAAATGATGTGGCCAATGCGGTGGGACCGGTCGCGGCGGTAGTAAGCATCGTCAAAACAGGTGTCGTGGCTCAGAAATCCTCCCTGGCCACCTGGATTCTGTTACTTGGCGCTATCGGTATCGTGCTGGGCCTGGCCACATACGGCTGGCGCGTGATCCGGACTGTTGGCAAGAACATCACCGAACTCACACCCTCACGCGGGTTTGCCGCCGAACTGGCCGCCGCCTCAACGGTGGTCATTGCATCCGGTACCGGAATACCGATTTCCACCACCCATACGCTGGTGGGCGCCGTGCTCGGGGTGGGTATTGCGCGTGGCATAGGCGCGCTCAACCTGCGCGTGGTCCGCAATATCATGCTGTCATGGATCATCACCCTGCCCGCCGGCGGTATACTGGCTATCATCTTCTTCTACCTGCTGAAGGGTATTTTCTATAACGGCCCGGCCGTCTGAAAAGGCCGGAGCCAAAAACCGCAAAATGTGGGCGCTTTACATCACATTTTCCGTGACCGGCATCTATGTCAGTTGCATCCCGATGCGACCAGCCCCATCATGATTGCATGACAAACATATCAGAGAAAGAGTTAACGGTCGTCGTCCGCGGCCTCGCCATCGAAGACTATAAAGATCTTCACGAGGCGATGTTGCTGTCTTACAAAAATGTCGATGACGATCCCTGGGCAAGGCGGCAGGTGGCAGCACTTTTGCGCAAGTTTCCCGCGGGCCAGCTTGCCGTCGAGGTTAATGGCAAGGTTGTCGGCTGCGCCCTGTCGTTGCTGGTGGACTACAAGAAGTATGGCGACAACCATACCTACAGCGAAATCACCGGTGATGAGACCTTCTCCACCCATGATCCGAATGGCGATGTGCTATATGGTATTGACGTCTTCGTACACCCTGACTATCGCGGCCTGCGCCTTGCCCGCCGTCTTTACGACGTGCGCAAGGAGCTGTGCGAACGCTTCAACCTTCGCGGCATAGTGGCCGGCGGGCGCATCCCGGGCTATAAGCAATACGCTGAAAAAATGACACCGCGGGAGTATATCCACAAGGTGCGAATGAAGGAGCTTCACGACCCGATACTGAGCTTCCAGCTTTCTAACGGCTTCCATGTCAAAAAAGTACTGAAACAGTACCTGGCAGGCGACAGCGACTCGCTCGAATACGCGACATTGCTTGAATGGAGCAATATTTACCACGAGGAAAAACCGCATGCACTGTTCGGCGAAAAGCGCGAGGTGCGCATTGGTGTGGTGCAGTGGCAGATGCGAGCATCCAACAGTGTAGATGCGATCATTGAACAGGCTGAGTATTTCATTGACACGATCAGCGACTACCAGTCGGACTTCATTCTTTTTCCGGAGTTTTTCAACGCCCCATTGCTGGTGGCATACAACGAGATCTCTCAAGCCAGGGCCATGCGCCGTCTTGCGGAGGCCACCGAACCGATCATCGCCCGAATGCGGGAGTTCGCGGTTTCCTACAACATCAACATCATTGCCGGCAGTATGCCGGTAGTGGACAAAAAACGTCTTTACAACGTGGCCTACCTGTGTCGGCGGGACGGCAGTGTTGACTCGGTTCGCAAGATTCACATCACACCCAGTGAACGTGAGTGCTTCGGCATGTCGGGCGGCAACGTGATCAGGGCACTGGACACTGACTGCGGCCCGATCGGCATCCTGATCTGCTACGATATCGAGTTCCCGGAAATGTCCCGTCTGCTACGTGACCAGGGCGCTGAAATCCTGTTCGTGCCCTACATGACCGACCTGCAGACCGGCTACCAACGGGTCCGCTTCTGCGCCCATGCCAGGGCCATTGAGAACGAGTGCTACGTGGCAATCACCGGCTGTGTGGGTAACCTTCCGCGAGTGGACAACATGGATATCCAGTACTCCAAGTCGGCTGTTTTTTCGCCCAGCGACTTCGCCTTTCCCAGCACCGGCATCATGGCCGAGTCGACACCCAATACCGAGATGGTGCTGATCGCGGACGTTGATCTTGACCTGCTGAAACACCTCGCCGACAAGGGTAGCGTCAACAACCGGCGTGACCGCCGCGCGGACTTATACAGCCTGAAACTGAAGCGCAAGGCCGAGTTGCGTCAGTAGGCCCTTATTCGATTGAACAGGTGATACACAGCTGTGGGGCAGATTGACACCATGGAAAAGTATTTGACGACTCCAGAAGATGCATTCCGCGTGTTGGTGATGGGTTACCGGCAGGAACTCTGCAAGACGCTGGAACGGCTTGGCATTTCATACGTGATCTGGTCGGCCAAGAAATTGAAGTCCGAGCGTGCCTGTGTGTATATGCACGTGGGCGACTTCCCGCGAAGCAATAACAAGATCTTTGCTGTCCTGTCGAAACTGGAACAGTTCGGGCCATTCACCCACATCATTGCCGGTACCGAGGCATCCGTATACCCGGCTGCAGTGGCCCGGCGTATTCTTAAAGCGCGGGAAGCGACCATCAGCGTCGCCCTGCGGTGCCACGACAAGCTTCAAATGAAGTCATATCTGCACCAACACGGTATCCCCATGACCGATTTTGTCGCCGGTGACGATATCGACAATGCTGACGTGATTTTCAAGCGTCTCGGCAGACCGGTTGTAATCAAGGAAAGACAGGAATCCGGTGGCAGGGGTATCCGCCTGGTCGAGTCAGGCCGTGACCTGTTTCGCTATGCAGGCCGCAGAAAAATAGTCGAAAAATTTATATCCGCACCCGAGGCCAGTGTGGAATCATTTATCAACAAGGGTGAAATACAGTTTGAAAGCATCACCCTCTATCATAAAAAGAAACACACCAACCTCGTACCGGGAGGATTGGCACCCGATGTTCAGCGGGCGCTACTGGCATTGAACCGCGCTGTCATCAGCGCGTTGAAAATACGATGGGGCATAAGCCATATGGAAGCCTACCTCCATGATGATGGCATATTGTTTGGTGAGATAGCGCTAAGACCACCGGGCGGCTATATCATGGAGTTGATCAGCAAGGCATATGGTTTCTCGCCGTGGGAGGCACTGGTGCACATGGAACTGGACCTGCCTTTTGTATTTCCCGAATCCTATTCAAGTCATACGGCGGTTTACATCATTCACCCCGGCGGTGGCACGGTTGATCACGTTGAGAATTGGGATGTGATAAAGGAACTTCCCTCTGTGTATCGGGCCAAACTGAAAGTAAAACCGGGTGATTTCATCAACGAGCGCACCGGCGTGGGCGAAGATGCCGGGTATGTTTTTTTCAGCAATCGCGACCGCAAAAGATTACTGACCGATGTGGAATATGTAACGGATCATCTGAAAATTTTTTTACTTTGAATGACCAAGGTTTTGGAAAACAGCAAATATGTCAGCAGATAAATCAAAGGAAAAGCTTGTCCGGGTTGTGGCACATGCCCGGCGCGAAAGGGAAGCCAGGCTATCTGCCTACCGGGAAAAAGCGCTCAAGATGCACCCCTGGATCTGCGGCAGGTGTTGCCGCGAGTTCGAGCGCGAAAACCTGAGGGAACTCACCGTCCATCACCGGGACCATAACCACGACAATCAAGACAATGGCAGGTGCTTTGTTCTCTTGACTTAAAGCAAAAGCGATATAATGAATCTCATATGAATTTTCCAACCATCGAATCCTGTATCGGAGCAACTCCACTGGTAAGACTGCAACGTCTTGCCGGCATGGGCAGCAATACCATCCTGGTAAAGCTTGAAGGCAACAACCCGGCTGGCTCGGTAAAGGACCGGCCCGCCATGAACATGATCAACCAGGCTGAACAACGCGGTGATATCTCTCCGGGTGACACGCTGATTGAGGCTACCAGCGGCAATACCGGTATCGCCCTGGCGATGGCTGCTGCTATCAAGGGTTACCGCATGGTGCTGATAATGCCGGCCAATATGAGTGATGAACGCAAACTCGCGATGTCGGCCTATGGTGCTGAATTAATTCAGGTATCCGCGGAAGCGGGCATGCTGGGGGCGCGTGACCTTGCTGTGCAGATGCAGGCCGATGGCAAGGGCAAGGTGCTTGATCAATTTGCCAACTTCGATAACCCTGCATCCCACTACCAGGGCACCGGACCGGAAATCTGGGAACAAAGCCGGGGTATGATCACGCATTTTGTCAGTTCCATGGGAACCACTGGAACCATCATGGGGGTATCGCGTTTTCTGAAAGAAAAAAATCCCGGTATCGAGATTATCGGATTACAACCCACCGAAGGCTCCAAAATACCCGGAATCCGGCGCTGGCCAAAAGAATATATGCCCGGAATCTATGAGGAAAGCCGGGTTGACCGGATCATCGATATCAATCAACAGGATGCAGAGGAAACCATGCGGGCATTGACCGCCCGTGAAGGGATTTTTTGCGGAGTGTCATCCGGAGGTGCTGTTGCCGGTGCGCTGGAGGTTGCGAAAACAACTGAAAACGCGGTGATCGTGGCCATCATCTGTGACCGTGGGGACCGCTATATTTCGACCGGTGTTTTTACCTGATCACAGGGATCAGGACTTTCGATGAAACCGGCAGAATTTATATAAGATCGCTCCTTCCCCTGTATACTCGACCGTTAAACCAAACAGGCCGTTACTCTCTATGTTGGAACTACTGCAAGACTGGCTGCTGGGTTATGGCATAAACGATAGCCTGGCCTTTTATATCACACG
>JBFFWN010000216.1:0-5974 GCA_041570235.1 Lysobacterales bacterium | reverse complement strand
TGGGCGTGCGGTTCGGTGTTTCAGGCCTGCATAGCGGAAGAAACGTTCTTGGCGTATCCGGTAACAACACTTCGGCTGATGCTATCAGGGAAAGCGGGGATGTGACATCGCCGTTGTCACTAAATCGTTACAACGTCAACCTTCCTGCCACAGATCCAAGGGCCGGTTCCATCGGTCTGTCTTTCCTGGCAGGCAATATCCTGTTGGATCTCGAACTCTCCGCGCTGGAGGCCGAGGGTGATGGTGAGGTTATTTCAACCCCCAGGGTGGTCACCGCAAACCAGTCCGAAGCCTTTATTCAACAGGGTGTTGAAATACCCTACGAGCAGGCCGCGTCTTCCGGCGCAACGGCGGTTCAGTTCAAGGAGGCGGTGTTGGAACTACGTGTGACACCGTTGATTACACCGGATAACCGCATCCAGCTTGAGCTTGAAATCAAGCAGGACACCGTGGGCGAGATTTACCAGACTGGTCGCGGCGGTTCGGTACCTTCAATCGATACCAGGGAACTGGCGACATCCGTGCTGGTCAATAATGGCGAGACGGTGGTTCTTGGCGGCATCTTCCAGGATGAGCGTAGCAGGCAGCAGGACCGGGTTCCCTACCTGAGCAGTATCCCGGGAATCGGCAACCTGTTTAAACGGCGTTCCAACCAGACCAAGAAACGTGAATTGCTGATGTTTGTCACGCCCACCATCGTGGAAGACCGGCCGGTTGTGAACTGAACGTTTTCGACAAATCGCTCAAAAGCCCGGGTAAATCCCGGGCTTTTTTTACCCCGGGTTTTTTTTGTAAGGGAAAATATGCAGAAAATGGCTTTTTCAAGTGCGGCGGAAAGAAACCGCATACCGATATTTGAGCAGTTGAAGCAGTTGTTGCCGAAAAAAGGTACGGTACTGGAAATAGGATCAGGTACCGGGCAACATGCCGTGTTCTTTACTGACAAACTACCGGGTGTGATCTGGCAACCCAGTGACCGGCAGGAAAACATCGCTGGCCTGGAAACCGTCTTTCTGCGGGCAGACAATCGTCGAATTTTGCCACCATTGCCATTGGATGTGCTGTTGGATGAATGGCCCGGGAAAAAATTTGAAGCAGCGTATTCGGCCAATACAGCGCATATCATGTCCTGGGAAGCGGTGATCGCCATGTTTGGCGGCGTTTCTGAATGCATTGATAATAGCGCGCTTTTTTGTCTGTATGGCCCGTTTAATGTGGATGGGCAGTTCACATCGGAGAGCAACCGGCAGTTTGATTTACAATTGCGTGCCGGGGATCCGCAAATGGGTATTCGCGATATGGGTGACATCGTTAAGCTGGCCAATCAAAACCGGATGGTGCTGGAGCAGAAAATTGCCATGCCGGCTAATAATTATTTACTGGTGTTCAAAAAAATATGACCATAAAAGATGAGTTTTCATGGCCACGGCTTGTCCAACAGGCCGAAGGGCTTTTAAGTGTGTCCAGCGACCGGATCTCCAATGCTGCGAACCTCAGCGCGCTGATATTCCAGGAAGTGCATGATATCAGCTGGGTGGGATTCTACCTGCTGCATGGGAGGACCTTGTTGCTGGGGCCCTTTCAGGGCAAACCGGCCTGTGCCAGTATCGAGTGGGGCAAAGGCGTTTGTGGCACTGCTGCAGCTTCGGCCAAAATCATCCGTGTCAATGATGTTGAAAGCTTTGCAGGGCACATAGCCTGTGATGTCAATGCACGCTCGGAAATTGTCGTGCCGTTGATCAAGGACGATATATTGTTGGGTGTACTGGATGTTGACAGCACTAGTTATGGGAGATTTGGAGAATCGGACGAAAAGGGCCTTGCTGAACTGGCGGAGGTCTACCTTCGTTCAGTGGTCTGAGAGGTCTTTGCGCTCAAGCAGGTGCAACAATTCACCGGTTTGCGCCTCACGTTTAAAGTCGTTGTTAAATTTGACTACCGCGATGGTACCCGTTGCCATCAGCCGGATATCAGCGGCTTTATTTGTTGGCAACAGATTTTCCAGAAACAGGCTGACACCGGGATTGTGGCCTACCATCAACACTCGTTCACTGTAACTGAACGCATCTTCCGCGAGCGTCCGCAACAGGTTCAGGGATGCACCATACATGGATTCCACGTATTCGGTGCTTGACAATAGCCTGCTCCATTTTGAGAGTATCGGAGCAAGTGTTTCCCGTGTTCTTTTGGACGGAGAGCATAAAATGGTGTCAGGCGGTTCCAGATGTTCCGATACCCAGTCGGCCAGCAAGCCCGCGTGCTGCTTGCCAGAGGAATTCAACGGGCGTGAAAAATCATTGCCCAGCGGACTCCACGGGTCGGGTTCGGCATGGCGTAAAAGGTAAATGAATTGGGCCATGGTCCGGGAAGCGCTCAGAAGGGCAGTGTATCGAGATCGACATTACCACCGCTAATGATCGCGGCGACCTTTTTGCCGGAAAAAGCATCCGGGTTTGCAAGAATGGCGGCAACCACAGTGGCAGATGAGGTTTCGATCAACAAACGGAAGTGTCTCCACACCAGTGCCATGGCATCGATGATCTGCTGGTCGGTGATGGTGATGACGCGGTCAACCTTGTCCTGGATGATTCTGAAGTTCAGCTCACCGACAATGGCCCGCAGACCATCGGCGATGGTGTCCACTGGAAACCGGTCAACCCGTTTACCCTGCTCAAGACTCAATGCAGTATCTGCAGCGCCGGCCGGTTCAGCAGCAATAACCTGGATATTCGGAACCAGTGCGGTAGCGGCAATCGCTGTTCCGCTGATCAATCCCCCGCCGCCGACAGGTGTGATGACAATGTCGAGGCCCGGGCACTGCTGTGCGACTTCAAGCATGGCGGTCCCCTGGCCGCAGATAATATCAAAATCATCATAAGGCGGAACGGCAATGCAGCCCTTCGCAATCAGTTTTGCAAGTCCTGCTTCCCTGGCCTGTTGGTTGGGCGCGCAGAAAACCACCTGGCCGCCATTTGCCCTGACAGCTTCGATCTTGGTCCTGACGGAATTCTCGGGCATCACCACCCACGAATCACGATGATTGAGCGCCGCAGCCAATGCCAGGGCCGCACCGTGATTGCCGGATGAATGGGTTGCAACCGCCCCGGCTTTGCCCGACTCATCCAACCGTGCAATGGCATTGCAGGCGCCGCGGAACTTGAATGCTCCGGTGCGTTGCAGGTTTTCACATTTCAGCCATAGCTCGCAGCCCAGCATGTCATTGAAGCGTGGCTCAGAGAGCACCGGGGTGGTGCGAATCTGAGCTTCGATACGCGTGCTTGCCGTTATTATGTCGGCAATCCCCGGGATTTGCCCTGCCGCTTTGTCATTCATCGGCATATAATACATGAGACCACACCCGTTACTTCAAGCTCTTCGTTTGTCTGAAGCGAATAAAGGAAAGATTTATGAAAGAAGGTATAGCCGCCAAGGCCATCTACCGAAAAGACTACACCGCATACCCATGGAATGTAGACCAGCTGGACCTGCATTTTGATATTGGAGCAGAGGCCACCACGGTGCGTGCCTCGATGAGCTTCAGCCAGAAAGATACGACTGCCGGTTCCCAGGACATCGTTCTGAATGGAAGTGACCTGGAATTAATATCCATGGTTCTAAATGGCCGCCAGTTGACGGAAACGGACTATGTGATTGAAGGCGAAAGGCTGACGATTCCGTCTGCCTCTTCCAACAGTGTTTTGGAAACCGAGGTCCGTATTTACCCGGCCGCAAATTCCGCCTTCGAAGGACTGTACGTTTCCGGTGAGTTTTTGCTGACCCAGTGTGAAGCACAGGGGTTCCGTAAGATCACCTGGTTCCCCGATCGTCCCGATGTGATGACCACCTACGTGGTCACGCTTGAAGCAGATAAGTCCGAGTTTCCGATATTGTTATCGAACGGCAACCAGGTTGACTCAGGTGAACTGGAAGGCGGGCGTCACTGGGCCCGCTGGCAGGATCCTTTCCCGAAACCCTCCTACCTTTTCGCCATCGTTGCCGGTGATCTTGCGCTGGTTGAAGATCATTTTCAAACCCGCAGCGGCCGCGAAGTGACATTGCGGATTTACGTTGAAGCAGAAAACATTGATCGCTGTGATCACGCCATGGAGTCACTGATCAATGCCATGCGCTGGGACGAACAGCGATTTGGTCTCGAGTATGACCTGGACATCTACCATATCGTCGCTACCAATGATTTCAACATGGGTGCAATGGAGAACAAGTCGCTGAACATTTTCAATTCGAAATATGTATTGGCGCGACCGGATACGGCAACCGATTTTGATTACCAGGGTATTGAAGGGGTCATCGGTCACGAGTATTTCCACAACTGGACCGGCAACCGGGTGACCTGCCAGGACTGGTTTCAGCTGACACTCAAAGAAGGTTTGACGGTGTTCCGTGACGAGGAGTTTTCAGCTGATATGCAGTCGCGGGCGGTAAAGCGCATCCAGGATATACGCGACTTACGCGATCGACAGTTTCCGGAAGACGACGGCCCGATGTCCCACCCCATCCGTCCTGACCGCTATGTTGAAATCAACAACTTCTACACCGCAACGGTCTATCAGAAAGGCGCTACCATCATCCGCATGTACCACACCCTGCTGGGCGAGGAAGGCTTTCAGAAAGGTATGAAGCTGTATTTTGAACGCCATGACGGACAGGCGGTGACCTGTGATGATTTCCTTGCGGCGATGGCGGATGCCAATGAAACCAACCTGGATCGCTTCGGCCGCTGGTACAGCCAGTCCGGAACCCCGGTGGTGTTTGTTTCCGATCATTATGACGCCGGTAAACAAACCTATACCCTCAAGTTACGGCAGCAAACCAACCCCACGCCGGACCAGCAGGAAAAACAGGCCCTGGTGTTGCCCTTTGCCGTGGGCTTATTGGATGGCAGCGGTGAAGAATTGCCGGTCCGGTTTGAAGGTGAAGACCCGGTTGAGGCGGGAACCCGTCTGTTGATCATGCAGGAAGATGAGCAGGAATTTACCTTTATCAATATTCCCGAAGCGCCTGTGCCCTCGTTGTTCAGGGATTTTTCCGCACCCGTTAAAGTCCAATATGACTACTCGGCTGAACAGCTCGCGATCCTGATTGCACATGACAGCGACGCCTTTGTTCGCTGGGATGCATCGCAACGCATGGCCATAGACGCCATTCTGAAACAGCGTGAAAGACTCGCCAATGGACGAGTGATGCAACTGGAAGCTTCACTGGTGAATGCTTTCAGGGGAATCCTGCAGGACCAGCAGGCCGACCCGTCATTGCTGGCCGAAGCCATGACCTTACCCGGCGAGGACTACCTTGCTGACCAGATGAAGGTGGTTGATGTCGATGGTATTCATGCGGCCCGAAAATTCATCAGGCAAGGCCTGGCCGCCGAGCTGCAAGCGCTGCTTAAACAACGATACGACGCCTTGAACGATGGCCAGCCCTATCAGAAAACAGCCGAGGCCATGGCGCGCAGAAGCTTAAAAAACACCTGTTTGTCCTACCTGTGCGGCACCCAAACCGGTGAGTCACTGGCAGTGGCACAGCTTGATTCCAGTGACAATATGACAGACACACTGGCTGCTTTGAAGGGCCTGATCATGATGGATTCACCGGTGGCGATCACGGCGCTTGCGGGCTTTGAAGAAAAATGGCGGTCAGATGCCCTGGTCATGGACAAATGGTTTGCCATGCAGGCCATGAAGCCCGGTGGTCAGACCCTGGCCGTCGTGCGTCAATTGATGAAGCACCCGGCGTTCAGTATTCAGAACCCCAACAAGGTCAGATCCCTGATCGGTGTGTTCGCCATGCTGAACCCCACCGCGTTTCATGCGGACGATGGCTCAGGGTACAGGTTTCACGCAGATCGTGTGATCGAGCTGGACGGGCTGAATCCGCAAATCGCCGCCAGGATGGCCTCAGCGTTCAATCGTTGGAAACGTTATGATGATGCACGGCAGGCGCTGATGAAAGCTGA
>JBFFWN010000215.1:0-5990 GCA_041570235.1 Lysobacterales bacterium | reverse complement strand
TCATGCGACCTGACCACCCAACCGGCCCCCATTTCAATGTATTTCTCCGGTGACCACCCCAGCGCACTGGAGTGGGCGATGGCGGCCTCCTGCATCCACCTGACATAGTGGTAATTGCCGGCATGGTTAAGGTCATCTATGTCCTCGCGCATGACCACCAGTTTCAATTCGAAATCATTCATATGGCTTCACCCCCTGACCTTTTGCATCGCGGGATCATACATGGGCCGCAGGGATACCTGCGCCGGGTAAAGCGTTCCGGCGATATCGACCTGCCATTTTCCCTGCTCGATATAAGCTGCATCCACCGGGTCGCCCTTCACCATGGCCAGGCCGACGGCCCCACCGAGAGAAAACCCATAAGATCCTGCGCGAACATCACCAACGGGCTTTCCGTTTCTCAAAACGATCTCCGCATGAACCAATTGTGGTTCGGGGTCCTTTATCAAAACCTGCAGCAACCGCTGTTTGAACTCGCCTTCCGCTTTGCGCTCAATACAGGCCTGTTTGCCGATAAAATCACCCGTTTTGTCGGTGTGCACGGCAAACCCCAGTCCGGTTGAATATGGGTCATCCATGTTATCAATATCATGACCGTAATCCCGGTAGGCTTTTTCAAGACGCAGGCTGCCCAGCGCTTTCAGGCCCGCGTGCCGCAATCCAAATTTCTCCCCCGCCTCCACGATGCGGTCATAAACATGCAATGCCTGCTCTGCCGGGATATTCAGTTCGTACCCCAATTCGCCCACATAGGTGATGCGCACACACAGTACCCGCGCCAACCCGATATCAATTTCTCTTACCGTGCGGAATGGAAATGCCTCGTTGCTCATGTCGACACTGGTCAGCGACTGCAACAGCTCGCGGGACCGGGGACCCTGGATATTGAGCTGTCCGTATGACGATGTCACGTCAGTTACGACCACGTGCTGATCGTCAACGATGTGCCGTTTCATCCAGGTCTCGGTATGCCGGTGCGCGGTATCGGATGTCACCACCATGAACGTTTGCTCATCCAGCTTCATCACCGTGAGGTCGGCCTCAAGGCGGCCATTCCCGTTAAGCCACTGGGTATAAGTGATCATGCCGGATTCCCCGTTCACCCTGTTGGCCGACAGGTAGTCCAGGAAAGCGCCGGCATCACGCCCCTGCACCAGGAACTTGCCCATGAATGTCATGTCCATGGCAATTACGCCATCGCGGCAGGCCTCATGTTCTGCCTGCCACCAGGGGAACCAGTTTGCTCTGCCCCAGGTCAGTCTATCGACCACGGCCTCATGGCCTTCAGGCGCATACCACGCCGGACTTTCCCAACCACTGACATCCCTGAAATAAGCGCCTTTTGCAGCCAGCCTGTCATGAAACGGTGATTTTCGCGCACCGCGGGCCGTTTGAGGTGAGCGGTCAGGATAGTGGCAGGCATAGACCAGCCCCAGTGACTCCAGTGCGCGCTGACGCCGGTATTCCGGGTTGCACTGGTACCGGTGGAAGCGGTCGATATTGATGGCGGTGACATCCACGTCCGGCCTGCCATTCAAAATCCAGTGCGCCAGCACCCGGCCATAACCGCCACCGGTAATAATACCTACCGAGTTCAACCCGGCCGCAACAAAATAATTCCTGAGTTCAGGCGCCTCGCCAATTACCGGTGCGAGGTCCGGGGTAAAACTCTCCGGTCCGCAGAAAAACTTGCGAATGCCGGATTCCAACGCAACCGGTACCCGTTGCATCGCTTTTTCCAGGAACGGGGTAAGACGGTCCCAGTCCGGCGGAATCTCACCAAAGGAAAAATCTTCAGGAATACCCTCAACCCGCCACGGTGCGCAATCGGGCTCAAACAGACCGATCATCAGTCCGCCGGTTTCTTCACGATAATATGCGTTGACAGAGGGATCCTCCAGCACCGGCAGATCCGGGCCCATTCCCTCGATTTCTTCTGTAATCAGGTAATAATGCTCTGCCGCCTGGTTGGGGATGCTCACAGCGGATAGCTCGCCCAGTTGCCTGGCCCACATCCCGGCGCAATTGACGACGAATTCAGAGCGGATCTCGCCCTTGGCGGTCCTGACACCGGTGACCGTTCCATTGCGGGTCAGCACACCGGTTACCGGGGTGTTCTGAATGATCCTGACGCCACGCATGCGCGCACCTTTTGCCAGTGCCATGGTGACATCCACCGGGTTGATACGACCGTCATTTTCGGCATAAAAACCAGCCCGAATGTCCTTAACATCCGCCAGCGGGAACATTGCGCCCACCTCCGCTGCCGAAAGCTCATGGATGTCGATACCATGTAGGCGGTTAAATGCAGCGACACGACGAAATTCCTGCAGACGATCTTCATCGGCAGCCAATTCGATAAAGCCCACAGGCTTAAAGCCGGTGGCCTGGCCGGTTTCCTGTTCAAGACGTTTATACAATTCCATCGAATGACGACGGATTTCAAGCACTGTCTCCGAGCCGGAACCAAACGTGGTCATCAACCCGGCAGCGTGCCAGGTGGTGCCCGAAGTCAGTTGGTCGCGCTCCAACAGCACCACGTCATTGCAACCCATCTCGGCCAGGTGGTAGGCGACCGAGCAACCGATGATTCCGCCACCGATAATGGTGACCCTGGCGTATTGTGGAAAATCCTTTGCTGACATGAAATGTGCCTTCCTGTTTGAAGTTCGACTGATTTGAGCACAAAACCAGTCAGCTTTTCCTGTTTCAGATCATCTATTCTGAAAATGCTCCTTCGCGAAGATGAGACCATACCGGGGAACTGGGCCACCCGCCTTTTGTATCCAGCGCTTAGGTCTGGCTTGGAGCTGCTGCCTGGGCGCGGTCGGTCAGGTTAACCAGCATGGCGTTACTGGCTTGGGCCAGGTTTTGAGGTGTGATCAAAATCTCATGCCCCCATGCGCCGGTGCCCACACCGAGAACCGGTTCATTCATCAGTGATACCTCCAGGAAAGTCCGGAATCCCTCCGCCTGCCAGGAAAAAGGCGGGATAGAACCAATCACGTAACCGGTAGTTTCGATGACAGCGTCATAACCGGCCATGCGGATATTTCTGGAACCAGCTGCTTTTTTCAACAGACCGGAGACGATATTCTGATCACCACCGACCATGACGAGGATTCTCTCGCCAGTGGCCAGTTCAAAAACCAGCGTCTTGATCATCTGCCGTTCGCGATAACCCAAAGCGTGTGCAACCGATGCCGCTCCCTTGTCTGTTTGCGTGGGAAATTCGGCAGTTTGGTAGGGGATATGAAGATTGTCGAGGTATTGATGTGCCGGTAATTTCATATTGAAGCTTTTATGGTCATTATTTCTGTTTTGAACGATAAAAAACGAACACCCCGAAAAGTAGCGTCAGTAACAGAAGGGCGGCAAGATAAGTAAACGAATCACCCTGTTTTTCGGCGCTCACCCCGGGCGAATCAGGGTCGTGGGCCTTGTCTGACCCGTTCTCCGCTTCTATGCTGGCCGCTCCGGAACGTCCACTTAAACCGGGATTGCCGGCCTGCCTTTGGCTGATCCTTTCAATGGCTTCTTTCTTGCGTTTTTGCTCTTCGTTCAAGGGCTGTCGAGTGCCCTGCTCTGCCATCGATGTCTGCACACCGTTATCATCAGAAGCGCGACCCCTTCCCGGCAGGGTGGTGCTACTTTCTTTTCTGACGGGCTTATTGGCAGAAGCCCTTATCAAATTAAGTGTGCTCTGGGCATTCTTCAGCCCCTGCTCGGCAGCCTTCTCCAGCCACCGAATGGCTTCGTTATAATCGGTGGGTACACCCTGGCCATTGGCATACATGACACCCAGCGCAAGCTGGGCCTGGGCATGGCCGCCTTCTGCCGCCTTGCGAAACCATTTTACCGCTTCAACATCATCCTGTGCTTCTCCCCTGCCTTTTTGATAGGCGATACCGAGGTAATAGCTGGAAGAGATCTCTCCGTTGACCGCTGCCTTTCGAAACCACTCATTCGCCTTCGCATAGTCCGTCTCGACATCACGACCATTTGCATACACCAGGCCCAAAGACAGTTGGGCATCCAATTGACCCTGTTCCGCACCCAACTCAAACCACTTCAGTGCCTCGGTAATGTTTTTGCTGACACCGCGACCCAACTGGTAGGAAAGGCCGAGGTGAAACTGGGCGTCCGCATATCCCTGATCGGCTGCTCTCTTGAACCATACGGTGGCGTTAGCTAAGTTCTGGCGTACTCCGACGCCACCGGCGTATAACAGGCCCAACGCGTCCTGCGAAGCAGCGTCACCCTGTTCGGCTTTTGCCTTGATTGCATCCACGTCTGCTGCCGCTGCCACCAGGCTGTAGAACAGCAGAAAAATGGCAAACACCAAACTGCGTTTGTCATGAGTCAAAAACTGGGTTAACGGGACGGGCTTTTTAATTGATTTCATCATTTTTCCACCGCACGGTTGAACACTACCGACCGTGAGTTGTGTTGCCGATATGTCGATTAAGGATTTCAATTGATGGACTTAAACTCACCTTGATACCAATCTTAAAGCAAAGCGCTTGCAACGGCATCAAATCGACGAAGGTAATGTGCCATGGTTATTTTGATGAATAGGCATTTCAAACGGGCAACTGGAGGCGCTACAAAACGTTTTACCCGGCCAGCGCAGGCTCATTGAAAAAACTCAAACAGACCCGCAATAGGCTATTATTGAGCTGGGCATGGAACAATAAACACCGATTATGATGAGGTTTTTAATGAAACTGACACGCAGAGATTTGATCAGCTTAAGCGCCTGTGCCGGTGCCGCAGGCGCGGCCGGTGCCTGGAGCTCTTTATTGTTGGCGGATTCACCCCTGATCAGGACAACCATCCCCTCAACAGGTCAGCAGGTCCCTGCCGTGGGTCTTGGTACGGTTAAATTCCGGGGCGATCCGGCATCGACGGAGATGGAACCATTCAAACAGACCCTCGAGAAATTTTACAGCCTTGGTGGCCGGCTGCTCGATACCTCCCCGAATTACGGTAACTCCGAGGAAGTTCTTGGCACGTTGCTGGCGAAGCTCGGCATCCGTGATGAGATGTTCATGGCGACCAAGGTTGACCGTGAGGACCAGGCGGAAGGCATTCAACGGATGGAGGAATCATTCCAGAGACTGGGCGGCAAAATCGACCTGATGCAGGTTCACAACCTGCGTGGCACCGATGTTGAGCTGGAAACCATGCAGGCCTGGAAAAAAGAAGGTCGTTTCAAATACATCGGCATCACCACGCATCGCAATAGCCAGCACAGTGAAATCGAGCGCTATATGCTCAAATATCCGTTGGATTTCATCCAGGTCAATTACTCACTGGCTGACCGTGCCGCAGCGGACCGTATCCTGCCACTGGCAACCGACAGGGGCATTGCGGTGCTGGTGAACCGGCCGTTCGGCAATGGCAAACTGTTTGGCGCTGTCAGGGGTGTTGAGTTACCCGATTGGGCTGCCGACATCGACGCCAAGAGTTGGGGACAGGTTTTCCTGAAATATATAATTTCCCATCCCGCCGCAACAATTCCCATTCCCGGCACCAGTAAACCGCGTCATGCAGAGGACAACCTCGGGGCGCTGACAGGCCGTTTACCCGATGCGGCATTACGTCGGGAAATGAACACATTCATGGATGGATTACTGTAAATGAAAACCTCGAGAATCACCTTCAATCAATACCTGGCCACCTTTCTGCTGTTGGCCAATCTATTTGTCGCAGTCGCCAATGCGACTGACACGCCATCACCGTCAACCGCTGCTCAGGTATTGATTGAAGAATATGGCCTTCGGGTATCCGAAACGCCGGCAAGCGACCTTCCCGGTTGGCGAAAACCGGACAAGGTCGTGGCCTGGCTACTCAATCCTGAACAACTGTCGGCGCTGCAGTCCGTGGCGCCTGGCGCCAGGATCGTTGCAGTAGATTCAGCGTCACAGGCGGCAGAAGAAGTCAAAGATGCGCAGGTCATGATAGGGGCCTGTAACCCGGATATTATT
>JBFFWN010000214.1:0-5995 GCA_041570235.1 Lysobacterales bacterium | reverse complement strand
TCAGAACGGGAATGTCTACTGCAGTGTTTCTCATTCCACCGCAGGTATGAGAAGTAGCAGGGCACTGTTCCGATCCAACGCGTCGTGGGTGACAATATCGCTTTGTGCGAGGCTTTGATTGCCGTGTACTTGTAGGGAATGGGTCAGGTTGTCAGAGTGCCTGGTCCTGAAGCTTGGCCATACGGACCAAGAGGTACCTCTCCAACCTGCTTGTGGAGGCGGGATCGTACAGGCCTGTGTTGTCAGTTTTCCAGCTTACTCCTTTAACTGGTCCTGTCAGTAAAAGGTTACATCCACGACTGGCGGCCGATTTCGTTGCTGCCCTGAGGGTCTGCACCTGTGAACCCCTGCTTTTAATACCTATTGGCGATTCAGTTAGCAGTTTATAAGGGCCGGCCTGCTCAAGCATGGTTTTCCCTTCAGGGCTTTGCAAGTCGATAAGCAACACCTCATCAACCTTGATTCGATCGCCACAATATTGCCCGCCGTAGCGGCGGCTCTTCAGAAAAACGATGTTTGAATCAGGCTGGTTATTACTACAGTCACCACCTGGTGAACCAGTATCCGGGCAATCTGCACGGGATAAAGATGATGAACTACCGCTGCAGGCACTGATAATTAAACTGGTGATGATTAGTGCAGACAGGCTTTTCATTTTTTCCATTTTTTCCTTCCATTCATTCAAAACAAAACGATTATTGGCCTTTCCTTTTTAGCAAAGGTGCTAAACCGATAGAGTTCTTTTTACTGCTGATACAGAACATAAAAAAGACAAGCATTAAACGAGCAGCGCGGCGGCGGATTTTTGAGGTGTGCTTACTCGCACTAAACTTTATCGTTTGATAAAAAGTGTGTCAGAAAAATAGTGTTTGCTATCGAGGTAATGTGCGGTGAGTTCGAAACCTGCTGTTGCGGCCATTTGTTCGATTTCCGGGCGTGTGTATTTCCTAGAAAGCTCAGTTGCTATCATTTCGTCACGTTTGAAATGAACCTTCTTTCCGATCGCCTCGATCCTGACATCCTGTTCACGCAAACTCACCAGGTAGCTTCTCAACTCGCCGGAAAGAGGCTCGTAGCAGCAATAGAAATCGAATTGATCTACCTTGAAATCAGCGCCTAACTCCCTGTTGATACGTGACAGCAGGTTCAGGTTGAAATCCCGGGTTATGCCATGCGGGTCGTCGTAGGCGTTGCGAATCGTGACAGGGTTTTTCTGCAGGTCAAAACCGACCAGTAAGCGGTCGCCTGAGCGCATGTGATCATGGATGTGCTTCAACAGGTCCACCGCGTCGGCGTCGTCATAGTTACCTATGTTGGAGCCGAGCAACAAAACCAGGTTGGGGCAATCTTCCTGTGCCTCAATTTTATCCATGGTCTCAAAGTAGTCACCGATTTGCGGGTTTACCCTCAGGTCGGGAAGCATTTTGTTCAAGCGCTCAACCAGCAGGCCAATCGCTTCACTGGAGATATCGATTGGCGCATAGGTAACGTCAGCTCCCGCCTCGAGGAAACCGGCAAGCATTTCCTTGCTCTTGGCGCCATCGCCGGGACCAAGTTCTATGACGTTGAAGTGTTCCGAAAAGCCAATGTCCTGATAGATTTCCTGAGAACGTGTGCTGAGAATCTCGAACTCACAATTGGTCAGGTAATACTCGGGCATGGCCATGATCTGCTGGAATATACGGCTGCCCCTGTCATCGTAAAAATACTGGGACGAAAGCCACTTGGGGCTGGCTGAAAGTCCTTCATCAACAGCCTTTGCAAATGAGGTATCCATCTATTTCGCCAGGCGTATGCCGCTGAACTGCCACTGGTGGTGGGGATGAAAGAAATTGCGATAGCTGTCCCGGCTGTGCCCGGGTGACGTGGCCGTCGATGAACCGCGTAAGACCATTTGGTTTATCATGAATTTACCGTTGTATTCACCAATGGCTCCTCCAGCTTTCCTGAAATTCGGATATGCCAGGTAGGCGCTGTTGGTCCACTCCCAGCGCTTGCCCCGGTCCAATTGTGCGGAGGCGGCCTCCCATTCAAACTCCGTGGGCAAGCGTTTTCCCGCCCACTCTGCATAAGCTGCAGCCTCGAAGTAGGAGACATGACAGAGTAGTTCGTCGGGGTTCACTTTGTGCAGTCCGCCAAGGGTGAATTGAAACCATTCACCATCCACCAGGTGCCAGTACATGGGTGACCTGATGTTCTCTGCCTGGATCCAGGCCCAGGCCTCATCGAGCCACAGCGAAAAATCCTGGTAAGCGCCGTCGTTGATGAATTCGATAAATTCACCATTGGTCACCAGCGATTGACTGATCTCGAATTCCTGGAGATAGACCTTGTGCCTGTCGAGTTCATTGTCAAAGCAGAACCCGTCACCTTCAAACCCGACCTCGTATATATCGGCAGGGATTTTCAACCAACCTTGATCATTATTGCGGTTGTTCACAAGGGAGGCGCCTGCTGCATAAACCGGAAATGTCGGATTATGGCCCAGAATGTACTTGATGTCGGTAATCAGCAACTCCTGGTGTTGTTGTTCGTGGTTCAGCCCCAGTACGATGATTTTTTTAACCTCGGCAGAGATGTCCTGTTCCAAAAAATTGCTCATATGAGCATCCACGTGGGCACGATAGGCATAGACCTCATCCACTGTCGGACGTGTCAGGTTGCCTCGCTCGGCGCGTAAGGTGCGCTGACCAACACTGTTGTAATAGCTGTTGAACAGGAAGGCGAAATCAGGGTGGAATCGCTGGTAATCGGGGACATGCTCAGATAATACGAATTCCTCGAAGAACCACGTCGTGTGTGCTATGTGCCATTTTGCCGGGCTCGCGAACGCCACCGGCTGGGGAATGTAATCTTCGGTTTTCAGCGGCTCACATATCTCAACTGTCCGCGCTCGAATGCTTGTGTATTTATCAATGATTGGGTTTAACCCCTTTGCTCGAAATCATGAGTGGTTGCAAGCCTGCATTTGATCGCTGATCCAACAGGCGCCGTTGCTGATACACAGAGTATAGGAAAAACGCAGATGCTTGCAAAGCACACCCCCATCAGCTTTTGATAGAGACAGTCACTATATATCTATAATACCGAAAATATCGTTTTTATTTAAAACCTCTTTCCGAAAAAAGTGGTTTTCCTAAACGTTTTTCAACTTTTGCCGGATTTCATTCCGTCACTCACCCTTGGCCGCTTCGATGTCTTGATGCATGACTTCTTCAAGGATCTGCAGTGGCATGGCGCCATTTTTGAGCACCACGTCGTGAAAACGTCGAATATCAAAATCCTCACCCAAAGCATCCTGTGCCTGCTGCCTCAATTCCAGGATCTTCTGCATACCCACCTTGTAAGACAGGGCTTGACCGGGGTAGACGTAATACCGCTCGATCTGACGTTTAATATCAGCGGGCGCCATCGGTGTGTTGTCAGTCATGTAGGCAATGCTTTTTTCCAGCGGCCATTGCATCGCATGCATACCTGTATCTACCACCAGTCGAACCGCTCTTTTCATCTCCTCGGAAAGCCTGCCAAAATCACGCATTGGCATGCCTTCATACAGTCCGGCCTCAAACGCGAGTCGTTCTGAGTATAGAGCCCAGCCTTCTGAGTATGCGCTGTAACCGCCATACAACCTGAATTGCGGTAGCCCCTGTAACTCCTGTTGAATGGCCAACTGAAAATGATGCCCCGGCGCACCCTCGTGGTAGGCCAGCGAATTCATGATGTGCTTTTGCACTGCATTCATGTTTTGCTGATTGATATAGTAAATGCCGGGTCGCGAGCCATCGGGGGAAGGCCGGTTGTAAAACGCGGTGGAGGAGCCGGCCTCACGCCACGGCTCGACTCTTCTGACTTCCAGCGGCGCTTTGGGCAAAACATTAAAATAGTCATCGGCGATGTCATAAATACCGTCAATCAACACGGTGGCTTCACGAATATACTCGGCTCTGCCCGCTTCGGTGTTCGGGTAATAGTTTTCCGGGTTATTGCGCACGTAGCTAAAGAACTCCGGCAACTCCCCGTCGAATCCAACCTGCTGCATAATCTGCTGCATCTGTGCGCGTATACCTGCCACTTCCTTTAACCCCAACTGGTGAATTTGATCTGCAGGGAGTTCCAGCGTGGTCCAGTTCAGAATACGATTGGCATAGAATGCATCACCATCCGGCAAGTGCCAGACACCATGATTGTTGTCTGCTATCGCCTGCAACCGCCTGAGCTCAGAAATATACGCTTCATAGCCCTGGCGAAAGGGACCGCTGAGCGCGTTGGCTGCATCGTTCAGCAATATGTCCTGCTCTACGGGGTCCAGATCGAGCGCTGCCAGCTTGTCGCGAAAGTCAGCAAGCAAAATGCCGTCCTCGGCGGTTTCTTCAAAGGGCGCGCCCTTGACTATGTTTTCTGCAGCAGGCAGCACTTTCGGGTAGACCATCATGGGCGGAATAACGCCGATTTCTTCGCCGCGTTGCAGGCGGTCAACAACCTGCTCAAGCACCATATTGGCGGAGGCAAGCCGGGAAATGTAAGCCTCGGCATCGGCAACACTGTCGATGCGGTGAATGTTTTGCAGAAAAGTCGGCAAATCCGACCCTATGTCTTCCATCTGCGTCACGGCATAGACGTGATGTCGCCACTTGAAATTACGCAGGTCGCGTTGCCGGTTGTATTCAAAAATACGGTAGCTTAGTTTCGACTGCTCACTTAAAGCGGCATAGTCAAAATCCTCCCGTAAACGCTCCAGGTCTTCCGCGACTTGTTGGTTTCTGAAGACCGCATAGTCCTCCGAATAATCATTCCATCGACCATAGTCCGCCGTTTTTCTTCCCAGGCGGGCCTGGAACTCGGGTTGCTGACTGACATCACGCTCAAAAATGGCATCAAGGAAGCTTGCAAGACGCTGATCCGCCTGCATGTCAGGCTGATCTTTTCCGGGCTCGCTGGTCTGGGCAACTTGGGGTTCAACGCTGCGCTCACAGGCGTTGAGCAAAAACGAAAATAGCAACAGGGCGAAGAGTTTCAGTAGTCTGGCTGGGTACATAATTATGCTTGGTCCATTGGCAATACGGTTATCAGGATGGACTAGCATAAATGAAGATGATGCAAAAAGAACCAATCCGGCTACAGTGAGCCCGCCGACCGGGGACTGCATCCGGCCATCCATGTCCCGGTATACCAAAAACCAGGACGTGTTCAGATAACACGAATTCCTCAAAGAACCACGTCGTACGTGCTATCCGCAATTTTGCCGGACTTGCAAAAGCGACCGGTTGGGATAAGTCGCATTGACTCAAATTACATGTAAGCCTGCGGGAAAGTAACGCAGCATCGTTGACTCATATGTGGAACTGATGAATGGTCATTTTTGCCTAAGTATTGTCGCGTTTGACAGCCTTGCTCCAGGATTTGGTAAACACCCGTGTATCTCCCTCAAAAGCGTCCATGTGGTTGGAAAGATGAAAATGTGCTGCGTCGGCCGTCATCAGGCTGTCTGTCACTATGCGCACACGCCAGTCATCGCGCTGGAACTCGATCGTGGTTTTAAAATGCTGGGAGGTGGAAAGCGGGTCACCTTCACGCACCTTGAAGGTCTCTGTGCTGCAATGGTCCGTTTCCAGGCCGTTGTCCAGGAAACGGATACGGCCTTCGTCATTGATCACTTTCAAGGTCGTCCAGCCATCCACGTGATCGAACGTGACGGTATGTTCGCGGCGGGATTCACGGACTTGGGCAAGCGCCAGTGGTGGCGAGATTTCGGCCGGAAGAAACTCGGGAAGGCTGCTATCAGCCATTTGCGGGGTGCGTATGGGTAAACGCAGACGGCAACCCTGTCCGGTAAACAGGCTCAATTGAACCGTTTCCGGCGACGGCCAGGCATGCCGCGTAAACGTCGGCGAGATTGCGATCCGCCAGTGGTGGCCTGCGGCCAGTTGATAGCCCATCATGCGTAGCTGCACCGTCACATGGTAACGCCGCCCGGGCTCCAATGGCTGCGGGTGTT
>JBFFWN010000213.1:0-6018 GCA_041570235.1 Lysobacterales bacterium | reverse complement strand
TAAGCTAATCGCAACCCCGGATTGACTTGGGTTAAATTCCGGTATGCTCCAATGGCCTCTCTCGATGCATCAGGATCCATTCGGCATCTTCCTCCAGTGCCGCCGTCCCCAAGGCCCGAAGCACCCTGCGTCGAAAAGCCGGATCATCGGACCCGTCCAGCAAACGCTTTGCATTCGCCAGTACGCCACGCATGAAACGGTATTGCTTGATCAGTTCTTTTTCAGCCTTTTTATGCGAATAAGCATCACGTACACCGGCCATCAATGGAAATACACCCATCAGGATCAACAAGAATTTATGCTGGGCCTCAGACATATCCGAGCCCATAAACGCCAACAGCAGTGCGATCGCAATACCCATGATCAAGGCGAGCTTGCCAAGGCCTGTGGTGCGTTTAAAACGTTTGGTTTTTTCAAGCTCCTTGCTGTGATAGTAGGAAAGTTGACCGGTCTGTCCTTCCTCATCGCCCACCCATTGCTCAATCACCCAGTCCACCCACTCCTCCACCGGGGTCTCATCCCGGCTGCGGGCCAGGCTGACATTACGCATGACGTGGCGAATCCAGCCCAGGTCAACGTCCTGTTTCTGGAGAAAGTTGTCATAGGCAAATTCAGCCGACTGTGTATCAATAACACCGGCTAAGCTCCAGTAAAACTGTACACGCAAACCCTCGGCCAGGGCCCTGTAATCCAGGTGCTTGCGATGCCATTGCCGGTGCTCGCCGATCTTGTAAAGTATGAAGCCTGCGATAAAGGCGAATAGAAACACATTTACAAGAAAGTCGAGGCCGTCAAACTCTGAATAAATGATAAATATCAGGCCAATCAGAACGGCCATGCTGTGCATGGCAACCAGGCCAAACGAGATTCGCTTTTGAAAATGAATCGCCAGCCAGTCAGCGATCCGGTGTTTTTCACTGATCGCTCGAGTACCCTCCGGAAGCCGATAGCCGGGTGCGTCTGCCAACAGGTCAGCACCCTCACTGGCAATCAGTTTTTCATACTTGCTGCTGTCACGGCTGAAATCCTGCAGCCGGTGCAACATGATTTCATAATCCAGGGGCATCCTGTCACCGGACTCCAGGCCAAAATGCGCTGTAATCCATCTTGTCTGCAACGGTTGCAGACCTCCGCCTGGCGAGCCATTGCTGCGGTCTCTTGAACAGGCAATGTGATATACCAGGTCGTTTTCGTTATCCGCCAACAGGTTTGGGGACTCTTCGTTGAGCAAAAACCCTGGCATGACCGCAGTCAGATGGTAGTTGACCACGCTGGAGGTTCCGCCGGTGGCATCTGATGGTTTTCCGTCCCACAGGGCCAGCAGTATCTGGCTGTGGTTGGATATGAAAATTCCCAACTGGGCATACTGGCGCACACGGTCAGCCTCTGTCACCATCCCATGTATATTTTCCGGCAAGGTGCGCAGGTGTATCACCCGCGCCTTTGCAAGCGACGACCTGAACTCCTCAACCGCTGCGGCGGAAGAAAAGTCCTTTTCATAATCCGCCTGCGGCATCGGCAGGGGCACGATCAATTCTATGCCCAACTCAAGCGCCACGTCGGTCACCAAACGGTCGCTGCCTTCGGCCAGTGGTGTGAGCAACTGCAAATCGAGATCGGGATAGCCTTTCCTGAGATTCAGAAAAAACTCACGGACAAGTTTTTTAAGATCCGGGATCTCTTCTTCCAGGAGATCCCGGTGACCGGTCACACCGATGGTCAGATGCATGCTCTACCCATGAGTACCTGGTTGATCCTGATTTGCCCGATTAAACCGTTTTACAATTTGCCTTCGTTGATCACGCGGGGGTCTATCGTAATGGTTTTCAGTTTTGCATTGTTTTTATCCACGCAATCTGCAGTGACCAGGTACCAGACTTCATAGGCATATTGGTTCTTGTTATGAATGGTGATCTGCCGGTCAGATTTTGCAGTGGCCGGGTTCAGGACACCCGTGGCCTTGTTGGCGAAATTAAAATCTGAGGTAACTTCAGTATCAGTTTCGAAACCACCAAAGGTTTGCGGTTTACGGGGGCTGTTCTTTCCGCCCAGCTTAACCTCCCCCAACTCCCATTTTGAGTCATCTCCCATACTGCACTTGTTGCTGCCGGACAGCAGCAGGCTGAATTTAACATCATCACCCCTGTTTGCGCGTATGCATCCTTTCTTGGAGCCAAGCTTGCAACCACCAGCAGCCCCCCTGGCCGTGCTGATCGTCAATTCAGATTCGTCAGCGCTGACATTCATTTGTATAAAATAATGCTGACTGTCCGCGACTGCCACAGAACCGGCACCCGCAACCATCAGGGTCATTGCCAATTGCGGAAAAATCATGTGCTTTCTCATTATTTATCTCCAGGTTTTTAAATTTGTGACTCTTGGTTGAGTCAAAGTTGTGAGCAAATCACTCATCAATATCCATACACAACGAATGCTTCTTGCAGGCGCGCACGAAAAAAGCCTCCCGGTAACCATTGCCCACCAGGTAAGCCGTCAATTCAGCAGCCCTGGTGGTGGCGCCCAACATAATCGCCTTTCTCGCTGCCATACTGGCATCATGGCATGCCCGGATACTACCACTGTTGCTGTAATAATAAGGCAACATCGTAAGTATAGAGTCAGATGGCATTTCCTGCCTGATGTCCCATAAGCGGTAAGTCGCCAGCATCAGCAGATTTCCCGCATTCCTGTTTCCAGGAAGCCTTTTGAGAGTCTCAATACTGTTCGCCTTGCTCTTTTCAAGCAGTTGTCCGGCCAGAACTGAATCACCTGTCTGCCGTACAAGCCATGCGTTGTCGATCAGGTAAGCGGTATAATCCTCAATGGCACCCAGATCATCCTCCGCAGCATCCTGAAAGTACAACTGCCAATCCTTTTCCAGGGCCTCCATGGTTTTAGCGGCTTGTTCGATTTCTCCGCTCAAGGCTTTTTGGATAGCCAGCCGATGGGTTCGCAGAAGAACAAAGCGCTTCAATTGCCTGTTATCGGGATATTCTTGCACCAGGGGATCAATTAACCGTAAAGCCTCCTCGGAACTATTGATTGCATCCGCCGTTCGTCCCATTTCAATCTGTACCGACGTATAGCCACTGAGCGCATAGGCCAACCGTCTGACTTTGCCTGGGTTACTGCTGTCCATGGCCAGCATATCCCGCTCCAGGGAAACATTTTTTTGCCGCGATAAAAGCGCGCCTTCCAGGTCACAGACCCCGCGTTGGGCATCCGCCAGAAAAGCATGTGATTGTCCGAGTTCGGATTTGTAATAGGTGTTTTGGGGATCCAGCACCAACGCGATCTGGTTGTATTCCAGCGCCGACTGTGTCAATTGTAAAGTTCGCTCTGGATCACCTTCATCCTTCATGTCTTCAAGAACCGCAAGGTTGGTCAATGCATAGGCCATTTCCAAAACCCACTCGGCGTTTTGCGGCTCAGAAACGATCAGCCGGCGGGTAATTTCAGCATAAGCGAAAAAAGCCTTTTCAGCCTCTTTCAGCTTACCCTGGTCCATATAGACCTGTCCTATATAGAATTCGGCCTGTCCGAGCTCGAAAAGCATGTCTTTATTGCTACGGTCACGTTGGTAGGCTACAGCCAACAACGCCCATGATTGCTGGAGTTTTTCCAGTGACTCCGGCAATTTTTCATTTCCATAAAGATCATTGCCTTGTTCACGCAAATCCATCGCCGCATTCAGCAATGCATCTTCGCCATCACCGGCTGAAGCTAACAGGTCTTCAAGCTCCTGCTTATCCCATTGCCGCAGCCTGGCTAGTTCCTCGGGGTCATCCGCCACATTCAACATGGTACGCAGCTCGGTGAGCTTATATGAAACCAGCGACTCTCCGGAAACACGTCGTTGCTCGGCTGCAATGCGGGAGGTTATGGCCGTAACGAGGACCGTCAACATGACGATGGCGGCCAAGGCTACCAATGCCCATGTCCTCTGTCGTTTTTGCAGGTCGCGGCGACGCAATTGGTCTAACGGCAGGCCCAGCATGCCAGCGATCAGTTTGAGTCTCGACAGACGCTTGCCATCGGCCCATTTACGCACATCCGCCGCCAAAGGCTCTTGCAGGCCCACTTCGGCCAATGCCGCGGGAAAACAGGCGGATTCAACATCGGTAGCTGCGGGGTCGCCATCAACAATGATGCAAAAAATCTTTTTCTCCCGCCCGAGCCCGGCGAAAAAGCGGATTTCCTCGTTGACCCAAACGGATGCGGCGGACTCGGGTGAGCACACCACGATCAGGTTCTCGGAATTGGTTAAAGCCTGTTTAACAGTGCCGGCCAGGTCGGAATCGGATGACAGGTCGTCACGGTCACGAAACACCGGCTTTAAACGCGCCGGCACTTTGCCCACGCTGGTTTCTGTGCCAATCAGCTTACGGGGTAGCCGGTACGACTCCAATGCTCGATGCAGCCATACGGCCCAGCGTTCATCACGGTGGCTGTAGCTGATATAGGCTTTGAATTTATTGCTCACTGTCTACCATGGAATCCAGTAATGAAGACTCAGAACAATACACTGGATCGATGATATTTTCCTGCTTATCTGTCACAAAGACCATAGTGTCGGCAAAACCGAAGAAAACCCGGGTCTTTGAAGCCCTTGGACTGAAGGTAGGCGATCTCCAGTGCGGCCCTGGACCTGTCACCCTCGATCATATAAAAGCGTGCCGCAGTTTCTGCCTCAAAACAACCCCTTAACTTAAACGAGGTCACTTCGTCCCGCCCTGGTACCGCTGGTAAAGTGTCAGAAGGACCCTCCCCGCTTATCTGCCACACCAGCGACGCCGCTCTCGCCAGCCGGTATGACGCAAAAATGTCGATTGTGTCTGGAGCTGACAGGCTCGATTGCTGCGTCAGTGCAGCCCGGGCGTGTTGATAGGCCGATTCTGTGTTTCCAAGTTCGAACTCAACCCTGGCGACAGACATCAGAAATTCCATGTGCTCTTTTTGGGCCTCAGAATCACGGGCATTCCCGGAGGTGCTCAAGCCCAGGATTGGGTCAAGCTCGAGGATCAGGGCGCTTGCTTTCTCAAGCTGACCCGTTGCCGCCATTAAGCCCAATAACATATTCTGCCGGTATACCAGTTCCTGTTGATAGAAAACATTGCTGGGGTCAACTGCGACAAGTTGCTTCAATATGGAGATTGCCTGGTTCATATTATGCTCGGCGAGACCGGCTTGCCCCATCAAAACCTGTAGACGGCTTATGCCGGTTAGAGCAAAAGCATGGTGGGTCTTCAAGTCTTTATTGCCGGGGTCAAGTTGACTTGAAAGCCTGACCAGTTCCTCGGCCTTTTTTCTGAAACCCATCGCCAGGTCCAGGTTGCACGCCGATAACTCGGCATCTGAAGCCCATGCCAGCGTGGTGGAATACACATCTGCAACCGCCTGGTCTCCTGGTTTTAAAGCAACCACCTTTTCCATCCAGTATATGGCCTGCGCCACATGCTCAAGCGTCGCATCGTCAACACCTTTACCGTTAGCCAGTTGTACTGCAGCCAAATTGTTGTTTGAGTATGAAACCTCCAGCATCCAGTCAGGGTTTGACGGGTCTGACTCCAATAGCTTAACTGTCAACAGATGATAGTTCTGCACCGATTTCAACGCGCTCTCGTAACGGTTCTGTTGGTTGTGAAGATTGCCGATGTAATATTCGGCATTCCCCAGCTCAAACAGCAAATGAGACACATCCGGATATTTTTCGTGCAAGCCGGCCAGCAAATCACGCGAACGTTGAAACGCGATCAGCGCCTCTTGCGGTTTTCCCTCAAGCTCATTGACCCGGCCCACCTGCCTGAGCGCCAGTGCTACCCGCTGACCTGTTGCTGGCGATAATTTGTTTGGATCGAGGTTTTGCAGGTGCCTGGCAGCCTCGTCGCTGATAAGCGCCAGTGTTTCGAGGTCTGCATCCGTTTTCAAGCGCTCCCCGAGGTCAACAATGAAAGTGGCCAGCTGTTCGGCCTTTTCGCGTTCCTGTTTTTCAGAAACCCTGGCGATCAGGGTTAATAC
>JBFFWN010000212.1:0-6040 GCA_041570235.1 Lysobacterales bacterium | reverse complement strand
CGCAGGTAGAACCACCAGTTAATCAGGATGCAGACGCCATAAAAGGCGGCGAAACCAAACAAGGCGTTTTCCGGTGTCGTCGCCTTGATCTGCTCGCCGAAAACCTGCGGAATGTAAAAAGCACCGTATGCCGCTATCGCCGATGTCCAGCCGAGGACCGGACCGGCCTGCTCCTTGTTAAACACCTGGGAAATCGTCCGGAACGTCGATCCGTTGCCGATGCCGGTGGCTGCAAACAGCAACAGGAATAACAACAGGAAGGGCACGAAATACTGCTCGGGCGTCGCCGAGGCATAGGCCACCTTGAGGTAATAGGCCACACCCAGTGCGCTGAAAAGCATGATGAATGAGATGATCTGGGTCACCTTGGCGCCGCCGATCTTGTCGGAAATCATGCCGCCCACCGGCCGGATAAGGGCGCCGATAAAAGCGCCCATCCATGCGTACATCAGTGCGGAGGGACCGTTGGGATTGACCAGGTCATGTGTCATCACACCGTCAACCATGATGTGCTGGTAACCGAATACGACCTTTATCGCCAATGCAAAGGCGGCCGCGTAACCGATGAACGAACCAAATGTCATGGTGTAGATGACGGTCATGACCCAGGTGTGTTTGTTTTTGAATATCCCGTACTGGCGTTTCAGGTTCTCCCCCACCTCACCGGGGATCAGCTTCAGGAACAGGACGGTTACGATGACCACCAGCAAAAGGACGATTTCCTTGGGCACATTGAACCCGGAGCCATTGGCTGCTTCCGGTAACATCAGCCACAGACCGCTGCCGGCCGTGAACAGAGCGATCAGGAGCATAAAAGTGATAATCGCAAACGAGGAGATCGGGTTACCGATGTTGGGTGAAACGTGCTCGTCACGAATATTGTTCATAAAGAACCAGCCCAGAAAGGCCAGCGGGATCAGGAACAGCAGCCAGACAAAACCGGCGTTTTGCAGATAGGTCTCGGTGCCGGCGGGAATTTTACCGATCAGGGTTCCGCTGGCGGTCTGCAGGGTCATGGATTTGCCACCAAACATACCGAATGTCATGCTGAGCGGGACCAGGATCTGCATCGTCGTCACGCCGAAATTACCCAGGCCGGCATTCAGCCCAAGCGCCAGCCCCTGCTGCTTCTTCGGATAGAAAAAGCTGATATTGGACATGGAGGAAGCAAAGTTGCCGCCGCCGATACCGGAGAGCAAGGCCAGCAACTGGAACTGCCACAGCGGTGTATTCTGGTCCTGCAGGGCCATACCGGTACCAATCGCCGGGACCATCAACAGGGCCGTCGTGAAGAATATGGTGTTACGGCCGCCGGCAATGCGGATGAAAAACGTACTCGGAATACGCAGGGTTGCCCCCGACAAGCCGGCGATGGCCGCCAGCGAAAACAATTCGGATTTCGTATACGAAAATCCTAAATTGAGCATCTGTACGGTGATAATTCCCCAGTACATCCAAACGGCAAAGCCACATAGCAGGCTGGGAATGGAAACCCACAGGTTGCGGGAGGCGATGGCTTTACCTGTTGCCGCCCACTCCTTTTCATCTTCCGGGTTCCAGCTTTGAATATCTTTAGCCATAATGTTCTCCTGACCTGATCCGTGATTTCACTGTGTGCAAATCTGACTCTTTGCAAAGAGCACGCGATTGCTCAATTCCCTACTGCTTTGACCGCTCAGTCGCATTTCACTTCCGCGTCCCTGCGCTTGTACCACCACCAGGTTGCCAGCAAACAGCTCAGGTAAAACACGCTGAATACGCTGATCGCGAGATGGGCTGACCCGGTGATATCCATGGAGGTTGCGACAAACGCCGGTATAAAAAACAGGCCCAGGGCGGCGATCGCACTGGTGAATCCCAATGCGACGGATGCCTCTACGGCGCCCGCTGCCCTGGCGGCTTCCTGTGCGGCCTCGCCTTGTCCTTCGGCGGCCCTCTCGTGCAGCTTGCGGAAAACGGACGGCACAACGTGGAACACCGAACCATTACCAATCCCTGCCGCGATAAACAGCAACATAAAGGCCGTGAAGAAGCCGGCCACATGATTGCTTTCGGCGCCGGATGGCAGGCTCAACAAGACCCAGACTCCGGCCAGGAACATGACGGCAAAATTCCAGAATGTGACCTTGGCGCCACCAATCCGGTCGGACAGCCATCCGCCCAACGGCCGGATCAGGGCGCCTGCCAATGGTCCGATAAACGCCCACTTGAGGGCACCGGATTCCGGGAACAGGACCGCCAGCAGGATCGGGAAGGCCGCAGCGAACCCGATAAAGGACCCAAAGGTGCCGGTGTAGAGCCAGCCCAGGACCCAGGCGTGCTTCCGTCCGAAGATGGCGGTCTTCTCGGCATAGGTTTCCTGCACCCCACGCAGATTGTTCTGACCGAAGGCGGCGCCGAGCGTGGCAAGCAGAATGAACGGTATCCAGATTAAGCCGGCGTTTTGCAACCAGACCTGGCTGGTCACGCCGCCCGCCTCATAGGTCTGCGGGAAACCACCCTTGAAGGCCAGTGCGCCGCTGAAGATCACCAACGGCACGACGGCCTGCATGATACCGACACCGAGGTTACCGATACCGGCATTCCAGCCAAGTGCGGTGCCCAGCTTGTTCTTCGGGAAGAAAAAGCTGATGTGGGCCATGCTGGCGGAGAAATTGCCGCCGCCGAGACCGCACAGCAGCGCGATGAAGACGAATACGATGTAACTGGTGTTGGCATTCTGTACCGCCACGGCCATCCACAGTGTTGGTACCAACAGGGTGAGGGTGCTGAATATCGTGAAGTTCCGCCCGCCGAAAATGGGCACGACGAACGAGTAAAGGAGTCTGAACATGGCGCCCGACAGGCCCGGAATAGCGGCGAGCCAGAAAAGCTCCCCGGTCGTAAATTGGAAGCCTATGCGTGGAAGCTCGACCACCACCACGCTCCAGACGACCCAAACCGCGAAGGATAAAAGCAACGGCGGCATGGAAAAAATCAGGTTGCGCATGGCGATGACCCGGCCGCCTTTCTGCCAGAATTCCTCGTCATCCGGTCGCCAATTGCTGATCCAGCGACCGGCGGTGGCGAGTGGCCGTGCCAGTTCTTCCTCGATCAACTGTTCGCGCAGCCCCGGTCTTCTTGCGAGGACCTCCTCACGCTCGCCGCGGGCCGCCATCCAGGTCCAGATCATCACGCCGGCCAGGACACCGAACATCAACATGAATGTCGTGCTGCGTACTCCGGTCGCATCGACCGCGATACCGAACATGATCGGCAACGTAAAACCACCCAAACCACCAATCACGCCCACCAGGCCGCCCACCGGACCCATGTTGCCGGAATAGTGATCGGCGAGGCTCCGGTAGACGCTGGCCTTACCGATGCCCTGCGCAATACCCACAATAAAGGCCAGCGCCGTAAACACCACGACCCCCGTTGCAATATTGAAGGTGAAGTCCTCGTTGATCCTGTGGATGGTCACGGAGGTCGGCGGGTAGGACATAAAGAACAGGCAGATGATACATACCCAGAATACCCACCAGGTCACGGTATCACCGCCAAATTTATCGGAGATCCAGCCACCGAGTGCCCGGATGACCCCGGAGGGCAGTACAAAGATCAGCGAAATCAAGGCAGCCTGTTTCAGGGTCAGGCCGTACTCAGCCATGTAGTACTTGGGTAACCACAGCGAGAGCGCCACGAAGCCGCCAAATACGAAGTAATAGGCCAGGCCGTAGCGCCATACCCGGGTTTCCGTGAGTGCCTTGAACTGCTCCCCGACACTGGGGAAGCTGTGGTTCTTCCGGCGCGCTTCAAACTGCGGATCCGGGTAGGTGAATAACAGGAAGACGAAGGCCATCACCAGCATGACGACGGAGTAAATCACGGGTACGGAACGCCAGCCCATGGCCACGATTATGAGTGGAGCGACGAAAATGTTCAGTGCCGCACCGGCGTTGCCAGCACCGAAGATACCCATTGCAAAGCCCTGTTGTTTTTTACTGAACCAGGCCGAGGTGTAGGCGATGCCAATGGCAAAGGAGCCGCCGGCCAGTCCCATGCAGAGACCGATGACAAGGTATTGCCAAAGCTTGTCGGCGAAGTGCAATCCATAGGTCGCGATCGCCACCAGGACCATTTGTATAAAATAGACACGGCGCCCGCCAAAGTGATCGGTGAGAAAACCGAGCGGCAGACGCACCAGCGAACCGGTAAGGATGGGGGTGGCAATCAGCAGACCAAACTCGGTCTCGCTTAAGCCCAGCTCAGCCTTGATCTTGATGCCGATCACGGAGAACATGGTCCATACTGCAAAATTCACAGTAAATGCCAGGGTGTTCATGCTGAGGACGGAATATTGTTTCTTTTTATCGTATTCGTATACAGGTTGTGTGCTTGTCATTTCCTGCTTCCCGGTATCATCAATCTTGAAGTCCGCTAATTCCTTTTGAAGGTTGCACAGTTGTTCGCTTTGCTGTCGTTCTCCGTGCTCCCCGTCCCGCACATTTCATGCGCTTGAATAGACGTCTCTTCATCCCGTTTTTCATGGCCGTCACAACTCAGGGCAGAAGGTTTTTGACACCATCAACCCAGTTTAATAACATAATTCTAACTTAATAGAATGTCAAGTCTATAGAATATAATATCTATTGATATATGAGGCCGTCTGAAGCATAGTGAACCGAGAACTACAAAAAGGAAGACGTTGACGATGTATCTGAGCCGGCCAGCCGAATACGCCTTGAGGGCGATGACCTATATCGCGCGCCTGGAACCGGACAAACGAATCCTGACGCGAGATCTTGCCGAGGCCATTCATGTGCCCGCGCCGTTTCTTTCCAAGATCATGCGAAGGCTGACGGCGGAAGGTATGCTCGATGCAAAAAAGGGACACCATGGTGGATTTTTGCTCGCCAAGCCGCCGGGTGATGTCAGGTTTATTGATATCCTGCGGGCGGTGGACTTCGAGCCGACCGCGGATCACTGTCTTTTCGGCCTGGGCAACTGCAACGCAAATAACCCGTGCCCGCTTCATTCCGAGTGGAGCATTCTGAAGGGACAGATCGAGGAGTGGGCCAGGGCGCATAACCTGGGTGATTCACTGAAAGCGCACCAGGCATCATAGCGGAAGTGTGGCGTCCGCCTACCGGTCCTGAATGTTTGAAAACCTAACGCTTGTTATTTGGCTAGCCATTGCGTAGCCCCATTTTCCCCATATAGACACCTCCCCTGAATCAAGTGTTATTCAAGGGGAGGTGTCTATCTATGTTCATTTTCTTATATCAACACAAACCGGGTTATTCAATCCGGAATACGGCCCTGGCATACCAGAAGCGCCCCGGAATTGGATAAATCGTTCCGTCAAAGCTGTTCAGGTCGCAGGAAGCACAAAATGGAGGATCTTCTTCGAACAGGTTATCAACGCCAACCATGAAGCTCCATTGACCCTCATTTCCAAAATCGGGTGCCCAGGTTGCGCTCAGGTTGGTAAACAGTGTGCTGTCGAGGTCATTGCCATCTTGTCCATCGGTACAAAAATCGTCCCAAAGCTCAAAACTGGCGACATTACCACCGCACTGTTCTCTCAAGCCATCATAGTATTGAAATCCCAGTCTTACGGACCAGTCTTCATAAAACCAGTCCGTATTGAATTGTGTTTTGTACTTCACAAAAGCGCGCTCGGGCGAACCCAGTTCGGTGCCTTCCCGGTCTATCTTGACGTCGCCGTCTGGTCCCGGCACAGTTTCGGTGTAGTCGAACAGGTAGGTGCTGAGCCACTGGAACCGGAATTGGCCGATGCCGGTCTGTGCAGTTAATAACTCGGCTTTCCAGTCAAGACCGGACGTATCAATACCGCCGATATTTTGCAGTATGCCATCGACCCTCAGTACGGCACCGTTTACCGACCTGGAGACGTTGTCACAGAAGAACGGATCCAGTGTATCAACGCACTGGATAAGAACGTCCTGTGCATCCGGCGGCTGTATGGCATTGTCAATCTTGATGTCGTAATAATTAAAATCAAACAAAAGGCCGTCAACACCGTTCCAGTTGTCTG
>JBFFWN010000211.1:0-6071 GCA_041570235.1 Lysobacterales bacterium | reverse complement strand
TATGACGGTGACGATCCATACCTGGTGGTTGCCGCCGACAAGGGAACAGCCACATTTTCCGATACGGCCAACTCGATTGCGCTTGAGCGCGGTTTCTGGCTGGGTGACGCATTTGCTTCAGGCGGCTCGGTTGGCTACGACCACAAGGCGATGGCGATTACCGCGCGTGGCGCCTGGGAAGGTGTAAAACGCCACTTCCGCGAAATGAATATCAATATCCAGAAAGAACCATTCAGTGTTATAGGTATCGGTGATATGTCGGGCGATGTATTTGGCAATGGCATGCTGTTGTCAACACAAATACAACTAAAAGCTGCCTTCAACCATGTCCATATATTTCTGGATCCCAATCCTGATACAAAGATTTCGTATAAAGAACGAAAACGCCTGTTCAGCCTGCCCAGGTCCGGTTGGGATGACTACCAGGAGAAACTGATATCAAAAGGCGGTGGTGTTTTCTCCCGGTTTGAAAAAAGCATTCCCATCAGCAAGGAAGTTCGGAACTGGTTGAAAATCGAAGACAGGATGCTGGCGCCCAACGAGTTGATCCGCCTGTTGTTGAAAGCCGAGGCAGACCTTTTGTGGAACGGTGGCATTGGTACCTACGTGAAATCTTCCCGCGAGAGCAACGCCGAGGTGGGTGATGCCCAGAATAACTGGTTGCGTATCAATGGCAATGAACTTCGCTGCAAGGTTGTTGGTGAAGGGGGCAACCTCGGTCTCACACAACTGGGGCGTATTGAATATGCGCTTGCAGGCGGCAGGATGAATACCGACTTTATCGACAATTCGGCCGGTGTGGATTGTTCGGACCATGAGGTCAATATCAAGATTCTACTTAACCTGGTCATGCGGGAAGGCGCACTCAGTATTGACGAAAGGAACCGTCTGTTGGCGGAAATGACCGAGGAAGTTGCCGATCATGTGCTGCGCAATAATTACCTTCAAACCCAGACGATCTCCATGATGGAACGCTTGACCGGCGCACGTCTTGGCGCCAAGCAACACTTCATTTCGGTGATGGAAAGCGAGGGTATTCTCGATCGTGATCTTGAACAGCTGCCAAATGATGATGAACTGACGAGACGTCGCAGCAGCGGGCAGGGCCTTTGCCGCCCCGAGTTATCGGTGCTGTTGTCCTATAGCAAGATTCATCTTTACGGGCGCTTGCTGAATTCGGATGTTCCCGAGGACCCGTCGCTTTCACAGGAATTGGTACGCTATTTCCCCAAGCCATTGCAGGACAGGTTCAGTGTCCAAATGGGGGCGCACCGTCTGAAGCGTGAGATTATCGCCACCCAGGTCACCAATGACCTGGTCAACCGGATGGGTGCGTCTTTTGCCTTGCGCATGCACGAGGACACTGGCGCCAGCGCAGCTGAAATCGTCCGCGCCTACACCATTGCCCGCGAGGTTTTCCAGGCGCGTGACTTCTGGAGCCGGGTTGAAGCCCTGGATAACAAGGTTGAAAGCAGTTTGCAGATCGATGTCATGCTGGCCATGTGGAACCTGTTAAGGCAGGCAACCCGCTGGGCCCTGAACCAGGCTGGCAACAGCCTGGATATCGAGGCAAGCATCGCGCGTCTTGCACCGGGTATGAGGGTGCTGGAAAAGAAAATCCGGCAATCTCTGAATACCGGTGAAAAAATCCAGTTCCAGGAAATCGCGCAGCCATTGATTGCCGGCGGAATGCCTAAGGCGCTGGCCACCCGCGCCGCCATGTTACATTTTCTGTACCCGGCGCTCGATGTAGTTGAAACTGCCGCACAGCGCGGCAGCGATGTTGTGTCTGTGGCCAATGTCTTTTTTGGCCTGGGCGAACGCCTGGGCCTGAAATGGCTGCGCGAGGGTGTTGAGAAGCTGCCGGTCGACGGCCAGTGGCATGCGCATGCACGCGGAAACCTTCGGGATGAACTTTACTCACAGCACCGCCGCCTGGCTGGCAGGGTTTTGAAGGCATTTCCAGGTCAGAAAGATGCGGTTGATTGCTGGTTGGACAGCAACAGGCAATCACTGGAAAGAATCTCCCTGATGATGCAGGATATGCAGAGGCTGACATCGCTTGACTATGCTGTGATTTCGGTCGCCATTCGTTCGTTGGAGCGCCTTTTAAAGGTAACCAGGTAAATATGACTGAGAACAGGATCCATTTTGTCGCCAGCCAGGTGCGCCCGGCCAGCGAAGCTGCCGCCGACATGATCAAACGATATGGTCAATGCGATATTGAAGATGCCAAGGTCATTGTTGCCCTCGGTGGTGATGGTTTCATGCTTAGAACGCTGCATAAATTCATCCACAAGGATCTGCCGGTTTTTGGAATGAAGATCGGTAACGTTGGTTTTCTGATGAACCGCTACAGTCATGATGACCTGCTACAACGTCTTGCCGAGGCCCAGTTGGTCAAGTTGAACCCCCTGCGGATGGACGTGCAGACCAGTGCCGGCACCGAGACCAGCGCAGTTGCCATCAACGAAATTTCACTTTTGAGGCAGACCAACCAGGCAGCGCATATCCGCATCATTGTTAATGATAATGTCAAGGTTGAGGACCTCGTATGTGATGGCGTGCTGCTGGCCACTGCCGCCGGAAGTACTGCCTATAATTTCTCTGTTCGCGGTCCGATATTGCCATTGGGAACGGATGCGCTGGCCTTGACGCCAATCAGCCCGTTTCGTCCAAGGCGCTGGAATGGCGCCATACTGCCGAGCTCCGCACGTGTGCGTTTCGAAGTCCTGGATCATTACAAACGCAGCGTCAGCGCCACCGCCGACGCCCACGAGGTCAGGGATGTGATCGCGGTGGATGCGTATGAGGACAAGCAAACGGAATTGAACCTGCTGTTTGATCCCGCACATTCGCTGGAAGAGCGCATATTGAACGAACAGTTTCTTTAATTAAACGGCGCGGCCAAAACCCGGTAACAAAAACAAGCCGTATTCTCAGGTTTTGAGACTGATCCTGATATGCTGTAGCCATGACCGTAAGCGAAATGCACCAACGACCTGATCAACCCCTGGTGGTAGCTATCTCCTCGCGTGCCCTGTTTGACCTGGATGAAAGTCACAAGGTATTTGAGTCACAGGGTCTGGAGGCATACGCGACCTATCAGCTATCCCACGAGAACGATTACCTCAAACCTGGTGTCGCCTTTCGGTTGGTCAAAAAACTGCTGGCCTTGAATCACGAGGGTATGACCCACCCGGGCGTCGAGGTTATCCTTATTTCGCGCAACAGCGCAGATTCGGGTCTGCGTATCTTCAACAGCATCGAACACCATGGCCTGGATATTGAGCGAGCGGTTTTTACCAATGGCGAGAGCCCGTTTCGTTACATGCAGGCCATCGGTTCTGACCTGTTTCTTTCGGCCCATGCTGATGATGTCAGGCAAACCCTGGAAGCCGGATTTGCGGCCGCGGAGATCCTGCCGGGCGCGCCTGACCGTCCTGGAGAAAAGCAGTTGCGTATTGCCTTTGATGGGGACGCCGTACTGTTCAGCGACGAAGCTGAAAAGGTTTATCAATCGGAAGGCCTCGAGGTTTTTGCGCATTCGGAAAAGCAACGCGCTGAAACGCCTCTGCCGGAAGGGCCGTTTAAATCGCTGATGCAGGCGCTGCAACGCATCCAGTCGGCTTACCCGATTGAAAACAACCCCATTCGCACGGCACTGGTCACCGCCAGGTCAGCGCCTGCCCACAAACGGGTCATTCTGACCTTGCGTAACTGGGGTGTGCGTATCGATGAGGCGCTTTTTCTCGGGGGTAAGGAAAAGGGTCCGTTTCTTGCCGCATTCGGCGCTGATATATTCTTTGATGACCAGCGGATCCATTGCGAGTCGGCCAGCCGGCATGTGGCAACGGGGCATGTGCTGAATGGTGTCAGAAACAAGGCCAGCGACACCTGAAAGGCAGTTAACATTCATTCAGCAAGGGTTTTCAATCAGGTTTGATGAGTGCAATCAGGGACTTCACGGATCTCAAACTGTATGTCTAAACACCGTTTGAACATATTTATTTTTGCACATCTGGTGACTGGAGTCGCACGGCGCTTTAGAATAGCGGCTTTCTGCGACAAGCTTGATTAACCACCAACGGAGCACCCATGGCAACACTTAATCCGACCGATCTTTTTGATGTTTACAATCTTCTGTCCGAAGAGGAGCAAATGATCCAGGATACGGTTGCGCGTTTTGTCGATGAGCGGGCATTGCCGCTGATGGCTGATGCGTTTGACAAGGCCTATTTTCCAATGGAACTGATTCCTGAAATGGCCGGCCTGGGTCTGCTTGGGTCCACCATTGAGGGTTATGGTTGTGCCGGTT
The DNA here is from genome assembly GCA_041570235.1 of Lysobacterales bacterium. Classification (GTDB taxonomy): domain Bacteria; phylum Pseudomonadota; class Gammaproteobacteria; order Xanthomonadales; family SZUA-36; genus SZUA-36. The sequence goes on along the minus strand of JBFFWN010000211.1, from coordinate 1,753 downwards.
TGAACGGCGTATCCTATGGCATTATCTGCCAGGAACTCGAGCGTGGCGATGCGGGCTTGCGCAGCTTTGCATCGGTGCAATCAAGTCTATGCATGTATCCGATTTATTCCTATGGTTCTGAGGAACAGAAACAACGCTGGCTGCCTGATATGGCAGCCGGCGAGACCATCGGTTGCTTTGGGTTGACAGAGGCCCATGGCGGATCCGATCCTGCGAGTATGAAAACCCATGCAAAACGCGATGGGGGTGACTGGATCATCAACGGATCCAAGATGTGGATCACCAATGGCAATATTGCGGATATCGCCATTGTCTGGGCGCATACCGATGAGGGCATCATGGGTTTTGTGCTTGAGAAAGACATGCCCGGCTTTGACGCCCAGGAGATTCACGGCAAGATGTCACTCAGGGCATCGGTAACATCCGGCCTGTTTTTTGACAATGTTCGTGTGCCGGAGGCCAACCGGCTACCCAATGTCAAGGGCCTGAAGGGCCCGCTGGGTTGCCTGACCCAGGCCCGTTACGGCATCACCTGGGGCCCGATTGGCTCGGCTATTGCCTGTCTGAAAGAAGCCATAGCCTATTGTGCCGACCGTAAACTGTTTGGCCGGCCATTGGCCGCCAACCAGGCCATCCAGATCAAACTGGCGGATATGTCCCGGCGGATCACCACGGCGCAATTGCTGTCTTTGCAACTTGGGCGGCTTAAAGACGCCGGCAAGATGCAACCCCAGCAGGTCAGCCTGGCAAAATGGAACAACGTGCGCATGGCCCTGGATGTTGCGCGTGAATGCCGCGATATCCTCGGTGCCGCCGGCATCACGGTTGAGTACGCTGCGATCCGCCACATGCTCAATCTCGAGAGCGTGATCACCTATGAGGGCACCGAAACCGTGCATCAACTGGTCATCGGCAGGGAGTTGACGGGTATCAACGCATTCTGACGACTCAGTTTTTCGGGTGACTTAGGGGTGTGGATGCATTGTTGCCCCGCTTACTTTAAACCCAAGTATCAAAACAAGGGCAAATCTTAGGGGCGCGTAAAACTGGCTTGATCCGGAGCTCTACTCGCTCTCTGCCGGGACCGCCAAGAGGGTACAGTGTCTTCCTTCAGGACACGACATAAACACATCCATGTGGTCTCGGGCGCGACATCCCTGTCGCTCACGGACCTGAAGGAAGACACTGTACCCCCTCGGCTATGCGGTTGCTGAAAGAGCAATGGTTTCGCTAGACGCTGCCGACACTGTGTCAGAGCCGGGGTGGGTGGTTACTGCCAGGACCGTGAGCGGCAGGGATGCCGCGCCCGAGCGTACAAGGATGTATTCACAGCGAGTCCTGGCAGTAATTACCCGCCCCGGCTCCTTCCAATGGCTTTAAGTGAAATAGCAGCAGTGCGGATGGTATTACTGGCTGATGATACGTGGCTCGGCTTGTAACTCAATGCCAAAACGGTCTTTAATCGAGGCCTGGATGGCTTCGGCAAGGGTCAGGATGTCCTGACCTGTGGCCTGTCCCTTGTTAATCAGGACCAGTGCATGCTTGTCATACACTGCCGCCTCACCCATTGAGCGGCCCTTCCAGCCACAGGACTCTATTAACCATGCCGCGCTGAGCTTGGCGTTTTTATCATCCACCGGGTAAACCGGAAGGCCGCTGTACTCTTTTGCAAGCGTCGTGGCCAGTGATCGATTGACCAGAGGATTCTTGAAGAAGCTTCCGGCATTTCCTATTACCTTCGGGTCGGGAAGCT
>JBFFWN010000210.1:0-6083 GCA_041570235.1 Lysobacterales bacterium | reverse complement strand
GATACCTGTTTTGCCCCTGTATTTTTCCTGTAAACGTGTCCAGACATGCATGCGGGTGAAATTCATCCAAACAAAGAATGGCTTGTCGGCCTTGACCGCGCGCTCCATAAAATCTTTTGCGGCTCCGCCAAACTCGTAATCGACGGTTTCCATGCGTTTTCTGGTTAATGGACCGGTATCTTCAATCCTTCCATCAGCATGCGAGTGAATCACGCCGCGGGGGCCGAATTTCTTGTGGAATTCCGGGTCTTTTGGGTAATAGTAGGTTTCTGGCTCTTCCTCGGCGTTGAGGTGGTAAAGGTTGCCAAAAAATTCATCAAAACCATGGTTGGTCGGCAGGTGCTCATCCTGGTCACCCAGGTGGTTTTTACCAAATTGGCCTGTGGCATAACCCTGCTCCTTGAGCAGGTCGCCAATGGTCGGCGTCCAGTCAGGAATGCCATGGTCACTGCCGGGCATGCCGATGGTTAACAACCCGGTTCTGAAAGGCTGCTGGCCCAGCACAAAGGATGCACGGCCCGCGGTACAGGATTGTTGGGCATACATATCTGTGAACAGGGCGCCATCATCGGCGATCGAATCAATATGGGGGGTTTTATAACCCATGCCGCCACGGTTATAGGCGCTGGTGTTCCAGACGCCAACATCATCACCCCATAAAACAAGAATGTTGGGCTTGTCGGCGGCGATTGACGCCGTGCTTAACGCCGACATTAATAAACCCATTGACCAAATGATCAATTTACTTTTTTGGAACATATCATCCTCCCTTAAAGTTCATGTTTTGCCACAAGAATCTATTCGGCCAGACTAACTGGTGAATTCTTCAATACAAAACGCTGGATGGGGTTTTGCTGATTCTCTAAGCCACACGCCTCCTATAATACAGGTCAAAGTGGGGATAAGGAACAACACTTCTGACCCTTCTTGGGCTATTCGTTATCCATTTGTATCTTCCAGGCCCATGAATGGCTATGAAACCGGTCATTTTGGGTAATGATTATCATTTCTATGCGCCCACAGTTAGTGTTTTCGCCTATAATGATCTGCTGTCTTCTAAATAATTGGTAAATTTATGCAAATTCGTCGAACCAAGATCATTGCCACCCTGGGCCCCGCGACCGATTCTTCGGACGCGCTGGCCGCGCTGATATCAGCCGGTGCCGATGTTCTTCGAATCAACATGTCCCATGGATCTCATGAGGAACAGGCCGCGCGGGCGAAACAGGTCCGCAATGTTGCCCGCAGTTTAAAAAAGGAAGTCGCCATTTTGGCGGACCTGCGTGGACCAAAAATCCGGATTGAACGGTTTCAAAAAGGCTCGGTTGAGTTGCAAAATGGTGATGTTTTTACCCTGGATGCCTCAGACGAACCAGCCCCGGGTAACGATTCACGCGTCGGCGTTACATACAAGGGCCTGGCCCAGGATGTTTCACCTGGAGACCTCTTGTTACTTGATGACGGCATGATCACCATGCGGGTTGTTGAGACGCGTAACAAGGACATTATCTGCAAGGTGGAGGCCGGCGGAACACTGGGTGACCGAAAGGGTATCAATGTTCAGGGTGGCGGGTTGTCTTTGCCCGGTATTGCAGAGCACGATATCGAAGACATTCCAAGGGCGGCCGCTATGGGTGCCGATTATCTCGCGGTGTCTTTTCCACGAAACGCGGATGATATGAACGAGGCGCGGCGTCGCTTGCGCAAGGCTGGAAGTAATGCACGCCTGGTTGCCAAGATTGAACGCACCGAGGCGATTGAAAATCTCGAGGAAATCATTGCCGCATCAGATGCGATCCTGATTGCACGCGGTGATCTTGGCGTGGAGATCGGTGATGCCGAGTTGCCGGGCTTGCAAAAGTTGATCACCGTTAAAGCGCTTGAACAAAACAAGATAGTCATTACCGCAACGCAGATGATGCAATCCATGGTGGAAAGCCCGATTCCCACGCGTGCCGAAGTGCTGGATGTGGCAAACTCGGTATTTGATGGAACCGATGCAGTCATGTTATCTGCTGAAACTGCCGTGGGCCGTCACCCGCACATAGTGGTCAAGGCGATGGACCGGATTTGCCTGGGTGCTGAACGGCATGATGACTCAAGCCTGCCGAGTGACCATCTGAACGTGCAGTTTCAGCGGATCGACCAGGCCATCGCCATGGCAACCATGTTCATGGCGACCAATGTGTCGGTGCAGGCGATTGTGGCGTTGACAGAAACAGGCTCAACCGCACAGTGGCTGTCGCGAATTCGGTCTGCAGTTCCCATCTTTGCACTGTCTCCTTTACTCGACAGTCGCCGGCGGATGTCCCTGTATCGTGGCGTATATCCAATTGCGCATGATTTACCGGGTGATGATGTGGACCAGGCCTTGAATGAAGGTTTGCATCTTCTATTTGAGCGTGGCGATGTCAAAGTGGGTGATCGCATCATCCTGACCATGGGTGAGCATACCGGTACCGTGGGAGGAACAAATTCATTGAGACTGGTGCAGATGGGTGAGGGTGGCGTGGTCGAAAATGATCCGGCACAGGATATCTGCCCGGTTTTTACCAGTTGATTAACCCGGGCGCGGGCGAATATGCTAATGGTTACAAGCTTGTGACCGGTAAATGTCGCCCATACATATTTTCAGAATAACGGTAGAAATGTGATATCGGTGGAAAAACACGGCGTAATGAATGACGTTGAACAAAGCGAGGCATCATGAATGAACGATAGGTTATCTTTACAGGCTCAGGATGCCGATCCTGCAGAAACAAAAGAGTGGCTGGAATCGATCCAGGCGGTCATTGAGCGCGAGGGCCTTGAGCGGGCGCATCATCTGTTGGAACTGATGGTGGACTTTACCCGTCGTTCCGGCGGCCACCTGCCTTATGACGCCACCACGGCATATGTCAACACGATCCCGGCGCATAAAAGTGCGAAAAAACCGGGTGATTATGAAATCGAAAGACGTATCCGTTCATGGATTCGCTGGAATGCGCTTGCCATGGTTCTGCGTGCCGGTAAACGCGGCGGTGAACTGGGTGGGCATATTGCCAGCTTTGCCTCTGCTGCATCCTTGTATGACGTCGGTTTTAACCATTTTTTCCGTGGTCCGGAACATGAAGGCGGCGGTGACCTGGTATACATACAGGGCCATAGCTCACCGGGTATTTATGCACGTGCTTTCCTCGAGGGGCGAATCTCTGAGCAGCAGATGGACAGTTTCCGCCAGGAAGTCGACGGCAATGGCCTGAGTTCATACCCCCATCCCTGGTTGATGCCCGACTTTTGGCAGTTGCCCACCGTTTCTATGGGTCTCGGGCCGATCATGGCCATTTACCAGGCACGTTTTTTAAAGTACCTGCACAACAGGGGTATCGCAGATACATCAGATCGTAAAGTGTGGTGCTACATGGGTGACGGTGAAACCGATGAGCCTGAATCCCTGGGTGCGATTTCACTGGCGGGCCGTGAGGGTCTGGACAACTTGATTTTTGTCGTCAACTGCAATTTACAGCGGCTCGATGGGCCAGTGCGTGGCAACGGTAAAATCATCCAGGAACTCGAAGGCGTTTTCCGTGGCGCCGGCTGGAACGTGCTCAAGGTGATCTGGGGCTCACGCTGGGATGCCCTGCTTGAAAAGGATAAAGACGGCCTGTTGCGCAGACGAATGGAAGAAGTGGTTGATGGTGAGTACCAGAACTACAAGGCCAAGGGCGGCGCCTATACCCGCGAGCACTTTTTTGGCGCATACCCCGAGCTGAAAGAGATGGTGTCCAATATGTCCGACGAGGACATATGGCGGCTCAACCGTGGCGGTCATGATTCCCACAAGATATATGCTGCCTATATGGCGGCAAGCCGGCACACCGGTCAGCCCTCGGTGGTGCTGGCAAAAACCGTTAAAGGTTACGGTATGGGTGATTCCGGCGAGGCGTTGAATATTTCGCATCAGCAAAAGAAAATGGGTGAGGAATCGATCCGCCTGTTCCGGAACCGGTTCAATATACCAGTTTCCAACGAAGAAATTTCTTCACTGCCCTACTACCACCCCGGTGAGGACAGCGAGGAAATCAAGTACATGCAGGAGCGCCGGAAGGCCCTGGGCGGCTACCTGCCGCAACGCCGGGTTGAGTCAAACCCGTTGCAGGTTCCCCCTCTGGATGCCTTCCAGTCGCTGCTCAAGGATACCGGTGATCGCGAGATCAGCACCACGATGAGTTACGTCCGTGCACTGGCCATCATGTTGCGTGACAAGAATGTCGCCAAGCACATCGTGCCCATCGTTGCCGATGAGGCGCGGACATTTGGCATGGAGGGCATGTTCCGTCAGCTGGGCATCTACTCATCAAAGGGCCAGCTGTACACGCCGGTCGATTCGGACCAGTTGATGTTCTACAAGGAAGACACCCGCGGCCAGATCCTGCAGGAAGGTATCTCCGAGGCCGGCGCCATGTCCTCCTGGATTGCAGCGGCAACATCCTATGCCAATACCGGCATGCCGATGATACCGTTTTTTATTTTCTACTCGATGTTCGGCTTCCAGCGTATCGGCGACCTTGCCTGGGCGGCCGGCGATTTGCGCGCCCGCGGGTTCCTGCTGGGCGGCACATCCGGCCGGACCACGCTGAATGGCGAGGGCTTACAGCACGAAGATGGTAACAGCCATGTCATCTCCAGCATGGTGCCCAATTGCGTTTCCTACGATCCGACATTCAGTTATGAACTGGCGGTCATCCTTCAGGACGGCATGCGCCGGATGTACCAGGATCAGGAAGATGTTTATTACTACATCACGGTAATGAACGAAAACTACACGCATCCAGGTATGCCGCTTGGCGCTGAAGAGGGTATTCGCAAGGGCCTGTACAAGTTCCGGGTCGGGCGCTCCGGTAAACACAGCGTGCAGTTGATGGGTTCGGGTGCGATCCTTCGTGAAGTCATCAAGGCTGCGGAAATCCTGGAGCGTGATTATTCGGTCAGTGCGACGGTTTGGAGTGCGACCAGTTTCAGTGAATTGCAGCGCGATGGAGTGGCCGCGGAGCGCCAGAATCGTTTGAACCCGGATGAAGACCGCATCATTCCCTGGGTAGAACAATGCATGGATGGCCTTGATGGCCCGGTGATTGCAGCAACCGATTATGTGCGCGCCTACGCCGAAATGATTCGTGCCTATCTGCCGCAAAAAGACTATACGGTTCTTGGTACAGATGGCTTTGGCCGTTCAGATACACGCGAGAACCTGCGCCGCTTCTTCGAGGTGGATAGCAGCAATGTTGTCTACGCTACCTTGTATGCCTTGCACAAACGCGGTGATTTTACTGTCGCCGAGTTACTCAAGGCGCGCAAAAACCTTGGTCTTGACGCGGATAAACCCAATCCCCTGCACGTTTAAACCTATGAATACACAATATCAAGAATGGATCGGTGGCGGACATGGCTAATCAGATCGAGATAAAAGTACCCGATATCGGTGATTTTTCCGATATACCGGTGATTGAAGTGCTGGTTGGCGTGGGCGACAGGGTGGAAGCCGAACAATCCATTGTCACGCTGGAAAGCGACAAGGCGATGATGGAGGTGCCTGCACCGGCATCGGGTGTCATCGAGGAACTGAAGGTGGCCATTGGCGACACCGTTTCAGAAGGCCAGGTTGTTGCGGTCATGGAAGCTGAAGAGGCGGCTGCCTCCGAGGCCGAACCGAAAGCCGCACAGCCCGCTGAAACGCAAGAACCGGTTGCAGTTGCTGCGAAGACGGACGAGAAGAAAGCTCCGGTCCAAAGACCGGCAAAACCAGCAACACTGGAACCCCCTTCAACCGGAAAACGCCAGTCTCCGCCGGTTTCCATGGGTTCTGATACCGTGGTGCCGGGCAACATGCCATATGCCAGCCCGGCGATAAGGCGTTTTGCCCGGGAACTGGGTGTAGACCTTCTTCGGGTAACTGGCACTGCCAGTGGCGGACGCATTGTCCGCGATGATGTGGTTGCCTATGTGAAGTTTGTCATGTCGGGCGCCACCACGCCCGCTTCCGGTGGCCTGGGTTTTGATCTGCCGCCACAGCCTAAGGTGAACTTCAGCCGTTATGGCGAAAT
>JBFFWN010000209.1:0-6113 GCA_041570235.1 Lysobacterales bacterium | reverse complement strand
TCGTCATCACTGATGAGTTTGATCGCAAGAACCTGTTCATAACTGAATGCCAGGTCATCCTCGACCGGCATCATTCGCAGATTATCACCAGCCAATGGCAATTCAATTTTGAAAACAATATGTTGCTCATCTTCCAACTCAACATGGATTGAGCCACCTAATGTCTCAATTGCACTGGTGACAATAGATAAACCCAGTCCATGGCCGCCAAAATAGTTTGGGTTGAAAGCACCCCTTGCACCACGCTCAAAATAGCTATTAATATCAGTGGCTTGCTGACTTGTGATCGTATTGCAGATAGCCATTTTATAAACGTTGGCATCCACCTCGCCAGATATCTTGATAGAGCCATTTTCGGGTGTATATACCAGAGCATTGCAAAGTAAATTAGAAAAAATACTGATTGCAGAGGTTGAATAAAACGTTACCGGCTCAGATGGCAATGACTCAATCTCGATGGAAATCGAACGCGCCACGGCGATGGGCTTATTGGTTAAAACCAGGCGGTTGATAATGCCGCTGATATCCGCAGCGTAAAGACGGCCGTCAATTTCATGTGAGCGCGCCTCACTGACAAGTTGTTTGAGGTAAACCATCAGTTGGGCGGCATACCCTGTAGCGCTTTTGTACAGGTTTTTTTCTTCACTGGATGCTGTCTTCATGTGGTTTTCCAACATCAGCAGTATCATGTGTACGGGCGAACAGATTTCGTGTGACACATTGGCAAAAAAGCGCTCTCGGGATGAATTGGCCAGCACCAGCTCATGCGTGCGTTTGGCGACATCGTTTTCCAACTGTTGGCGGTTTTGTTCGTAACGAGCCTGCTGGTTGCGAAAATACGCTATCGGGCTGAGGGTTGCGATCAAAAAGTATAAACCGAGCAGTAACGGGTGGCGGTAAAGTGGTGGTGCAACCATCAGTTTTATGCCGGCTTCCTGAACTGACCATACCCCATCATTATTTGCACCACGAAACTGAAAGGTATGTGATCCATTATTTAAACCATGAAGCCTCAGAAAGGGTTGTTGCAAATCCTTCCAGGCTTCACCCCTCTCCAAATTACGGTATTGAAACCTGTTTTTTACAGGGTTATTAAAATCCAAGTTGGAAACTTCAAGATGCAAATCTCCAAAATCGAAAGGAAGATAAACCGTCTGGGGCGTTACAAACTCTGACTCTGCACCCGGCAAAGGCTTGTCATCAAGTAGTATCCTGCTGATCCTGACCGCAGGAGGGTTCTGATTAATGGCAATGGTTTCCGGATAAAAGGCGTTGAGCCCGTCGTGTCCTGCGAAAAACATTTCCCCCCGGGACGACTGGTAATGCGAGTCGGCATCAAATTCGTTTGCCTGGAGACCATCTTTTTGAGTAAAAACGTAAACTTCGGGTTGGCAACTCTCACCACTGCAGGGACTGAACCTCACCAGTCCATCATAGGTGCTTAGCCACAGCTGGCCGGCTTTATCTTCCAGTATTCCAAAAACTGTGGAATCCGGCAGCCCGGCTTTCATTCCATAGTGGCGGAACTTTTGGGTGACTGGATTGAATGACATCAGCCCGCCATGCCATGTTCCAATCCATAGCAGCTTGTTGCGATCGATATGAAGTGAAAATATTTTATTACTGCTGATGGAAGAGTTTTTTGTCGTCCAGTAAGTTGTTTCTCCATCAGCATCGATTTTTATCAAGCCAAACTCGTGCGTACCAACCCAGGTATTGCCCTCGGCATCCTGTTCAAAAGCCCGGATCTGGCCATTCAGAGGCTCCTTGTTGAGTTTTTGCGAGGCGCCTGTGTGCGGATTCATCAGTAGGACATGGGCGCCTGGAGCCACAACCAGGCGCCCATCAGGCGTTTGCTTGATTGCCGTTGAAAGCGTTTTGAAATTGTGTTCCTTCGCCAGACGCCCGGTTTTCGAATCAAAACCAACCAGCTTTCCGATATCCGGCAGAATAACCCAGACACTTCCATCCGGGAGTATTTCGATACCCTTTATTACGCCCGTGTTGCCCGGTAGCATATCGACCCAGGAATCCTCAGCCCGGTTCCAGTACAAGACCTTTTGTTCATCACTACCTAGCCAGACATTGTTTTGCTCATCAACGGCTATGGCCCTGATCCTGCCTGACTCTGAAATAGATTCAGGTGGCGTGATGGTTTGAAAGCGCTGGGAATAACGAGAGAATTTTGCCAGCCCTTCGCTATCGGTTCTCAGCCAAACCGCACCTGACCTGCTTTGAGAAAATACTTTTTCGTTGCCAAAGATTTTACTTGGCAAATTGACCGTTCTGAACTCATCACTCCCGCCATCAGACCAATAAAGCTCATCGCCAATGAGAGCCCAACGACCGCCGTCTCTATCTATCAATGTATCGTAAAGACCGATTGATAATAGTTTATTTGCAGAGGCAGGCAGGCCGGCAGGGTTTTCGGTGATTTCACCGGTATGAACATCCAAGGTTTTGAGGATAAAAGATTCCTCTTGCGGTTCTGACAGGCTTATTAGTAAATCAGACCCCAGCAATTTACATCGACTGATCTTTAAATCGTTATCGCCGGTGAGTTGTTTAAACTCGCCAGTAGTCAGCTGGTAGTGGAAAACGCCGTTAACATGGCAGAAAATAATGGCATCCTCCAAAGCGACGACTGCTCCTCCGAAGATGGTGCCATCCTGCTGACCCGGCACACTGATGTATTTCATGCTTTCGGTTTCAGGATTAACCAGCAACAAACCGACCGAGGTAGTGAAGATCAACTGTCCCTGAACCATGGCTCCGTCGAGAACCTGAAAATCTGTTGGAAAGGATGTAAGCACATCATTTCTATCGAGACGAAAAAGACGATCATAACCGGGGAACCAGAAGTCGCCGCTCTCCAACTCGATGAAACTGGTGGGCATGTTAGTGGTAAGGTCGTCTGGTAAAACATCGGTCTGGTTCATCACCAGCACTTTGCGCCGATCGGCGGAGAGTATTCTTAGCGAATGTGTATACCAGCTTGTCCAAATCCGGTTTTTTGAATCCAGTTGAAGTCCCAGCGAGACATCCTCGGGAATCTCCGGTATGAGCTCACTAAAATTAATAAACCGATGGCCGTCATAGCGAGCCAAGCCTTTTTCGGTGCCGGCCCAGACAAAACCATCATGGTCAACCAAAACTGCTCGAACCGAGTTCTGAGGCAAACCGTCATCTGTGGTGATTTGATCGAGGGATATGCTTGTTGGCTGAACCGATACATCTGCCGATGACATAGCCCATCCAACAAGCAGAAACACAATGGCAAAGCATCGACCCAAAATGATTTTCCGATCTGAGGGGTCACGCCTGATGATGTAAGAAGCAATTTTCACATTTGAAATCTACCGACTGCATGGTTCAGTTTATATCTGTTTTTGTAAATACACAAAAAAAGCAAAAATAAAAGTGTAAAAAAACGAAAATGGAACTCAGGCGAACTGATAACATCCCATTGCGTTGTACAAGACCCAAGTTAACCGGGGGGGGACTGTGGCTTTTGTATGGGGGGCAGGCGGTCAGGTCGCGATCATTGTGGATACACGCTGTTCACGAACGATATCAACAATAATCGTGACCTGACCTTTACCGCTCAAATCTGCAGTATCAGTAAACCCCAACCTATCCACGCCAGCCACGTTTTCGCATATAATTCCCGTTCGAAACCAGTCAACTTCTCTCTTCGCACTCATCACAGGTGACCGATGAAAACCAGAACTTTGATACTGACATCACTGATGGCCTCTGGCCTGTATATTAACGAGAACCTGGCGCAGGATCTTCCGGACGGTTACTGGTCGATGGAGCAGGCATCTGAAGTATTGGCCAAGACCCGCAATATCACGCTGGACCCGGATATCTCGTCATTGACGCCGGCTGAGAAGGCGGCCGCCGAAAAATTGATTGAGGCTGGCATCATTTTCAACCGTTTATACGAAGACTCCATTCACCCTCAGGCGCTTGAGTCGCTGGATGCCTTACAAAAATTGCACAGCGGCGGAAAACACACCCAGGCCCTGCTCGATATCTATTACCGTTCCAAGGGCCCTGTGACCACCACGCTTGACAACCAGCGTGTTGCGATACTGCCGGTGAGCGAGGAACAACCAGGCAAAAATGTCTACCCGCAAGGTATGACCACCGAAGTACTGGATGACTTTCTTGCAAAACGGCCGGAACTGGCGGCGGGGTTTCTGGACGTGAGGACCGTGGTGCGTGAGAGCACGGCAGGTAACCTTGAAAGGGACCTGGCCATGCTGGAGCAATACGCTGTCCTGGATGTATTGCACCCCGGTTTGCGCGACCGGCTTGAGGCCATTCAGAAAGGCGAAGACGATGCCCCATGGTATGCCCTTCCCTACTCCGTGCGCTGGGCTCCGGATATTCTGAAAGCCTACGAGTTGATCAATTCGGCCGCCGAAGACGTAAAGACTGAAGACCCCGATTTTGCCGCCTACCTTTCGTTGAGGGCACGGGACCTGCTGACGGATAACTATGAAGCGGGCGATGCATCCTGGGTCCGCGGCCAGTTCAGACGCCTGAACGCACAGATCGGCAGTTACGAGGTCTATGCGGATTCACTATATGGCGTGAAATCGTTCTGGAGCATGAACGTGTTGCTGCGTGATGTTGAAAAGAGCAATGAGCTTTCGGCAGCACTCGGTGGTTTGCAGGCCATACAGGACAGCCTGCCGGCGGGTGCGGACCGGAAAATCCAGCAGGACATCCCGGTTGGGGTTTACAACATCATCGCCGATTTCGGGCAATCACGCGGCGGCAACACGGCATCGATCCTTCCAAACGACTCGTCGCACACACGCAAGTACGGGCGCACGATATTGCTGCGATACAACATCATGGCCAACCCGGAGCTGTTTGAAGGCAGGCAGGAGACGTTTCAGGCCGCTGTGAAGCCCGGGTTTGCCAACGACCTGACGATTGACGGACCCTTTTACCGCACACTGTGGCACGAGGTAGGTCACTACCTTGGTGTGGACCAGACCCTTGATGGAAAGGATCTGAATGAGGCACTTAGCCCCTGGGGAAGTCATTACGAAGAAATGAAGGCCGACCTGGTTTCGGGCTTTACATCCGCGCATTGGAATGCCACCGGCGTGATGAGTGACGAGGTGTACCGCTCGGTGCAAGCGGCCAGCGTATTACGTGTGCTGCAAAAGAGCCAGCCACGCACCCGCGAACAGCCCTACCAGACCATGCAGCTGATGCAGATGAACTACTTTCTGGAGCACGGTTTTCTGAGCTTTGATCCGGTGGATGCAAAGCTGACGATTCACTATGAGCGCTACCTGGATGTGATCAGCTCGATGCTGGCGGAAGTGCTGAACATACAGCAAAAAGGTGACAGCCAGCTGGCCGCTGATTTCATCAACAAGCACATCACGTGGACACCCGATTTGCATGAAAAACTGGCACAGAACCTGAGGGATGCCAGTACCTACCGCTTCCTGATGGTGCGCTACAAGGCCCTGGATGGCGAATAGCAAGTGCAAAAGGGATAGAATGCGCGCAGAAATCTGACACCTTACAGGCCATATATGAAAGACAGGCAAGAACAAGTAGTACGTATCATCGGTGTGCCCATGGATCACGGGGCAAGCCGTCGCGGCACCGATATGGGCCCTTCCGCCATGCGTATTGCCGGCCTCGGTGCAGCCATCCGCAAAATGGGCTACCAGGTGGCGCGTGAGGAGGATATCTTCGTGCCGGCCATGGAAACCCGTTCGCTGGAAGACAGCAAGGCACGTTACAAGCCGGAAATCCTGGAAGTTTGCACCGAGTTGGCGGAGTGCGTCAGGGACCACATGGACGATGGCGAGTTTCCGCTGGTGATTGGCGGCGATCACTCCATCGCCATGGGCACGGTTGCAGGTGCTGTTGCACACTACCGCGCCCGCAATGAGGAGATGGGGCTGATCTGGTTTGATGCCCACGGCGACATGAATATTCCCGGTGTATCACCCAGCGGCAATATTCACGGCATGCCGCTGGCCCACCTGCTGGGGCGCGGAGAACCCGATCTTGCCGGCATATTGGGCTTTAGCCCCAAGTTGAATCCGGACAAAGTCGTTCTGATTGGCATA
>JBFFWN010000208.1:0-6220 GCA_041570235.1 Lysobacterales bacterium | reverse complement strand
GGGTACGGCTTGGGTACCGGGCTCGTTAAACACCCGTCGATACAGGCAGTGGGTTTCACCGGCTCTGAAGCCGGCGGGCGGGCCCTGATGGATATCGCCGCAGCCAGGCCCAAACCCATTCCGGTATACGCGGAGATGGGCAGCATCAACCCCCTGTTTATCGGTCCGGAGACCATGAAAACCGCTGCTGAGAGCATTGCAGCAGGGCTCAGCGGCTCGGTCTGCATGGGTACCGGGCAATTCTGCACCTCACCGGGCCTGGCCGTGTCCGTCGCCAACGAAAGATTCGAAACCACGCTGAAAAAAGCTTTGTCAGAAGCGCCCCGGGGTTATTTACTCAACCCGCAAATTGCCGAATCACTGCAACGCGGCCTGAAACGGTTGAAGGATCATCCGCATACAGAGTGGTTAAACGAAGCCGAATTTGACCAGGGAAGCATGACGCCACCCAATGCCGTGATCAAAACCAGCGCAAAGCATTTTCTCGAGGATAGCAGCCTGTCCGAAGAGGTGTTTGGCCCGGTCACCCTGTATGTCGTGTGTGATAACGACGATCAGATCCTGGAGATTGCCAGGAATCTGAATGGCAACCTGACCGCCAGCATACATGCCGATGATGATCCTGACCTGGCCGAACGGCTGAATAACACACTGGCGCAAAAAGTGGGCAGGGTGATTTTTAACGGCTTCCCAACCGGTGTAGAGGTATGTCCGTCACAACAACATGGCGGGCCCTATCCTGCTTCCTCGGTTTCCACCAGCACCAGCGTGGGTACCGGCGCCATCGTGCGGTTTGCCCGTTTTGTCGCCTACCAGGCTTGTCCGGATCAGCTGTTGCCCGATGCCCTGAAAAATGAAAACCCGCTGGGTATTTACCGGCAGGTCAATGGCGAACTGACGAAGGAGCCCATCTGAAAGACTGATTTGCGGGCCTATACTTCTTTGACGCTAAACTCCGAACCGACAAAGCGCACGAATACAAAGGCGGCCTGGCAAATATTGAATATCAGTGCAGCGAGGTACAGTGGGTAATTCAGGCTTGGCCACAAATTCAATAACACAAGGACCAAGGCTGCCTGGTCCATGAATTCCAGTGCAGTTACGACAACCACAGCGAAGTTATCGGGCGGAAACCTGCCCTCTACTGGTTTGTAGGACTTGATGAACGAGTAAATAACCCCGTAATTCAATAGCAACAGCGTGGCCGCGGAAATACCCCAAACCATGCGTTCGGACAGTTGAAAACCGACCAGGCCAACCGGGATCAGTGCTGCGACGACAACGACCATGCTGGTTGAGATCACG
This sequence comes from Lysobacterales bacterium, assembly GCA_041570235.1. Classification (GTDB taxonomy): domain Bacteria; phylum Pseudomonadota; class Gammaproteobacteria; order Xanthomonadales; family SZUA-36; genus SZUA-36. The sequence goes on along the minus strand of JBFFWN010000208.1, from coordinate 4,915 downwards.
ATACGCAGCCGCAAAATATCGTGCAGGGCATCAGCGCGCGTACCTCGCTGGCGCAGCACACTGACAAGGGCTGCAAAACCTGCAAAAGCAGCCGAGATTTCCGCCACGTTTAATAAGTTACCTACTACATCGGGATTTGTCATGGTCAATTGTTCATCATGGGTTGATTGGTAGCAGACAATATACACACTTCACTAACGATCCGGTTTAGTGTTTTGAATAGTAAATATCCTTCAGGTATAAATGCTCCCCGCCGAGATCAACATGCCCCATGATATAGAGTAACCCTGCCAAATCCTTCATGTTGGCGCCTTTGTTCAACTCGGAAAACGGAATGCTGTATTCCGTCCAGTCATTCTGGACAGAATACTGGCCACCTGGTGCAAAGCGCACATAATTTTTAACCTGCGTATCCCTGGCAAAAGACCCGGTATGAAATCCAAGTTCAAAAACGGATTTAGGATGACCCTTGATTTTGAAATGAAGATATCCGGATTTGAATGCTGACAGGTCTTCACCGATGCCGCCATCGAGCTCAAGGGCACAGCCCCACCACTCACCGCTGCCGGTTTTAACCTTGATTAAGCCATCATTGGTCAAGACAACTTCGCAGCCGCCATTCCAGGACACCAGCTTGATTTTCTCACTCGGGTAAGTGGCATTGTTCGTGGTGTCCGGCACCAGGGTGTCGCTGATAATGACGTAACTTGACTCGGTGACCGCTTCTCCCGGTCGACGGTTACTGTTAACGGTTGATATTTCGCGAACAGGAATTTCACTCTTGGAAGGTACTGGCAGAATGTCAGCCAGCAGCGCCTCTTCATTTCCAGCATAGGTTTTGGTGATAGCCATCCCGTTCCTGGTCAGACCTTTGAATGTGCCCGCGTCAACCATATCCCATAAGGCATATTTTGCCTCGCCTTTCAGGTTAATCAGGCCAAAATGGTTCTCAGAGCCCAACTCACTTTCCTGGTCTTTCCACTGTTCATCAAATACTTCAAAGAAAAACAGCGAGATTCCCGATTGATTGGTCCAGTCACGCATGTGCTGGTAATACAGTTTTTGCTTGTACTCGTCTGCAGCATGTGAACCCGCAGCACCAAAATGCGAACTGTCCTTGCTGGCCCAACCGGTTTCACCAATGTGAATCGGCTTTTCTATCCCCAGTGACTGGATATACTCCCTGGTGCTCTGATATTGAGAGATCGCGTAGTTCTTTGCCCGTAACATGACCGCATCTGCTTTTTCGGCCTCTGACAGGCCCTCTTCTTCGGCATTAACGCCCCAGAATGCGGGATTGTGATAGCTGTCGTGGAACGGATAAGTATGCAGTGAGATGAAATCGACCGCCTTTATCAAGGCCACCAAATCCTCGGTATGGTAACTCTTGTCAGCGCCGCCCCAGGAGGCATAATTATCTGAACTGGTGATCCACACATCTGCGGGAATACCGCCCGAGGCCTTCAATTCCTGCAGGTGATTTACCCACTTGAGGATAACCCCGGGGGCGACAAAATAGGTCACGGCCCAATGCACCATCGCCTCATTGCCAACGGCGATCACTTTCACTATGTCCGGATAGGCATTGCTTAGCCTGATGGCCGCTTCGATCTCTGCAGTATTGCCCTCCACATCACCTTCGGCGTGATTCGGCGTATCCGTCCAGGCGTCTTTACAATCGATCCAGGCGCCCAACATGACATACATTTCAAAGTTCTGGTCCTGATCTTTCAACTGACGAATGGCTTTGAGCAGATTCTCGGCATGGGCATATTTTTGCGTGTTGTAGGTGCGGATAATTTTTATGCCCATGGCGGATAAAATTTTCATATCCTCCTTCAGTTCATCCACGCTGGGTACATTATTGTCGCGGGTTTTTTCACGGTAACCACCGTAGGAAAATGCCGGGTAATCGGGGTTACCCAAAATATCTTTCGCGGTGATTTGCAATGAAGGGCCATTCGCTTGTGATTGACCATGGGCAGAAAACGCCAGGGTCAATAACATAATTAAACGCAGAAATTTTTTCATGTCAGTCTCGCTTTACCGGTTCTTGCACAAGCCTGTCTTTGCCAAGACTTAATCCCGTGTTTTTTATACACTCATTCAAATAGCTGATATCAAGGTGTAAAGGTCATTTCCCGGGTTTTCTTAACCAGCTCTTTGACCTGTTCGGGGGTGATCTCACCATTGGTGATATAGGGATATTTGATCAATGGGTGCTCGACCATAAAATCCTGGAATTCTGCCTCATCGGCGCTTTTCCCCTCAGCTGTGAACCCTTTAATCCAGTTAGGCACCATTTGTTTCAGAAGTTCACGGGTTTGATCATGTTTCCAGTACTCCTTAAAAAAGGTGTACTCATCAAAGGCCAGGGGAACCTGCTGCGTCGATTGCAAAGTAACCGGTTGTGACAGGCGGATATCGCGTGATGACGAGGCGGCAGAAATTACAAATTCACCGCTTTCCGCGATCCACATTTTGCGGATGGCGTCGTAATAGGAAAAGTCGCGGCCATCGAGTTGAAATGTGACGGTCTTTTCTTCGCCTGGCTCAAGCGCAATTTTTTCAAATTTCTTGAGTTCTTTTTCGGGCCGTTGGAGGCTGCTTTGCATATCGGTCACGTAAATCTGCACGATCTCTTTACCGGCAACATCACCGGTATTCCTGATTTTCACAGTGAGTTCCAGGCCGGTCTTGTCGGTGATATTGGCAGCGGAAAACTGCAGGTCGCTGTACTCAAAATCGGTATAGGACAGGCCAAATCCGAATGGAAAGAGTGGTTCAATTTTTTTCTTGTCGTAATAGCGATAACCGACAAAAATCTGCTCGCCGTACAATACTTCGCCCTGTTCGCCAGGAAAGTTAAAAAAGGCCGGCGTATCTTCAAGTTTTACCGGAAACGTCTCCGCCAGCTTTCCTGAAGGGTTCACTTTGCCAAATATCACGTCTGCAATTCCGCCGGCGCCCGCCTGGCCGGCCAGCCAGGTCTCGAGGATGCCGCTGACCTGGTCAACCCAGGGCATGGTGACCGCGCTGCCGTTGGTCAACACGGCAACCGTGTTCTGCTGAACCTCGGCAACCGCGCTGATCAAGCGGTTGTGCGATGCTGGCATGTCGATATGGGTCCGGTCGATGCCCTCCGATTCGTAGTGCAACGGAAGACCGGCGAACACCAGGGCAATATCCGCGCTCGCGGCAACTTCCCTGGCCTGATCGATAAGTGAAAAATCATCATCGTCGGATAATTGATATCCTTGCGCGTAGCTGAACTGAACCTGGTCACCATATTCCTGCCTCACCAGCTCTAAAAACTGGTCGAGCCTGGTGGGCTTCACTTCTGAACTGCCATTACCCTGGAAACGCGGATTAACCGCAAACTCGCCAATGATGGCGACCTTTCGGTATTGTTTCGGGTTGACGGGTAATACGCTGTTTTCATTTTTTAACAGCGTAATGGACTCAGCAGCGACACGGCGCGCCTGACTATGATGCCTTTCCACATCCAGTTCGACACCCTGTTTCTGGAGGGATTTTGCCCTGAATACAATCTCCAGGATTTCTGTCACCATGGTGTCAAGCAAGGCTTCATCCAGCTCGCCATTTTTGACGGCCTCAACAATCAGATTGTCATTGACCGCATTCAGGCCGGGCATTTCGATATGCATGCCTGCTTTGACTGCCGCGACCCTGTCCACGATGGCAAACCAGTCTGAAATGACGATACCCTGGTAACCCCATTGCTGCTTCAGAATATCCGTCAGCAGGTAGGCGTTCTGGGTGCCATATTCCCCCTGGATGCGGTTGTAACTGGCCATGACTGTCCAGGGCTGGGCTTTTCTGACCGCAATTTCAAAAGGCGTCAGGTAAATTTCATGCAAGGTCCGGTCATCTACGTCGGAGTTCATATACATGCGCCTGGTTTCAACATTATTGGCAGCGTAGTGTTTCAACGAGGTGCCAACACCCTGGCCTTGTACACCGTTAATGTAAGCAGCGCCGAGCTCACCCGCCAAAACCGGGTCTTCTGAAAAGAACTCGAAATTCCGGCCACCCAGGACCGAGCGCTTGATATTGACGCCGGGCCCCAGCAACACGTTTACACCTTGCGCCTGGCTCTCGTGGCCAAGAAACCCGCCAAGCTCGTAAATCAGATCCAGGTCCCAGGTGGCGGCCAGCGCAGATGCGGTTGGAAAAGCCGTCGCCGGCAGCTGATCACCATAACCGGCCTTGTTGGTCTGTGGTGCACGCCGCAGTCCGTGGGGGCCATCGGATAGCCATATCCAGGGGATATCCAATCTTCCAATCGACTGTGTACTCCAGTCGTCGCGACCGGACATCAGGCTTGCCTTTTCCTCTAATGTTAATTGGGAAACCAGTTGTTGAATGTTCACTTGGGGATCCTGCGGGTCTTTTGGCGTTTGTGCGGCGACCGATTGTGACATTGTTGCCGCTATCAAAATAAAAGCCGTGAGCCATAGTACATGTTTCATTGATGACCCCGGATGTCTTGAACCAAACAGGGCTCTTCGTTTTATCGGCACAACATCTTCCTCGGTTTTTTTATCATGCTTCATTACAGCAGGCCCGGAAAGATGGGCTGCATGACTTTTTTGGGTTTTCTGTCGACGGTAAATATGCCCCAGTGTTTTTCCGGCTCCATGGGTTCCTCTGAGCCTTTCCATAATTCATCAAATGCTTCAAAAAAGAACGTCATGATGTCCTCCTTTTCACTCCAGTCCGCCAGCGCGTGATAATAGGTTTCCTGGCGTTGTTCACAGACATTGCCCGGGTTGATGCCCCGGCCATCGGAATTGGTTGTCCATCCCGCTTCGGTGATCACGACTGGTTTGCCGGGGTGCGCCCTGGCAACGCCATAATAATTATCCTTGGTAACCTGCATTGCCTCGTCGAT
>JBFFWN010000207.1:0-6328 GCA_041570235.1 Lysobacterales bacterium | reverse complement strand
GCACCGAATCCCTCGGCATTTTCATACAGGCGGCTGGCTTTTTTATCACTCAAGCCGCAGGCCTTCGCCTGCGCCATCACCTGCTCCATCATTTCTGTTTCCCGCGCGCCGGGCTTGGCCAGGCTGTGACCGCGTGAATATTCAGGATGCGAGGGGGCGCAATGGTAGCACTCGGTATAGTTCTCAACCGCCAGCTTCCAGTTTGCCTTTATCGGATAGCTCTGGCGGTGAGCCACCTTGGCCTGGTCCAGGCGGTAGGGCTTTAAACACCCGGACAAACCATTCCGAATACAGTCAAATGATGCAGGCTGGTCGGCAAAATTGACAAAAATCATGCCATCCAGTGTTTCACAATGAATTCTCTTGAGCGACAGGCCTGACCTGTCAAAATCATCCGCCATATGCGGCGCCGACCGCAGCTCGCCATCCAGCTCGTATACCCAGGCATGGTAGCGGCATACCAGTTTCTTGGCGCAGCCCCTGTTGTCAACACAGACTTTTGAACCACGATGCCGGCAGACATTGACGATGGCGTTGATGCCCCGGTCGCTGTCGCGCACGATAATGACCGACTCTCCCGCCAGTTCGAACAAAAAGTAGTCACCCACCCCGGGTATTTCGCTGCCATGACCCGCGTATAGCCAGGATTTCAGGAATATTTCATCGATGTCCCGCTGGTAGATGTCCGCATCGGTGTAAAAAGCCTGCGCAAGCGCCCTGCCGGGGGCCTGGTTGTCAATCAGTGCTGCTATTGACCGTTTATCCATATCAAATCCTTATCGAAGATCAAAATGACGAGGAAAAATATGACGCAGATGGGACATACTGACCTCGCACGCAATTTTGCGGTCCAGTTCTGTTGGATTCAACAGGATATCCAGCCACAGGCCCTCATTCATGGCAGATATTCCAAAGGCAACCACGTCTGCGTCAATCGGGTACTGGCCTTCAGTGATAATGTGTTCGCAAATACCGCTCAGTCCCTGACGGTATTCCCTGTCACGCTGGGCGCAGATCTTTCGATAGGTCGGCCTTGAGCGGCTTTCTCCCCAAAAGGCGAACCAGACGGCCAGCTTGTCGGCGTGACAGACCTTACGGTCGAAATCAACACCGACCAGGGCCACCAGTTTTTCCACGGCGGAATCACCGCTGTCCTCCAGCGCCTTGTTCCATGTGCTTCGGTATTCATCCACCACGTGGCGAAGGGTTTCCTCGAGCAGGCGCTCCTTGCTCTGAAAGTGCAGGTTGATGATACCCTGGCTGAGACCCGCCTCTTTTGAAACCGTGGCCATGGTGGTCACCGACAGGCCATGCCTGGCGATGGACTTGATGGTCGCCTTGATCAACTGCTTTTTACGCACCTGCCTGGATGCGGTACGGCGTTTTGTTTTTGGTTTTGTGACCATTGAAGCGAATATCCACCTCGCAGACAATTGCCTGCCGAAAACTTAAAAATAATCCTGCAATGACGAGCACGGAGCCGACCACTTCTTCAGCATAAAACCTTGCCGTTTTCTTTTCAACGAATGAATGATCATTCATTCATTATATTTGGCATTTTTGTTGCACAGCCCCGTGCTTGTGTGCGAACCTATACGATCAAAAAAACAGACAGGCGCTGGAGTTATTTGCTTGAAAAAATATGATGCTATCATCATTGGCGCCGGGCACAACGGCCTGACCAATGCGGCTTATCTCGCCAAGGCCGGCCTGAAGACCCTGGTGGTTGAAAAAAATGATTATATCGGCGGCGCCACGGTCAGCCTGAATCTGCACGAGGACTGGATTTATTCAAACTGTTCCTACGTGTGCAGCCTTCTGCGTCCCGAGGTCTACCGCTCACTGAACCTGGCCAAATACGGCCTGCAGGTCGTCCCCTACGCCGGCAGTGTCACGATGGCGGAGAACGGCGACTATATCGGGCATTATATTGACCACGATGTTTCCCGCCGTGAGATGCAGCGTCACAGCCTTCGTGATGCCGATGCGGCGGTTCGTTTCGACCGCGACATCATGCGTCAATGCCGCTATATACGAAAATTTCTTTTGCGCACGGCCCCCGATCCCGCCTCGTTCAGGCCGCGGGATATCATGGAAATGGTCTACATGGCCAAAGAGGTGCTCAAACTCACCGAAGACGTCGTCTATGACATGTTGCGTTTTTACACGATGAGCATTTCTGACTTCCTGGATGAATACTTCGAAAACCCGCTGATCAAGGCATCCAAGGCGGGCAGTGGCATCATCGGTTCGGCAATGGGCGTGATGTCTCCGGGCACGGCCTATGTTTTATTGCATCACAAGATGGGTGATGTCGACGGCAGCATGGGCGCCTGGGGTTTTGCTCGCGGCGGCATGGGCGCCATAGCAAAGGCCATGAACGATTGTTTCGAAGAGCATGGCGGCGAACTTGTCACCGGTTCGGGTGTTGACAGGATCATTGTTAAAAATGGCCGTACGGTCGGCGTGGCGCTTGACAACGGCAATGATTATTACGCGGATGTCGTGGTATCGAATATGACATTTCCCCGCACTTTTTTGGAGTGCATGGATGCCGGCGACCTGGAACCCGGCTTTCTGAGGAAAGTCAGGAATTTCAAAATTCGCGGATCATCCGGAAAAATCAATATTGCCCTCGACGGCCTGCCGCAATTTACCGCCCTCAAAGACAATCCGGAACTCTCCGGTGGCGATATGCACCTGATAGATTCGGTTGAACGGCTGGAGCGGGCCTATGATGACTGGAAGAACGGCACCTGGTCAAAAGACCCTTATGTCGACATGCTGATACCCACCATGACCGATCCGACCATGGCGCCGCCCGGCAAGCATTTCATGTCGGTATTTGTTCAATACGTGCCACCCAAGGTAAACGGCGGGGATTGGACCGATGAATTGCGCGACCAGTTTGGCGAAACGGTGCTCACGCAAATTGAAAAATACGCGCCGGGGTTTCGCGAACTGATACGGCACGTGGAAATTCGCACACCGCGTGAACTGGAAGATGAAGTCGGGCTTACTTCCGGAAACATATTCCAGGGTGAACTGACCATGGACCAGCTATTGTTCAACCGCCCGATTCCGGGTTATGCGCAATACCGCGGACCGCTTAAAGGCCTGTACATGTGTGGCTCATCCAACCATCCGGGTGGTGGCGTGATGGCCGCCCCGGGCGCCAACGCAGCGCGTGAAATTTTACGTGACCTGCGAAAACCCAATAATGTACCCGAGGGCTGGCTCGATGACTGATAAAAACACGGTGGTCATTATCGGCGCCGGCCACAATGGCCTGAGCTGTGCCGCATACCTTGCAAAGGCCGGCAGAAAAGTCATGGTGCTGGAAGCAAATGAACAGGTCGGGGGCATGGCGGTTACCCGCGAGTTTGCCCCGGGCTTCAGGGTTTCACCCGTCGCCCACCTGCTCAATATGCTGGATCAAAAAATCAGCAATGAACTGAAACTCGATGCCCATGGCCTGAAAATGGCCAGAAAAGACATGGGGACGATCGCCCTTGCCGAAAGCGGCCGGCACCTGAGGTTTTCAGGTGACCAGGTCATCGGCGAGGGGGTATCCGGTGAGGACCGGCAGGCCATGGTTGAGTACCACCGGTTCATGAAGCGCTTTGCCGCCGTAATTGGCGGCCTGCACAACCGGGTTCCGCCCCGAATCCGCACCAGCAACACAGACGACATCCTCGGACTGGCAAAAACCGCATGGAGCATCCGCCGCCTGGGCACCGCCGACATGCGCGAGTTTCTGCGCATCACTGGTATCAATATCTACGATGTCCTCAAGGAAAATTTTGAACACCCGATGATTCAGGGTGCACTGAGTCTTGATGGTGTGCTCGGATCATTCCTGGGTCCGCGCTCCAATAACAGCGTATTTTGTGCATTGCACCGGTGGAGCGGTGGGGGTGGTATTGGCCAGGCCGTGGGAGGCATGGGCGCCGTCAGCCAGGCCATCGCCAATGCTGCGGGCAGCCATGGCGCCGAAATCAGAACATCCTCAAGGGTATCGCAAATCCTGGTCGCGAATGGCCGCGCTGAAGGCGTTGAGCTGGATACCGGAGAGAAAATCATGGCTGCAACCGTGATCTCCAACGCGGACCCCAAGACCACTTTTTTCAAACTGTTGGGCGCCAGGCATATAGAGGCCGGCCTGGTCAGAAAAATCCACAATTTCCGTCAGGGCGGCAACGCGTCCAAATTGCACCTGGCGTTGGCCGGTATCCCCGAATTTACCGGCCTGGATAAAGACCAGGCGGGCGATCGCCTGGTCATCGCTCCGGATATCGAATACGTGGAGCGAGCCTTCAATCATGCCAAGTACGGTGAGTATTCGGCTGAACCCGTTGCTGAAATCACCATTCCCAGCCTCAATGATGATTCGCTTGCACCCGACGGCCGGCATGTCCTGTCCGCCGTGGTTCAATACACGCCCTATCAACTAAAGGCCGGATGGCCCGGCTCAAAACAGGTATTTATCGACAAGTGTATCGACCTGATCGCGCGTTATGCACCGGGAATCCGTGAGCAGGTTCTTCATGCCGAGCTTTTGACACCGGTGGATATCGAACGCGAATTTCATGTTTCAGGCGGCCACTGGCACCACGGTGAACTTGCACTGGACCAGTTCCTGATGATGCGCCCTGTGCCGGGCGTGGCGCAGTACCACACACCGGTGGATGGCCTGTATCTGTGCGGTGCCGGAAGCCATCCGGGCGGCGGTGTCATGGGCAGCGCCGGACGTAATGCCGCCCGTGCGTTGTTGGCCGGTGGCCAAAGGAGATCAACATGAGGAGATCATCATGAGACACTCGCAACTGATCACAGAAAGCCATTATAAAACCAACGTATTTGAAAGCCCCTTTCATTCACGCACAAAGGCGCTTAACAAGCTCAGGATGTGGAACCGCTGGGGCGATTACCTGTCTGCCGCCGCCTATTTCGATGCCGACCTCGAATACTTTGCCTGCCGTAATGCCTGCGGGGTTTTCGACCTGTCGTCGATGGTCAAACACCGCATCAGCGGCAGGGATGCGCTTGAATACCTGAACCGCCTGGTGACCAGGGATGTCAGCAAAATTGGCCACAAGCGCGTTGGCTACACGGTCTGGTGCAACGAACAGGGCCAGGTCATCGATGACGGCACCATTTTCCATTTGAGTGAGGGCGATTACCGCCTGTGCTCGCAGGAACACCATATCGACTGGCTGCTGACCAACGCCTTTGGCCTGGAAGTTGAGGTGCATGAAGACACCCACGATGTCGCCGCCCTGGCGCTGCAGGGCCCGACCTCATGCGCCACGCTGAAAACCATGGGGCTCACGGGGATTGAAAACCTGAAACCCTTCGGCATTGAGTATTTCGAATTTGAAGGCACCGAGCTGATGGTCTCGCGCACCGGCTTTACCGGCGACCTGGGATATGAACTGTGGATCGATCATGATCACGCCGTGATGCTCTGGGACCGTCTGTTCGAGGCCGGTGAGTTACACGGTATCAAGCCTTTTGGTGAACAGGCCCTGCAGCACCTGCGCATCGAGGCGGGTTTTATCCAGGCCAAACATGATTTTATGCCCGCCCATCAAACCGTGCGCGCCACGCACACACGCTCACCTTTTGAATTGGGTCTTGAATGGCTTGTTCACTTTCAAAAACCGGTGTTTAACGGTCGCCAGGCCTTACTGGAGGAAAAACAGCGCGGCTCGAGGTACCAATGCGTCAGGTTGGATATCGAAGGCAACAAACCGGCAAAGGATGCCTATATTTACAAGGGTAAAAAAGTCATTGGCGCCGTTACCTCTGCGATGTGGTCACCTTCGGCAAAGGCAAGCATCGCATTGGCCTCGGTTGAAGCGCGCTACGGCAAACCGGGCGAGGAACTGACAGCCGAGATTTATTACCAACGCGAGTTGAAGTGGAGCCGGGTAATGGCCGGGGCCGTGGTCATCAAGGATGCCTTTTATGATCCTCCGCGAAAACGCATGACTCCGGCGCCGGATTTTTGACCTGAATTTTTGCAGAATCGGGTTTCTCGCTCATTGAGTTGATTCAGATCATTACGCATGGATTCGATCTTGCTTATATTTCTTTCATCTAAACCGAACATGCAGGGAGAGATGAAATGAAAACCACTCTTAAGTTGGCAATAAGCACGGGGCTGGCCCTGAGCATGGGACTGATCAACACGGCCGCAGCATTTGGGCCGGGTGACTGGCTGGTTCGAGTCGGCGCCTCCAACGTCAGGCCACAATCCGATAACCACGCTGTGGTTTCGGTTGAACCGGCCACCAGCGCCACCATCAACTTTACCTACATGATG
>JBFFWN010000206.1:0-6349 GCA_041570235.1 Lysobacterales bacterium | reverse complement strand
TCTTAATTCCCTGTTGGACGCCGTTGTGTTGAATACGGGCCGTTCCGACCGGAAAAAAGTCAGCCCGCCGAAATCCAAAACCGGTACAAGGATGAAATTCTCGATCAACCGGGCAACCATCAGTGAAGGCAACCGCTTTTTTTTCGAGATCTTTGCCGATAACGAGGAAAATCAGCAGACCTTGCGCGCTATTCGAAACCGGCTCGAGAGTATTCCATCCGTCAATCCACTGGCCAAATTGTCTCGCGACGAGCAACTGGCCTACTGGTTGAATCTCTACAATGTCACCATCCTCGATGAAATCGTCAAGGTGTATCCGCAACGTGAGCTGGAAGACTTGCTGACCGGAAAAGAATCGATCCTGGACAAGAAGATCTTAACAGTTGCGGGTGTCCCTTTGAGCCTGAATGACATCCAGTTCACGATACTGAAACAAAATTACGACAGCAACCCACTGATTGTATATGGCCTATACCAGGGCATCATAGGTGGCCCCAATATTCGCAAGGACGCATTTACAGGAAAATATGTTTATGCTGATCTGATCGATAATGCGCTCGAGTTCATCAATTCCAACCGTGGAACCGAAAGCAAGAACGCGAAGGTCTTCCGTGTCTCAAGCCTGTATCAACGTAATGCATCGTTCTTCAATGACTTCCAGGCAGATCTGGCCAAACACCTGCTGACCTACCTTGAGGGCGCAGAGAAAGCGGAGTTAAAGGCAGCAAAAACCATAAAGGCGGATATAAACGACTGGACCGTCACCGACCTGTATGGAAGCACACGGGACCTTGGTGGAAGCTTTGGATCAAGCAATGCCGCCCTGGTTGGAGGGGTACAGGGAGCCAACTCATCCCGGCTGACAACGAAGGCGAAAGCCGCCAGTCGCTACAGTCCGGCTGTGCTGGAACACCTGAATGAAATCAACCGTAAACGGGAAGAGGAGAAGACCGGCACGGTTACCATTGAGGAAATGGACCAGGTACCGGATAAAGCCGGTAGCGATTAAGTTCGACTCTGAAATACCGTCGACATGATTCCAAGCTTGCTTCAAGGCAGGCTGCAACGCATCATGTGATCATGGATTTACGGAGTAATCAGACTTGAACGCATTGATCCCATTCTTGTATGTCGGGCTTGGAAGCATGTTTGGCGGCATCAGTCGATACGCGATGTCACTGGTCACGCAAAACATTGCAGCATTCAGCATTCCGTTTGGCACGCTGATTTCCAATATTGCCGGCTGTCTGTTGATCGGCCTTATTGCAGGTTTGGGCGCCTCTTCGCAGGTGCTTTCAACGGAGATGCGCTTACTGTTGGCGACGGGCTTCTGCGGCGGATTTACCACCATGTCGTCATTTGTCTATGAGCTTGGACAGTTTATCCAGGACAAGGAATTCTTTTATGCATCCTCCTATTTTGTCACCACCATGGTGGGTGCGGGTTTGGCTTTTGTTATTGGTTTGCTACTCAGTGAGTGGATGTTGAGGTAGGTATGAAAATCACAGGGCAGGCGGTGTTGTTAAGAGTGTTTGTTGGCGAAAGCGACAAGTTGGGCCACGTTCCGCTATACGAAGCTGTTGTCAGGCGGGCGCGCGACGCAGACCTTGCCGGCGCCACTGTATTAAAAGGGGTTATGGGGTTTGGCGCCACGGCCAGGATTCGCACACAAAAAATCCTCGACCTGTCATCCGACTTGCCGATGCTGATCGAGATCGTAGACGAGCAGGATAAGATCACCCGTTTTCAATCTGTGCTTTCAGAACTGTTTGACGAGGCACGCTGTGGCGCCCTGGTAACAATGGAGAATATCCGCGTCGTTCACTATCTGCCCGGAAACGAGCCTGCATAGATTCAGTCCGCACGGTTTTGGAATGCAAAAAAAACCCCGGTCTGGACCGGGGTTTTTTTTAAAAGGTTTGATTTAGCTCAATTACCTGCCTGTGTTGGCTTTCAGGATATCGTCTACGCTCCTGGCCTCAATTTCAGGTAATTTTTGTTCCAGTGTATCGCGTCGGCGAATTTCACTGTCCACGTACTTGATCCACTGTGCAGCAGCGCGTTTGCTGCGGTTGTCTTCACCCGCTGCCTGGAACGCACGCCTTGCCTGTTCCAGCTTCTTCTGGTTGAACAGCGCCATACCATACATGATGTTGGCGGTATCCATCCGTTTGAGACCACCGGCTGCAAGGGCTTTCTTGGCGGCATCTGCCGCTTCGTTCCACCTTTCCAGGTTCAGGTAGGATTGGGCCAGCCTGATGTACAACTCACCATCATCACTTGATGCTGCGGCTTGTTTAAGGGGCGGAATGGCCTTTTCGTCTTCACGTGCCGAGTACCAGGACTGAGACAGCAAACGCAAATTCCTGACATCGGACTTTACAGCACCAGAAGCCATTTCCTTTTCAAGCAGGGTTGCCGCCTTGTAAGGCTGCCCATGTAGCAAATACAGGTTGGCCAGGTTGACCGCATGAGACTTGCCATCGATGTAACCTTTCTCATAAAGCGCTTCGGTCAACGCAAGCTGTTTCTTGGTATCACCCAGTTCGCTGTATACACCGGCAAGCGTCAGTACATAGGTGTCTTTCGGGTAGGCTTCGATCAATTCTTCCAGAACCACCAGCATATTGGGGAAATCTTTCAACTCCCAGTAACATACTCTCAGCAGCAGCAACCAGTTCTCGCGTGGTAAGCGGCCCTGGTCCTTGTACATATCGATAGCGGTCTTGATCGGTTCAATAGCCTTCTTGTATGCACCCATCTGGAAGTGGGCCTGGCCGAGCAACATGTAAACATCGGCTGCAGGTTCAGCGATCACTGCCATCAGGCGTTCGACGGTTTCCAGCGCCAATTGGTAGTTTTCAACCGTAAAATGAAGCTGTGCGAGTGTTTTCAGCGTACTTTGCATCAATGCCTCGGGCAGTTCAGGCTGTTGTAAAACCTTCTCGTAAGAACTGATAGCCAGCGGGTACTTCTCCTGCAGGTAGTACGCATAACCGGAGATATTCCAGATTTGCGCCATTTCATATGGAGAAAGTTTTTTCCTTTCCTGCAACTCGACTATTGCAGCCTGTGCACTGGCGAAATCCTCAATCTCTACAAATTCCTGGATCTCCATCAGCTTTTCGTAAACCTGCTGGCTCATGGCCACGGTTTGCTTTGTTTTACGGTCTTCGCCGTCTTTGTCGTCTTGCGCATACAACGGATTGATTAACGAAACCGACAATAACATTGCGAGGCCCGCAGCAACCCACGGTTTACATCTGGACTTGGCTGAAGTACTGGTTAAGGTAAGATTTCTATTCAGTAATTTCATAAGTAAATTTGTTCTGTACGCCAGGAACCTCTACGGCTTCACCGTCCATGATCCGTGGCTTGTATTTAAATTTCAGCGCTGCGTTGATCGATGCACTGTGAAACAGTGTAGATGTACACTGGTCCTCGATAACAATCGGATCCTTGGTGGTTCCCTGTCGGGTTACCGTGTACTGGACCACGCAGTAGCCTTCTATACCCCGGGTCAATGCCCTGTTGGGATAAATGGGCGCCACCTTAACGATTGGCAGGTAATCACCTTCACCAACACCAAGGCTGAATCCACCTGTCATCTCAATATCCGTTTCTACCGGTACGGCCTTGATAGCGACCTTTTCGGCATTCGGGTTGAGGTTATCCAACTGCGGTGTAGGCGGCTGGGGTGGTGGTGCATCTGGTGGTGGTGGCTTTTTGGGCTTGGCCTGGCGCTGTTTGACAGATTCGTCACGTTTTACCCTGACGAAATCGACCAGGTTGCCCGCGCCCGAATCGTTCAATGTGCGATCGGCGGTTTCAATCAGGTATTGCATCAGCCAGAACAGGCTCAAGGTTACAGCCAGCGCGAGAGTAAGCCCAATCACCAATCTGACCAGGTTGCCTGCCTGATTTGTAGATAGTCTTTTATTAATAGTTGCTGACATGGCTGTTCTTAAGGCTCTTGAGCTGCGATTGAAACGTTAAAAACACCTGCCTGACGCGAGGCATCCATGACCTGGATCAAGGTATCGGTCTTGGATTCTTTGTCGGCCTGAATCACCACGGAACCCTGGGGGTTTTCGGAGTGAAGGCGTTCAATATTGGGACGGACCGAGCGGATGTCGACCATGCGACGGTCTATCCAGATATCGTTATTGGGTCCAATCGCAATCAGGATATTGGCATTTTCGGCCTTGGTGGCAGTAGCTGCATCGGGCCGATTGACTTCAATACCGGCTTCCTTCACGAAGGTCGCCGTTACAATGAAGAAGATCAGCATGATAAATACCACGTCCAGCATGGGCGTGATATTGATTTCCGATTCTTCTTCGACCTGGGTTTGGTTAAAAAATTGCTTCATTCAAGTTCTCCAGCGACGCTTCCGTCACTTGCTTCCTATGTACAGGTTATCCGCGAGCAACTCGCGCTCCCGTGAGGCTTTGCGTTGTAAGTAAGTAGCCATGGCAACACCGGACAAGGCCGCAACCATTCCCGCCATTGTAGGAATGGTTGCCTTGGATACGCCCGAAGCCATTGAACGGGGGTTGCCCGAACCGGAAATGGCCATAACTTCAAATACTTCAACCATGCCTGTGACCGTTCCCAGCAAACCGAGCAGGGGACAAAGGGCAACGCAGGTCTGGATCAGCGGAATATTACGTTCAACCTGTGCAGCAACCTGCGAGATCAAGCGTGATCTTATCTGATGTGCATTCCAGGACTTGTGCTCGTCACGTGATTCCCACAGTTGCATGGTTTTCGCAGCCAGCTTTTTATGGCCGGTGCGCATGTACAACAACCGTTCAACGATGAGGGTCCACATGAACAGGGTGAGGAAGCCTATGACGAATAGTACATCCCCACCGAGTTCCAAGAAGTCACGGATGGTTTCCAGTGCAGGTATATAGTAATAAATCAAATCCATGACTGTTTTACCTTATGCAGCTGACTGTTTCTCTTCAGCACGCTCAGCGAGCATGCCAGCGGCCTCTTCCTGCAACACCTGTGTCAGTCTCCTGGCACGGCTGGATACCAGCGTATGCAAGAATACCGTCGGAATGGCGACAACCAGACCAAGCACGGTGGTAACCAACGCGGTAGAAATACCACCAGCCATCAGTTTCGGATCACCGGCACCATAAAGGGTGATTGCCTGGAAGGTCACGATCATACCGGTTACCGTACCCAACAGACCAAGCAGCGGGGCGACAACCGAGATAATTTTCAACAACGGCAGCATGGAGTTGAGCCTGGGCGTCTCCCTCAGGATAGCTTCACCGAGTTTCAGTTCCATGGTCTCAATGTCGAGATTGGAATTGCTCTGTGCGGTCTTGAGTACACGACCCAGCGGGTTATTGGTGTTGGGCTCGTTGATGTTCTTGATTTGACGGCTGACCTTGGCGCCAACGGCTGACAGTACCAGCACACGCCAGACAGCGATCAATACGCCGACGATACCCAGGGCGATAATCACATAACCAACTGTTTTACCCTGTGCAACACGCTCCATCAGGCTTGGCGACTGTACCAACAGGCCGAGTAACTGACCGCGGGTCGGATCGACAGCGATTGGCATTTGACCGGATGTGGCACTGGTCAGGGCTGCAATGCGGTTGGTGTAACGGGAAGCAGGCTGACGTTGCAGTTCAACCAGACGTTGCGTTTCCGGGAAATACTCCAGGTATTTGTCATTGGAAACCACGTTGAAAGAACCGATACGGGTAACTTCCTGCTCGTTCTCTTCACCGCTGGAGTTAACCACCGTCGTGGTAAAGGTTACAACCTTGCCACTTTCGGTCATTTCGTTCTGCAATTCAAACCACAGGCGCTCTATCTCTTCGATAGATGCCAGGCGGTTGGATTTACCCATTTTCTGGGCAAAGCCAAGCAGAAAGTCGGTACGTTCAGGGAACTGTACCTGGGTGATGGAACTCTCAAATACACCACGGGCGTCACCGGAGGCCTGTTGCAGAACACCAAACAGTTCTTTAAGACCACCCAGTCTTTCCTGGAACTGCTGTTCCAGCGTGATGATGCGGGCGTCATTAACTTCAAACTGCGCTTCCATACGTGCGGAAGCATCTTCCTGACGTTTCTGCTCGGCTTTTTCAGCCGCCAGCAGTTTTGTCTGCTCGGCGCGTGCCGCGCGGAACCTGTCAATACGCGCCTGGTTTTCAGCAGCATCATTCACACGGCCGGTTTTAACCTGTTGCAGCAGTTCTTCCAGGGAAATGGCAATTGCAGCCTGAACAGGTGAGGCCAGGGTGATAGCCAGCAACAAGCCGCTGGCAAGGCTAATTTTCTTGATTTTGCTGATCATTGCATTGCCCTCGTAGGT
>JBFFWN010000205.1:0-6393 GCA_041570235.1 Lysobacterales bacterium | reverse complement strand
GTTGACCAGTATGATCACTTCGATAACCTGTCGTGCTGCGTCGACGATGCAATGCAGATAGAGGCCTTGCTGAAAACCCATGAAGACGGATCGCCCAATTACCATTGCACCCGTCTGAGCTCTGATCGCGACGGTATCACCGAGGCAAGCCTGCGAGCTGCCTTGCGTAAACTGACCAATGACGCCAGCAAGAATGACGACCTGCTGTTTTACTTTTCCGGTCACGGCATGATCATCGATGGTGAGGGCGCCCTTGTCACACAGGACGCAAAACCAAATGATGTCGGGTTTCCGATGTATGAGTTGTTGCGGCGCATCAACCGTTGCGGGGCCGGTTCCGAGATGATTATCCTTGATTGTTGTCACTCCGGTGAAATGGGCAACACCAGCAATGGCGGCACCATCAACCAGACGACGCTCAGTGAGGGTGTCACCATTCTGTCAGCATCCACGCCCCATCAAAAATCCCAGGAGGGTTTGTTAAACAGCCTGTTTACCGAACTTGTCATGGCGGCGCTGGAAGGTGGTGCTGCCGACGTTCGTGGCCATGTATCCGCAGCATCGATATACGCCTATGTCGAACAGGCGCTGGGCCCCTGGCAGCAACGGCCGATGTATAAATCCTTTGCGCCACGTCTCGATCCTCTGCGATTTTGCAGGCCCTCTGTACCCGATGAAGTGCTACGTCAACTGCCCGTGCTTTTTCGCGGCCCGGATGCGTCATTAAAACTGGACCCAAGCTGGGAGGTCACCCATGAGCTACAGGACCCGGACAATGTTGCAAAGTTTGATTTGCTGAAAATATTGCGGGATGGTCGCCTACTTAACCGGCACGGGAAAAACCTCTATGACCTGGCGCTTGAATCCGGTTCGGTC
The DNA here is from genome assembly GCA_041570235.1 of Lysobacterales bacterium. GTDB lineage: Bacteria > Pseudomonadota > Gammaproteobacteria > Xanthomonadales > SZUA-36 > SZUA-36. The sequence goes on along the minus strand of JBFFWN010000205.1, from coordinate 5,517 downwards.
CTGCTGACCCCACTGGGCCGCCTTTACTGGCAACTGGCCAAAAAAAACATTATCTAACAAGCTGATTAATAAGGATTGCCCATGTCGGACAACGAAAAACTAATGACCATTTCAGAGGCACATTATGGTGATGATTACAAAAGCGTATTTTTAACGCAGTATCGTGACTTTGTCGCCTCCGCCAGTGACATATCCGACAGGAGGCACGAGGCGAACAAGTTTTTTTCAACCATCAATACTGTTTTGCTGATGGCCTCAGGCCTCATTCCCTCCGAGGGGCTGGACTTCAGTTGGCAAATTGCCCTGGCCGGCGGGCTGCTCTGCCTGATCTGGATGCATATGATCGTGAGCTACAAGGAGCTCAATGGGGCAAAGTTCAAGGTGATCCTGGAGATGGAAAAACAGCTGCCGGCGGCCACATATGCTTCCGAATACCGGTTTAAAAAGGCCGCAAAATCAAGCAATCTTTCCAGCGTTGAATCAATGGTACCCAAGCTGTTCATGGGTGCTTATTTTTTGGTATTTGCCACGCATTTCGCCGGTAAGTATCTATGAGTGGTCCGCGTGGAATATCACTCCATATTGGCGTTAATTTCGTAGATAAAAGTCACTATGGCGGAGAATGGGACGGTAAACTCGATTGGGCGGAAAAGGACAGTGACGACATTCTCAATATTGCCGGCCGGCAGGGATTTGAAACACGCTCACTGAAATCACAAGAGGCCACACGCGAGACGGTTCTGAGCACCATCGGTGATATTGCCAAAGGCCTGAAAGCCGGTGATTTCTTCCTTCTAAGCTATTCCGGTCACGGCGGGACCATTCCCGACGTGGATGGTGATGAAGATGACCTGGTTGACGAAACCTGGTGTTTATTCAACGGACAACTCCTGGATGATGAGCTCAGTGTCCTGTGGTCTGCATTTCAACCGGGGGTGAGAATCCTCGTCCTGTCCGACAGTTGCCACAGCGGTACCCTTTTGAAAAGCATTGATGAAAATTCGATCCAGCTTCAGCAGGCTGGAAAAACGGTTGATCCCGATGAGGTATTTGAACACGCCCGGGCCATGCCAAGGGATGTGGCAAAAAGCACCGCGCGCAGCAACCGGGGTTTTTATGCCGAGCTGCAATATGCCCTGCCCGACCCGCGTCCAGCCATCCATGCAACAGTGCGTTTGATTTCCGGATGCCAGGAACACGAACAATCCTTTGAGGGCGGAGCAAATGGCCGCTTTACAGATGCTGTAAAACGCACTTATGCCGACGGAAAATTCGAAGGTGATTACAATGCTTTTCACCTCGCTGTCAGGGAGCTGGTTAAAGAGAAACAAACCCCCAACCATGTCGTCCGTGGCCAACCGAATGAGGCTTTCGATAAAGAACGCCCATTTAAAATCTGATTCCGTTTACTGATGAAAGCGCCAAGCAAGAAATATAACGCGTTTATTTCCTATACACATAAATCAGAAATGCCGCTGGCCATCGCTTTGGAACAGGGACTGGAGCGCTATGCAAAACCACTGTTTAAAATGCGGGCGCTGGAAATCTACCGGGACACCGAAAGCCAGGCTTTAACCCCTGACCTTTTGGCAGCCGTGCACCACGCCATGGATGACTCCGATTACCTGGTTTTACTCGCTTCCCCGGAATCAGCAGCGTCACCCTGGGTACCAAGAGAGCTGGTTCATTGGTGCGAAAATCACGGTGTTGAAAAGCTGCTCGTTGTTCTGTGCGCCGGCCGAATTGCCTGGGATAACGAAAAGGCCGATTTTGACTGGGAAAAGACCGATGCCCTGCCCCGGGAACTATCAGGTTATTTCAGCGGAAGCCCCCTTTACCTGGACATGACCTGGGCCCGTGGCCGAACCGACCTCGACCAGCACAACCCTGATTTTAAAGACGCAGTCAGTCGCCTCTCAGCCACGCTTCATGGGAAATCAATCGGTGATATGTACAGCGAGGAAGCCAGGCAGTTCAAACGCACACGGCGAATAAAAAATGCAACGATCAGCGGGCTTGGCACCTTGTTGATCATTTCCTGCATTGCCGGCGTAATGGCCTATATCGCGCGTAATGAAGCCATTTTTCAGAAAAATGTGGCCATCAAGAAAAATCTCGTCAACGAGGTTCGTAACCAGCTGAATAACAATGAGTTTATCAAGGCTTTGCAAATCGGTCGCGCGGCCCGCGGGACCTTTGGGGAGGATACCGAAACCAACAAAATATTATGGCAACTGGTCAGTCACCCCACCACCATTCTTACTGAGTGGCCGGATGCATACGCAGACACCGCAGAAATCTCGAGCGATCATGAGTGGGTAATGATCTGGACTGAAAATGCAGATTTGACATCAGACCTGGTTGTTCGCAACTGGCGTACCGGGAAAGAAATACGACGGGGCGGAATACTCAACGCCTGGTTTATTGATAACAATACAAAACTTCTTGAGGTGACATTCCATCCATCCGACGATTCCACGCATCAAGGAGAGTCTTCATGCCCTGAGGGCCGAACGGTATATGCCGGCGGGGAATGGACCCGTAAACATGTCAGTTCAAAGGTTGTGGACCTGTCAACTGGACAGTTTCTTGCCTGGCCTGGTGAACCAATAACGAGTGGCCTTCAGTTTGGCGCCTACGATGGCAAGGTTGATCCGAACTGGGCGGGCAGCATGGCCCAGTTGTGTGGAGACACTGTTCAACTTTTCAACAAAGAAGGACAGTTCACCAATAGTTTTGAAGTACCTGATGCCGAATGGGTAGTGGCTGATTCCCATGGTGAGTTGTTGTCTGTAATCACCGAGGAAGGCGTACAGCTGTACGATTCCGAAGGTCACTTAATCGCTGGCATTGACGGCTATGACCCGGTTTTTTCAGATGACGGAAAATACATTGCAACCGTGGTTTATGACCAGTTTCCCTTCGACTTTGACAGTTACGCTGTGGGCGTCAACCCACCCACTGTTGATGAAAAGATGGCTTACCTGTTGACAACCATTGCAACCGGGGGTGAAGTTGCGCAGGACCAGTCAGAAGACGGCGGATCGTATGACCAAACCTATGCAGGGTTTACGATCATCTGGAAAGCAGATGGCTCCAGGTTTATGCAGGTACCCGGTGTCAACCCGGTGTTTGCGATGAACGGTGTTTTTACGGTGGGTGGTTTTGATTTCAAGGGATTTATCGATAAAAAGCTGCGCCTATGGGGTCTCGATCCGGTATTTGACGGTGGACGCTATGATCAGGCCGGTGGTCGCGCCCCCTTTATCATGGAATTGGAAGGAAACGAGCCAATGCTCTCTTCCAACGGGCGCTGGCTGAGCACGAACTTTGAGGACGGAACCAATGTGTACTCGGCAAGTGGCGCGTTTTCACGCCATCTACCCGGATATACGGCCGGGTTTCTCGGCGACTTTCCCATCCTGCTGACGCAATCAGACAGCTGGACCCGCCTCTGGTACCTTCCACGCATGTCCAATGATCTTTCAAATCATTTTAAAGTGGCTCCGGACAGTGAATTCGCGTTGGATCATTGTCTCGGTGTACCCTGGGGAAAGGAATCTGATAAGGGATATTATGTTGATTATCCCGAGGACTTCTATCTATTCAATTGTGCCTCGATGCCACCGTCAACTTCCCCTAAACTGGGCTTCAAAATGCCGATGGAAGTCACCAGGCCGGTCGGCGGAAACCGCCTTGAAACAATCTCGGTGGAAGCTCCTTCGTGTCACGCCGTCATGGAACGGTATCACCAAAACCTTTACCTGATGTCCTGTGGCGAAGGCATGCTGAGACTGTTTGACCTTGATACGATCAGCCCTGACCAGCCTTTTGAGTACCGTTACAAGGAACGATGGCATGGTGAGCGCCTGGTAGGCGCTGTGTTTTCAGCCGACGGGAGATACATCGCCGCCGCTTCCAGCCTTGGTGTGGTGAAAATCTGGGAAACCCAGGCTGTTTTGAATGATGAAAAACCCGCGCCGGTTGAGTTTTATAATGAGAGTGACCCGCATACGGTACTGTTTTCACCCGACTCACGCTGGCTGTTGACTGCCGCGTTTAACAGCCCTATCAAACTCTGGGATTTGAGTGGAAATGAGTTGACCCGTTCTCAACCACCAGAAAAGGGCTTCCAAATTTACGACGTCATGTTTTCAGATGATGGGAAAATGCTGCACGTACGCCTCAGCCACGAAACTGAAAGCGACAGTTACTGGAACAGGTCTATCGACTTCGATGCATTGCTTGATGAGTTCTCCTGGCTGCCGGACCTCAGTTTTGAGGATCAACAGAGGTTGGGCCTGGCCGGGGCAGACTGACCATAAAAACACAATCCGCGTTGCCACGATATCTTTGATCAACACTTTTGTCACAGGTAAGCCGGAATGGAATCTGTTAACGTTTCAAGTCTCATACCTTTTGATGAAAGTGAACACCATGCAAATAACGCTTAACAGACTGAAATACTACGGTTTTCTGGTGATTTTGGCATTTCTGGCAATGAACTTATATGCAGCGGCAAAACCGGGGAAAAGCACCGGCGTGGATGCCGAGCTTGGCACACTGGTCACCACCCAGTGGCTGAGTGAACACCTGGATGACCCCGACCTGGTGATTCTGGACTGCTCCATGCTCGTGACACAGGGAGAGGATGGCACTTTCCAATCCGTTAGCGGTCGCAGCAGTTACGAAGAAGGCCACATCCCGGGCGCTGTATTTGCGGATATTATCAATGACCTGTCAGATACCGAAAGCCCTTATCCATTCACCTTGCCCACGGCAGAAAAGCTTACCATGGCCCTTGGTGAACTTGGAGTCGGCGATCAGTCCCGCGTGGTTTTGTATGATTCGCTGGGTTCTGTCACAGCCGCGCGGCTATGGTGGATGCTCAGGTGGGTGGGCTTTGACCGGGCGGCAATACTTGATGGTGGAATAAATCTCTGGAAGGCCGAAGGCCGGCCGCTTTCAACAGAGCCCGTCAGTCCCAAGCCACAGCAATTAACGGCACATGTACGACCGGAATTGATCGCCTACCATGATGAGGTCTATGGGGCCATAAACAGTGACCGGGTAAAGTTGATCGACGCCATGCCAGAATCCCATTACCGGGGTGAAATGGTCATGTATGACTGGCCGGGCCACATACCTGGCGCCATCAACGTCCCCTCTTTTTCATTGCTGGATGAGACCGGCCGTTACCGGCCAATGGAGGAACTCCAGGCAATACTGGGTAATGATTTTGACACCAGGACCATTACCTATTGTGGTGGTGGCGTGTCTGCCGCCTCCGATGCATTTATCCTTACGCGGCTGGGTTTTACCAATGTTGCGGTTTATGACGGCTCATTAAAGGAGTGGACTCAAGACCAGGATAACCCTCTGGAAGTCGATTAATACACAAGGTAGCCGTGGACAGGGATGCATTGCCACGTGATACATTAGGGTATGTCATTCACTGATCAACATCGCATCCTCGAATACAGCCCGTTTCTGAAACAGATGGTGAGCCGTCACCCC
>JBFFWN010000204.1:0-6418 GCA_041570235.1 Lysobacterales bacterium | reverse complement strand
TGGCCTCAAGGGTTCACAGGTGCTGCACATGGTGGATGGCATGCGTCTGAATAATGCTTTTTTTCGCAATGCGCCCAACCAGTATCTCGGCCTGGTGGATTCCTTTGCCACGCAGAGAATGGAAGTTGTGCGCGGGGCCCAGGGCTCTCTGTATGGCGCCGATGCGATGGGTGGGGTACTGAATATCCTGACCATTGAGCCCGAACTCTCGGGTACCGAATGGAAACAGGAGAGCCGCTTGTATGGCAGCTACGACAGTGTCGATGAGGGCTGGATTTTAAGCGCGCGCACCCAGGGAGGAAAACAGGGCTGGGGATTTTCAGGCGGAGCCAGTTACCAGGATCACTCGGACAGAACAAGCGGTGACGGGGAGAAGCTGACGCCATCCGCGTATCGATCGAAGGCGGCCGACATCAAGTTTGTCATCGATACCTCCAGGCGCTCCAGCCTGATGTTGTCTGCACAGGTCATGGAGCAGCCATCCACACCCCGCTACGATGAACTGGCGCCCGGTTACGGGCAACAACAGCCCTCCTCTGAGCAATTCCTGTTTGAACCCAACCGTCGGGAGTTTTTGCATGCACGCTTTCGCCTCGATGGGCAGTCTGCCTGGTTTGACCGGTTTGAAGCGCATATCGCACGCCAGGTGATCACCGATGACCGCCTGACACAGGACTTCGGCAGCCCTGAAATCATTACGGAGGACAATCAAAGCACACTGGATGGCATCACCCTGCAGTTCAACTCAAGCCTTCAGTCAGGCCTCAACCTGGTGTGGGGTGCGGAATATTACGCCGATGCGGTTGACAGTCAGCGCTACATGCAACTGCAGGGAAGTGACACAAAAACACAGGTCCGGAGCCGTTTTCCGGACGGCTCATCCATGGACAGCGCAGCGCTTTACCTGTACGGCGAATGGCAGCAGACCGAACGTCTTGATCTGAACGCTGGTCTTCGCTATAGCTGGTTTGACATCAGTCTGCCCGCCACCGCGGCTTATGACCGGGTTACGCTCACACCGTCCGACCTGACCGCCGATATACACGCCGTTTATACCGTCAACCCGGAGTTTAAACTGGTGGCCAATATTGGCCGCGGATTCCGGCCACCCAATATATTCGACCTGGCAACGCTGGGTCCCCGCCCGGGCAATCGCTTTAATGTCATCAACACCGGCCTGGGGCCGGAGACCGTATGGAGTTATGACCTCGGGTTCAAGACAGAAACCGGCCAGCTTGAAATGGAAGTATTTGCCTTCTACATGGATTACATGGACAAAATCACCTCGGTCCTGACCGGGGAAACCACGCCCGAAGGGCGCGATATCATTCGCAGCGAAAACCTCAATAACGTTAGCCTTTATGGTATTGAAACCGGTCTTTACTGGTCTGTCACCGAGGACACGCGGGTTTACGCGGTCGTCAATTACACTCGTGGCAAAGAAAACGACGGAGAGGATGCTGCGACGCCAGCCGACAGGATTCCACCTTTGAATGGAAAGCTTGGCCTTGAATATTTTGTCAATGCAGATTGGCGCCTTGAACCCTACCTGCTATTTGCCGGCCGCCAGGACCGCCTGAGCCCCCGTGATAGCGGGGACCCGCGGATCAACCCTGCGGGTACTCCGGGTTGGGTCACGCTGAATATGCTGGTGGACTGGCAGGCCACGGAAACACTGCAAATTGGCCTGCGACTGGAAAACCTGCTGGACAAATCGTACAGGGAGCACGCTTCCGGCATTGATGCTGCCGGGCGAAATATCGGTTTGTGGGTCAATTACGGGTTTTAACCACGGATCAGTTGTTGAATATGCACCAGAAACTGCCCGGCAAAATCGGATTCCGCCAAATCGGGTTCTGGCTATCCCTGCCAATTTCAGCCGCTCAGGGTCTTTGGCTGAGACGCACCGCCCCGCGCATGCCGGAGGCGCCGGGTGAACGCCGTGGCCAGGTTGGCCGGGGCGAAACATTACGCTTGTTGGCGATGGGCGACTCGATCATTGTGGGCGTCGGCCTCGAGGCAATATCGCATGCGCTACCGGTTCAGTTTGCAACTGCGCTGGCCACCAAACGGGGTTGCCGTGTCGAATGGCAGTTGGAGGCCAGAAATGGAGCAGACATCTGTCACCTCAGAAGCACGATATCCGGGCTTGATGCCAGTCAACAGGCCGACCTGATATTGATTTCGATCGGCGTCAATAATGTCACGGGCCTGACCAGCCAACGGCAATGGCATATCCGCTTTAAAGCCCTGTTGGGTGACCTCAGAACGAAGTGGCCTGAAGCCAGGGTAATTTTTGCCGGGCTGCCGCCAATGGGCAAATTTCCGCTACCGCCGCAACCATTGCGATTCACCCTGGGTTTTCGCGCCGCGACACTGGATAACATTGCCGCTGAATTGCTCAAAAATGAGCCGAACATGTTACACATTCCAACCGACATCGACCTCAAGCATCAGCAGTTTTGCGCCGATGGTTTTCACCCCGCAAGAGAATCTTGCGAATTCTGGGCGATGGAGCTTGCACAAAGACTGGAAGCTGATAACTTAGACGATCGCAGCTGACAAACGGGGTCGACATGGAAACCAGGCCGGAATCGTGCACGGCGATCGCCCAGACGATACTTGATGGTTTTAACAAGCATTACTTTTTGTTTCGCAGGTTTGGCGAAGAAGCAAAATCATGTTTCGAATCTGCCAATTGGTCACGCGCAACAGAGGGAAGAACACAACGGATCCTCGGTTACCAGGCGCGTGTTACCGAGACGGTCAATGCGCTGAACGAGCGTTTTCCCGGTGCTGCTGACAATGCCGACTGGTGGCCTGATGTCAAGGCCATGTATATTACCCTGCTGCTCGATCACCTGCAGGCAGAGTGCGCTGAAACTTTCTATAATTCAGTTGTTTGCAGGGTTCTACACAGAGACTACTATAATAACGAGAATATCTTCTGGCGCCCCAGCCTGAGCACCGAACATCTGCACGGGTCGAGCCCGTCCTATTGCAGTTTATACCCCAGGAACCGGGGTTTAAGACGTTGCCTTTTGCAGATGCTGACGGGTTTTGACCTGTCCAATCGCTTTCAGAACCTGCGCCGCGACGTACGCAGACTGGAAACCGCCATCACACGGCAACGCCGCAAGGGCTGGAAAGTTCAGCCAAACTTCCAAATCCAGGTATTGAGCTCACTTTTCTATCGCAGCAAGGCGGCTTATATTGTTGGCAGGATCATCAATGGTGATCACACCCAGCCCCTGGTGATACCGTTACTGCTGGACGAGCAACGCCGGATGTTTGTCGATACTGCCCTGATGCGCCGCAAGGACGTATCGGTCGTTTTCAGTTTCTCACGGGCCTATTTCATGGTGGACATGGAAGTTCCATCTGCCTATGTCAGGTTCCTGTTGTCCATCATGCCCGGCAAATCCGCGGTCGACCTATACGCCATGCTGGGTTTGCAGAAACAGGCCAAGACGCTTTTCTACCGCGAACTGCAATATCACCTGAATCATTCGCAGGACAATTTCCAGATTGCCCCGGGTATACGCGGCATGGTGATGCTGGTGTTCACCCTGCCCTCGTTTCTGTTTGTTTTCAAATTGATCAAGGACCGCTTTGATCCACCCAAAACCTCCACCAGGGAAGAGGTGCAACAGAAATATCAACTGGTCAAGTACCATGACCGGGTCGGCCGCCTCGCCGACACACTGGAATATTCCAACGTGGCCATCTCGCTGGACCGTATCGATCCTGAATTGCTGAAAGAATTGAGGGAAAAAGCAGCCGGTTCCATCGAACAGATGGGTGACAAACTGGTGATCAAACACGTCTACATAGAACGCCGCATGGAACCGCTCGACCAGTATCTCTCGCAGGTGTCACCCACCCAGCGCCGCAGGGCCATTCGTGATTTCGGGCAGTCTATCCGTGACCTGGTGGGCGCCAATATCTTTCCGGGTGACATGCTGAAGAAAAACTTCGGGCTGACACGTAATGCACGCGTGGTTTTCTATGATTACGACGAAATCTGCTATATCACCGACTGCAACTTCCGGCGCATTCCGCCGGCACGCAGTTACGAGGATGAGATTTCAGATACGCCGTGGTACTCCATCGGGCCCAATGATGTGTTTCCCGAATCATTTCAGCCGTTTTTCTTTACCGACCGCGACGATCTGGCCGTTTTCAAAAAGTACCACGCAGACCTGCTGGATCCCGACTGGTGGAACAGCATGAAGGAAAACCTTTTGGCCGGCCAACTGGCCGACGTTTTCCCATACCCGGTCAAACGCCGGTTTTCAGTCTGTTTCGAAGATGATCAGCCTGCTACAGCCAGGGCCTGATCAAGATCAGCAATAATATCCTCGATATCTTCGATGCCAATACACAGGCGGATCATATCCGGGGTCACGCCCGCCGCTGCAAGCTCATCACCCGCCAGTTGCCGGTGGGTGGTGGAGGCCGGGTGTGCAGCCAGGGATTTCACGTCGCCAATGTTGACCAGCCGCAAAAACATCTCAAGCGCGTCGTAGAATTTCACGCCGGCTTCATAGCCGCCCTTGATGCCAAAGGTCAGTAATGCAGACGGCTTGCCATCGGTGTATTTTTTCGCCAGCTCAAAATAGGGCGAATCCGGCAGGCCGGCGAAATTAACCCAGGCGACCTTGTCGTGCCCTTCAAGGTACTTCGCCACCGCCAATGCATTCTCACAATGTCTCTGCATTCTCAATGGCAGGGTTTGCATGCCCTGCAAAATCAAAAACGCGTTCATCGGGCTCAGGGCTGAACCGGTATTTCTCAACGGCACGGTCCTGGCACGGGCGATGTAGGCAGCTTCACCCATGGCCTCGGTAAAGACCACTCCATGGTAAGAGGCTTCGGGCTTATTCAGCATGTGGAATTTTTCGGGATATTTGTCCCACGGGAAGTGCCCGCCATCAACAATAACGCCACCCAGCGAATTGCCATGCCCCGCCATGTACTTGGTTAAGGAGTTCACCACGATGTCGGCCCCGTATTGAATCGGCTTGATCAATGCGGGGGTGGCCACCGTGTTATCGACGATCAACGGCACGCCATGCTGGTGGGCCATCTTCGCCAAGGCTTCGATATCCACGATATTACCCGCAGGGTTGCCGATGGATTCGCAAAAGACCGCGGTGGTCTTATCATCGATCAATTCCTGCATCGCCTCGACGCTGTCATCGGCTGCGAAACGCACCTCGATACCCTGGCGGGGCAACATGTGCTTGAACAGGGTGTAGGTTCCACCATACAACAGTGGCACGGAAACGATATTGTTACCTGTCTCGGCGATATTCAAAATGGCGTAATTGATGGCCGCACTGCCTGCGCTGACGCACAACGCGGCGATGCCGCCTTCCAGTTGCGCGCAACGTTGCTCAAGAACATCGGTGGTCGGGTTCATGATACGCGTGTATATATTGCCCGGAACCGCCAGGTCAAACAGGTCGGCGCCATGCTGGGCGCTGTCAAATTCATACGCAACCGACTGGTAAATGGGGACGGCCGTTGCCTTGGTGGTCGGGTCGGATTTGAAACCGGCATGAATGGCCAGTGTTTGATCTTTCATTTCTTTTACTCTCCTGGGTCTTGGTTATTTGTTCTTCATTTTAAGCGGGTCATCAGGGTCGACACCCTCCATGAATTGCTTGTTACGGTCCAGGTTGGTGAGCTTGTAAACCAACCCCAACCAGTTGTTGACCAGTGCTTTGGCCGTATCACCCCATGTATTATCCAGCAGTGGTTCGAGCTGCTGCTCCAGGATATCCGCCATGGGCTGACCGTTTTTGTATGACAATCCTGCCTGCTCCACAAATCGTTTTGCAATCACTTGCGCCTCTTCAGAAAAATAGTGCTCGGGAAATGGCGGTGGCGCCTGCAGTTCCCCTGCCAGATAACGGCCCACCTCCCGTTTGTACTCCTTCAAGAGACTATTTTTATCGTACTCGGGGTGTCCCTGGAAATAGATCATGCGAAACTGATCAGGGCTGACCGCCATGTGTACGCCACCCTGACGGCTTTCTGCCAATACGGTCAAGCCTGCCTGCTCGAGTTGCTGCCGTGTAATATCGTTATGGCGCGAGTGCGGAACATCGAAGCGGGTGTTGATATCCCTTAACAATGGATGCCCCGGACTGGAAATGCGGTGACCGTAAACGCCCCAGCGCTTGCGCGGAAGGGCCTGGCGGTCAATGCCATACAGGTATTTTAGCAAGGCATGGGTGGCCAGGCAGGAACAGAGTGTCGAGGCAACATTATCGTTCGCCCAGCGCACGACCTCCATCAACGGTTCCCAGAAAGGTTCCTGGTCGAGACTGGGGTTGGCGATATTGGCGCCGGTTATAATCAGCGCATCAAGACCCTGCTCCTTAAGGTCCTCAAATCTGCAATAATAACG
>JBFFWN010000203.1:0-6459 GCA_041570235.1 Lysobacterales bacterium | reverse complement strand
GCCATCGTCCAGATGGCAAACACCCACCCTGCCAGCGACCAGCTGGCAATGGCCCAACCGGTCCACTGAATGATTTCGCCGAGATAATTGGGACATGATACCCAGCGGTAAGGGCCGCCAAAAGGTACCTGGTAATTCCCTCCACCCACTCTTTCAGCGCTCAACCTGGCCAAGGTCTTATCCGAGATCTTGTTCAGTACCATACCGCCAAAAAACATCATCACACCAACGATAAACTGCGGACTGGCTAACCAGGCTGTCGTGTATTTATCCGCCTGGGATGCAATCGACCAGGCATTCAGGTAACCGTTGCTTGTGTTGAATATCACTGCCATCAGCAGGATCAGCCAGGGCATTTTTCTGCCCTTTTTAAGGGTCAGCGGATACACAAAAACCCGGTGACAATAATGCAGTTGCCACATCAGCAACAAGGCTATTGGAACGGTATTGAAAGGCGCATAAAGAATCATGATGGCGCCAAACACAAAAACCGCCGGTGACTCCATCAGAAACCAGCCAAGACGGTTGTCCAGTAAAGGACCCCAACCGCCGCGAATGTGCCTTCCGTAGGGCGCCTTTATAAAAAGCAGAATGCCGAAAACCACCGGTGCCAGTGCCAAAGTGCCATATGCAACCCAGTCGAATGACTGTGACATCCATGTTTCGAGATTTTGCAGGGTTTCAGAATCCATCATCTTTCAGCTTAACCAGGTTGCGGCCTGCGTAAAACCGCAAAGTGTCTCGCATTGATGCGCGAAACGCCTGTGGTTTGTAACCCAGCATGCCGGCTGCGCGGTCATGACTCAACATTCTATTGGTATTCAGCGTGCTCAAAGAGTCTTTTGTATACAGTGGTGTTTCATCTTGCAAACTCGCCCAGGCTGACATCAACGGCGCAAACAGCCGTGCAAGCCAAATGGGACTGCTCAAACGTGGTGCCGAGATGCCGGTCAATTCGGAGATAACTGCAGCGACCTGCCGCATATCACGATAATGTCCGGAAACGATAAAGCGATCACCGTCCCGGCCTTTTTCCGCCGCATCAACGGCAAGCGTCACAACATCCCGCGCGTCAACCCAATCAAAACCACCTGCAACCAGGGCAGGCAGACGGCCGTTCGCCATTTTGAGTATCGCCTGCCCGAACAGCGACATGCGGTAATCATGCGGACCAAATACCGCAGTGGGGTAGATGATCCGCGTATCAAGGTGACTACAGTCATTTTTCCGGATCAGCCTGTCTGCCTCTGCCTTGGAAAAATCATAATCACTGCCATGGGGCATCCGGTCCTTTACCAATGGATTATTCTCGCTAACCGGCCGGTCCAGCGGCCGCAGGTCAAGCGCATGTATGGAGGAGAAATGAACCAGTGTCGAAACGCCTTGCGACTGGCAGGCGGTGAGCACGTTTTGCGTTCCTTCGACATTGATTGTTCGCAGCTTCTCCCATTCGCCGTCGGCGATCGAGATATGAGCTGCGAGATGATAGACCTGCTCAGCACCCGCGAAAGCAGCGTCCAGGCTGTCCGGACAGGTTATATCACCTTCAATGATGCTGATATCGAGGTCAGCAAGCGCCTCGCTGCTTTTTCTGACCAGCGCGGTCACCCGGTATCCTCTTTTGATCAGCAGCCTGACCAGGTTGGCGCCAAGGTGACCGGAAGCTCCGGTAACGGTGGCTTTTTTCATCATCCCTCACACCTCGACCGGTTTACCTGCTTTTTACCATTAAGCCTCATCACAGGCGATGGCCTCCAGAAAGGTGCTGCCGTGGCGTTCCAGTTTGACCTGGCCTACACCATTGATATCGAGAAACTCGTCTTCGTTTGACGGCCGTTGCCGGCTCATTTCCAGCAATGCAGCATCTCCAAAAATGACATATGGCGGAACGCCCTGCTCTGCGGCCAGTTGCTTGCGAAGTTCCCGCAGTGTTTCGAATAAACGCAGGTCATCATCACTTAGATCCTCCACCGGACCGGATTTTCGTTTCTTTTTACGCTGTTTATCCTGTATCCGGGGACGCGCCAGTTCCAGTGTTTCTTCAGCGCGCAACAGGGACAGTGCCTGCGGGGTCAACTTCAAAACCGAAAAATTGGCGATATCCTGTTCAAGGTAGCCACGGTGTATCAATTGGCGGACAATGGAGGTCCATTCGAGAGCACTGTACTCCAGGCCAATACCGTAGGTGGTCAACTGCTGATGCGCAAACTTGTGTATCCGTTCGTTGTCGGAGCCGCGTAGAACGTCCACCACATGTTTTATCCCAAAGCCCTGGCCGACGCGGTACACGCATGACAGTACCTTGCGCGCCGCCTCGGTCGCATCGTAACGCTCCGGCGGGTCCAGGCAAATATCACAATTGCCGCAATCGTTTTGCAATTGTTCGCCTAAATAACCGAGCAGAACACGTCGGCGGCAGGTCAGGCTTTCAGCAAATCCCACCATCGAGTTGAGCTTGTGTGACTCAATACGGCGCTGGGTTTCATTGAGGTTCTGATCAAGCTGGTACCTCGCCGTGGCCACGTCCTGCGTACCGAACAACATCAGGGCATCGGAAGCGAGTCCATCGCGCCCGGCGCGCCCGGTTTCCTGGTAATAACCCTCCATATGTCTCGGCAGATCATAATGCACGACGAACCGGACATTGGGCTTATCGATACCCATGCCAAAAGCGACCGTGGCAACCACGATCTGGATGTCATCACGAATAAACAGGTCCTGCACATCACGACGCGTTTCGGCTGGTAACCCGGCGTGGTAAGCAGCTGCCGAATACCCCCGGTCACGCAGGTAACCGGCAACTTCCTCGACCCTTTTGCGCGACAGTGCATAAACGATACCGGTATTGTCACGATGGCGGCCCAGGAAGTGAAGCAACTGGCTTTGCGGACGATGCTTTTCCAGCACCGTGTAACGGATGTTGGGCCGGTCAAAACTGGTGGTAAACAATGACGCCCTGTGCAAACCCAGGACATTCACGATGTCATCACGGGTTTGCGGATCGGCAGTAGCTGTCAGTGCGATAAAAGGCACTTTCGGAAAACTATGGCGCAAATCGCCCAGCGCTGCATACTCGGGTCTGAAATCATGACCCCATTGCGATACGCAGTGGGCTTCGTCGATGGCGATGAGCGCCAGTGGAATATGCTCCAGGCTATGGATAAACCCGGCGCGCATCATACGCTCAGGCGCCACGTACAGAAGGTCCAACTCATCATTGTGCAGCCTTGCCAACACCGCCCTGGCCTCCTCTGCTGACAGGTTCGAGTTGTACATGGCAGCCCGCACGCCATTGGCCTGCAAGGCATCGACCTGGTCTTTCATCAGCGAAATCAGTGGAGAGATCACAATCGCCAGGCCCGGCCGGTGAAGCGCCGGTAACTGGTAGCACAAAGACTTGCCGCCGCCGGTAGGCATCAGCACAAACGCATCACCGCCAGCAATCACCTGTTCGATAATTTCCTGCTGGTATGGTCTGAATTTCTGCAGGCCAAAGACCTGGTGCAGAGTGTCGTTAATGGAGTTCATATTGTTTTTTTTGATACTGAATTCCGCAAGCTGTAACTGGGCAGCCGTCATAATACAGGTCCGGGAGCAATTCCGCGCGAACGAATCTTCACTTGTTTCATGTAAATATTCTGCAAGCAAATTCTGCCGGCCACCATCAACGTTTCACTGTCATCAGTGTAGGAATTCGGCCTTTCAAATGGGCATGGACAGACAAAATTTCTGCTTTTACAAATAACCCGCTTTTACCTGACAAATCGGCTTGACGAGGCCATCCTATCAGGCTAGGGTCCGCTTGTGAAACCATGAAACCCCGGCAGTATTTTTTGATGCCCGTTCACGTTTATATGGTGTTGCACTCTTCTTTATTTTACCGGCTCTGCCGAGCCCGGAAAGTTTACCGGGCCCTGTCGCACAATTGACCCGAGCCGGGAAGCGGGGCTTTACCTGCAGCGATAAAAATTATGCAATGGAAAGGAATGAGTCGATGAACATTGAGCATGCGTACACACGAAAAATCCTGGAAGCATTTGAACAGATCAGCCAGGTACCCCGCCCATCCAAGCGTGAAGAAAAAATTGTCGCATGGTTAATGAACTGGGCCGCTGAGAATGGCCTTGAAGCACGGAAAGACCAGGCGATGAATATATGTATCGAAGTGCCAGCCAGTGAAGGTTTTGAAAACTCGCAAACCCTGGTCTTGCAGGGCCACATGGATATGGTGTGCGAGAAGGCCAAGGGCTACGAGCATGACTTTGACCGTGACCCCATCAGGCTCATCTATACCGATGATGGCTGGTTAACAGCCAACCAGACCACGCTGGGCGCCGACAACGGCATCGCCATCGCCATGGCCATGGTTGCCGCCACGGATAAGACGATCGGTCATCCACCGCTGGAACTGCTGTTTACCACAGATGAGGAGACAGGACTGACGGGCGCCACCTCTTTGCAACCCGGCTTTATCAAGGGCAAGCAGCTATTGAATGTAGATTCAGAGGATGAAGGTGTGTTCACCGTCGGTTGCGCCGGCGGACAGGATGCACGTTTGATCTTTCCATTTGATGTCAATGAGAGTCTTCCGGGCCACCGCCCGTTCAGGCTGGTATGTGGCGGCATGTCAGGCGGCCATTCGGGAATCGACATTATCGAAGAGCGCGCCAATGCGTTGAAGTTGTTATTCAGGGGGATTCATCTGCTGAGCAATATCAGCGACGTGCGCATCTCGGCAGTCAATGGCGGCACGGCGCGAAACGCCATTGCGCGCGACGCTGAAGCGCTTTTATTGATCCCTTCAGATGCAACAGGAGCATCCCTTGGGGTCATCTCTGAGCTGCAGCAGAAAGCCCGCTCGGAATTCGCCAAAACCGATCCCAACCTCAGCGTTGAACTGGTCACGGCCAGCGGCGATCATCTTGCTACAAGTGCGGCCACCACCCGTCGCGCCATCGACACCGTATTTGCCTATCCCCATGGCGTAGCCGCCATGTCAAAGGACATTGAAGGGCTGGTTGAAACTTCAAACAATATGGCCACCATAAAGACCGAAGACGGCAAGATGGTTATCCTTTCAAATCAGCGCAGCTCCAATATGGACAGCCTGGAGCTTCTATGTGACCAGATTCTCTCGGTGGCGCGCCTGGCGGGCGCCGAGGGTAAAACCAGCGGCGGTTATCCTTCCTGGATGCCCAACATGAAGTCTGAACTGCTGGCCCGTTGCCTGCGCGTTTACCGGGCGCGATTTGGCAAGGAACCGGTCGTTGAAGCCATACATGCGGGGCTGGAATGCGGCATTATCGGTTCAAAATACGATGGCATGGACATGATCTCCTTTGGTCCGACCATAAAGAACCCGCATTCGCCTGATGAGAAAATTGACATCGAGTCGATTGGCAAAACCTGGGACTTCATGACCGCGCTTTTCGATTCGTACCGCTAAGGGGTTTCAACAATGCCATTCTTCGAACGTTACCTGAGCTTGTGGGTAGCTCTGTGTATTGTATGCGGCATTCTTCTGGGCCAGGCCCTGCCAGGTGCTTTCGAGTCACTGGGCGCAATGGAAGTTGCCAGTGTCAACCTTCCGGTGGCAGTGCTGATCTGGCTGATGATATTGCCGATGCTGCTGAAGATCGATTTCCACTCATTGGGCGAGGTTCGCAGGCACTGGAAAGGCGTGGGTGTAACCCTGTTTATCAACTGGGCCGTAAAACCGTTCTCAATGGCGCTGCTGGGCTGGATATTCATTCGCAACCTTTTTGCGGACTGGCTGCCTGCCGAACAACTCGATAGTTATATTGCCGGGCTGATTCTCCTGGCTGCGGCCCCCTGCACAGCAATGGTGTTTGTCTGGAGCAACCTCAGTAATGGCCACCCCGGTTTTACCCTGTCGCAGGTGGCCCTCAACGACATCATCATGGTGTTTGCCTTTGCCCCGATCGTCGCATTGCTACTGGGCATTTCCTCTATCCATGTACCCTGGGACACACTGGTCCTGTCCGTTGTTCTGTACATTGTGCTACCCGTCATCGTCGCCGCTCTGTGGCGAAAATGGCTGATGCAAAAGGACGCCAGCGGCGCGGGTCTGAAGCGCGTTCTCGACCGCATGCATCCCGTTTCACTTTTGGCCCTGCTACTTACCCTGGTTCTGCTATTCGGTTTCCAGGGCGGGCAGATCGTCGAAAAACCGGTGATCATCCTGTTGCTGGCCATACCCATCCTGATACAGGTCTATTTCAATTCCGGCCTGGCCTACTTGCTGAACAAGAAGTTCGGTGTTGAACATTGCGTTGCAGCACCATCGGCTTTGATCGGCGCCAGCAATTTCTTTGAACTCGCAGTGGCCGCGGCCATCAGCATATTTGGCCTGCAATCAGGTGCTGCGCTGGCAACCGTTGTCGGTGTGCTGGTCGAAGTGCCGGTCATGCTCTCGGTGGTTTGGATCGTTAACCGCAG
>JBFFWN010000202.1:0-6492 GCA_041570235.1 Lysobacterales bacterium | reverse complement strand
GGGTGTCTTTTTTCTTATTGTGATTCAGAAACTTGCGCCGCGACGCACTTTTCACTAGAATGCGCGCAAGTATTGATGGGTGCCTTGAACCATTCCTTTCGTCTGAACGGTCTTTCTGTAACCTGAATTAAAATTTGTGCAAAGGCGCATCGCCTGATTGGATGGCGTGCGTCTTTTTTGTCCCTGATTAAATGGAATAACGCTGTGATAACAACTGCAAATCTAACCATGCAATTTGGCGTCAAGCCATTGTTTGAAAACATCTCAACCAAGTTTGGTAATGGCAACCGCTATGGTTTGATTGGCGCCAACGGCTGTGGCAAATCCACCCTGATGAAGATTCTGGGTGGCGAGCTTGAGCCGAGTTCCGGTCATGTAAAGGTGGATGTGGATGAACGTCTCGGCAAACTGCGCCAGGACCAGTTTGCATTTGAGAAGCACTCTGTTATCGATACCGTCATCATGGGCTATGAGCAGCTTTGGCAGGTTAAACAGGAACGTGACCGCATCTATTCGCTGGCAGAGATGTCGGAAGAAGACGGTATGAAGGTTGCCGAACTGGAAGTCGAATTTGCCGAGCTCGATGGTTACAGCGCCGAGGCACGGGCAGGGGAGTTGTTGCTGGGTTTGGATATTCCTGAATCACAGCATTTTGGTCCGATGAGCGAGGTTGCACCCGGTTGGAAGTTACGCGTGTTGCTGGCCCAGGCTTTGTTTGGTGACCCAGATATCCTTTTGCTCGATGAACCTACCAATAACCTTGATATCAATACCATTCGCTGGCTGGAAGATGTATTAAACCAACGCAGCAGCACCATGATCATCATTTCGCATGACCGTCATTTTCTGAACAGCGTTTGCACACATATGGCTGATCTGGATTACGGTGAGCTTCGTGTTTACCCGGGTAATTATGATCAGTACATGACGGCATCAACCATGGTGCGGGAACGCCTGTATGCTGATAATGCCAAAAAGAAAGCCCAGATCAATGAACTGCAGGCCTTTGTCAGTCGCTTTAGTGCAAACGCCTCAAAGGCGAAGCAGGCCACCTCACGTGCACGTCAGATAGACAAAATCGAGTTGGAAGAGGTAAAGCCCTCAAGCCGGGTTAGCCCTTACATCCGCTTTGAGCAGGAAAAGAAGTTGTTCCGTCAGGCGCTTGAGGTTGAAGGTTTGAGCAAGGCCTATGATGCAGAACCCGTGTTTTCCAGCCTGGACCTGCAGGTTGAAGTTGGGCAAAGGGTGGCTATTATCGGCTCCAGTGGTATCGGAAAAACGACGTTGTTGCGTACCCTGATGGGTGAACTGGAGCCAAGTTCCGGCTCATTTCGCTGGTCAGAAAATGCCAATATCGGTTATTACGCACAGGATCATTCTTCCGATTTTGAGGATGAGATCGATCTTTACAGCTGGATGGCACGGTGTGGCAGACCGGAAGATGATGAGCAGGTTATCCGCGGCACGCTCGGACGACTGCTGTTTTCACGTCATGACATCAATAAGTCCGTGAAGGTGATTTCGGGTGGTGAGCAGGGTCGGATGCTATTTGGCCAGCTGATGTTGCAACGGCCCAATATCATGCTGCTGGACGAGCCCACCAATCACCTGGATATGGAATCGATTGAGGCACTGAATCTGGCGCTTGAGCACTATCCCGGCACCCTGTTCTTTGTCAGCCATGACCGTGAGTTCATTTCATCCCTGGCAACACGAATCATTGAAATCACCGCCGATGGTATTGTTGATTTCAAGGGTGGTTATGAAGAATACCTGGCCAGCCAGGGCATTGAAGAGCTGGCTCAGAAGAAGCTTGCTGTAGCTTAATTACACCCAACAAAAAGGGCCGGATACATTTGAGTAAGATGTATCCGGCCTTTTTCGTGGGTGTCTTCTTCCTCCACCCTTCCTCCTTAAAAGTCGTGGGTGTCTTCTTTCCTTATATAATGTCTGCGCGCGATCAGAATAAAGGAAACGATAAAATGGCAAAACTACTAGGTGCGAACTCCGAAGTCGGCACGCTCAAAACGGTGATGGTCTGTAAACCGGGGTTGGCGCATGAACGTTTGACTCCCAGCAATTGCGCGGATCTGCTTTATGACGATGTGATCTGGGTGCAGCAGGCCAGGCGGGATCATTTCGATTTTGTTTCCAAGATGTCTGATCGTGGAATCAACGTATTAGAGATGCATGACCTGCTCGAGACCGTGCTGGACATGCCAGAAGGCCGCAAATACATACTCGACAGACGGATCACACCGGGTTTTGTGGGTTTGATGGTAGCAAAAGTCATTCGACCGTGGCTGGATGAAATGCCTTCGGCTGAACTGGCAAAGCACCTGATTGGTGGTATTGCGCCAAGTGAAATGCCATTTTCGGACGAACGTATATTCACATCCTACACCGATGACGACGGTTTTATACTGAAACCTCTGCCCAATTGCACCTTCACCCGTGATACCACCTGCTGGATTTATGGAGGGGTAACGCTAAACCCCATGTTCTGGCCGGCGCGCAAGCAGGAGACCCTGCTGACTGCGGCTATTTACATGTTTCACCCGTTCTTCACTGAAAAGGAATTTGAAATCTGGTGGGGAGACCCGGACGTCGACCAGAAACTGGCTTTCGTGGAGGGCGGCGATGTCATGCCAATTGGCAACGGCTGTGTTTTGATCGGGATGGGTGAGCGCACTTCCTACCAGGCGGTCGGCCAGATGGCGGAAGCGCTGTTGACCAAGGGTGCAGCAACACGGGTGGTTGCATGCCAGATGCCACATTCCCGCGCCGCCATGCACCTGGATACTGTTTTTTCATTATGTGATGTGGACAAGGCTACCGCATATCTTGACATTTGTAATGAAATCAGTTGCTTCAGTCACCGCCTTGGTGACAAGCTGGGCGAACTGGATATTCACCATGAGAAAGGACATCTGTTTGACGTGGTCGCGGATTGCCTTGGAATAAAAAAACTGACCGTGGTGCAAACCGGCGGCAACCGCTACCAACAGGAAAGAGAGCAATGGGATGATGGCAATAACGTGGTTGCCCTGTCCCCTGGTGTGGTTCTCGGTTACGACCGCAATACCTACACCAACACACTGTTGCGTAAAGCTGGCATCGAGGTGCTCACAATTTCGGCTTCCGAGTTGGGCCGCGGACGTGGTGGTGGTCATTGCATGACCTGCCCGATTGAGCGTGAAGCGATCTAAGCCGGATAAAGAAAGATGGGTGTCTTCTTCCTTTGAGAAAGATGGGTGTCTTCTTCCTTGCTTTCAGAACAAGCCCATCTGTTTGAGAAAACCAAATTGATCCAGTGATTGTGTATGGCCACAGATTTTGCCGTCTTCAAAGTAATAAAAAGTCATCCCTGAAATTGAAAAATTTCTGCCGGTGGCGGGTAGCATTGGCAGATCACCCTTGTGTGTTCCCGACATGATCCACCGGATCGCCACGCTGTTGTCCTCTTCCAGCATCTCCCTGATGTCAAAATTTAAATCGGGAAAGGCATTTCTTGAATAGAGCACCCTTTGCCTGAATGTCTCGTGGTCGATGGTCTGACCGCTCCAGGGGTCATACTCGTCATGGCTGACGCGATACGCGGGCGCAACCATATCTGCAAGTCGACTGAAATCACCTTGATTCCATATTTGATGCATAAACAGGCTCATTAACTGTTTTTTTGTGTGGGTAATCATGATTTTTCAGGCCGCCTACATCAGTTTTTCTATGAACGCGCTCATCTGCTCAAGTTGGGGTTTGCCAAGCGCTTGCGTAATCGCCGCTGCGCTGTGTTCATAGGCGCTCAAGGCATCTGCATATAGCTGTTTGCCCGCGCTTGTGAGTTGAACCAGGCTAACCCTGGCATCCCGGCTATTAACCTGCCGTTTTACCAGCTTGCGCTTTTCCATGGGCATCAGCATGCGGGTAACACCCGAGGCGCTCAAGCCAATCTGCTCTGCCAGGTCAATGCGTCGCAGGGTGTTCTTTGGCGCCTGCATCAATTGATGCATCACCATGAACTCGGAAAAACTCAGGCCGTGCACACTCAGTTGGGATTCAACCCGCTTGAGTATCCTTGACTGGAGTATGGAAAAATCCATGAGCAGTTTCATAGCGGGGGTGAGTGAGGGCATTTGATTAATCCTTGATATATGCTTGATAGATATTTGAGTGCGCAAGTATTAATAAATTCATTTTAAATGTCAACCATCGAGATGTGATTTGAAGAAACTAATCGCCGGTTTTTCAACAGGCTTGAAATGGCATATGATGGTTGGTCAATTCGTTCAACCATGGAGATTGTCATGTCCTATCAAAGACCGGAATTCAAAAAACAGTACGAGAACTACATTGGCGGTAAATGGGTCGCCCCTGTTGATGGTGATTATTTTGATGACATTTCACCGGTGGATGGCAGCCATATAGCCAAGGTTCCCAAGTCCAATAAAAAGGATATCGACCTGGCGGTTGAAGCTGCCGAAAAGGCGGCCGCTGCCTGGGGGAAGACACCTGCGACCGAGCGTAGCAACATCATGTTCAAGATTGCCGAGCGTATCGAAGAAAACCTGCAGACCCTGGCATTGGTGGAAACCTGGGATAACGGCAAGGCCATCAGGGAAACCATGGCTGCCGACATACCGCTGGCGGTTGATCACTTCCGCTATTTTGGCAGCGTGATACGCGCCGAGGCCGGCCAGGTGGCCGATCTTGATGCGGGTACCGTCACAATGGAAGTGTATGAACCACTGGGCGTGGTTGGCCAGATCATCCCATGGAATTTTCCGCTGCTGATGGCAACGTGGAAGCTGGCGCCGGCGCTGTCTGCCGGTAACTGCGTGGTGCTGAAACCGGCCGAGCAAACGCCGGTATCGATTCTCTTCCTGGTGGAAATGATTGCCGACCTGCTGCCGCCCGGTGTGCTGAATGTGGTCAACGGTTTTGGCCCGGAAGCCGGCAAACCGCTGGCGACCCATCCCGGTATCAAGAAGATCGCCTTCACCGGTGAGACCACCACGGGCCGGTTGATCATGCAGTATGCTTCGGAGAATATTATCCCTGTCACACTCGAGCTGGGCGGTAAATCACCAAATATCTTCTTTGAAAGTGTCATGGCCGAGGATGATAACTTCCTGGATAAGGCCATCGAGGGCCTGGTGCTGTTCGCATTTAACCAGGGCGAGGTGTGCACCTGTCCGTCACGGGCATTGATCCAGGAAAGTATTTATGAAGAGTTCATGGAGCGCTGTCTGAAGCGTATTGCAGCCATCAAGATGGGTGACACGCTGGATTTAAGCACCCAGATGGGGGCTCAGGCATCCAATGATCAGTATGAAAAAATCCTCAATTACATCGATCTCGGCAAGCAAGAAGGCGCGGAAGTGCTGATCGGCGGCGGGGCATATCAAAACGAGGCTTACCCGAACGGCTTTTACATCCAGCCTACCGTTTTCAAAGGCCACAACAAGATGCGGGTTTTCCAGGAGGAGATCTTCGGCCCTGTGCTGTGTGTGACGACATTCAAGGACGAGGAAGAGGCAATGGCCATCGCCAATGACACGCTGTACGGCCTGGGCGCCGGGGTCTGGACCCGCGATGTTCACCAGATGCAAACCTTTGCCCGTGGCATCGAGGCCGGGCGTATATGGTGCAACTGCTACCACGCCTATCCGGCAGGCGCCTCGTTTGGCGGCTACAAGAAATCCGGTATCGGCCGTGAAAACCACAAGATGATGTTGAGTCATTATCGCCATACGAAGAATGTACTGATGTCTTACGATAAAAACCCGCTGGGTTTTTTCTGAGCACCAGACAAACGAGGAAAGGTCATCCCCGCTATTGGCGGGGGTGACAAAGCGACAAAGGGAAAAGTTTGAGCAAGAGCATGGTAGTAGAACGTGTATCGGTAACGGAAAAAGCCCGGGCAGTCATCGCCCAATTACGGCAGCAGCACGGTGAACTGATGTTTCACCAAAGCGGCGGTTGTTGCGATGGATCGGCACCGATGTGCTTTGCAAAAGGCGACTTCATTGTCGGCTCAAGGGACCTGTGCCTGGGCGAGATTGATGGTTGCAAGTTTTACATGGCGGCCGATCAGTTTGAGTACTACAAAAACTCACACATCGTGGTCGATGTCACCGAGGGCAGGGGATCGAGTTTTTCACTGGAGATTCCGCTGGGCCTGAGGTTCATGGCCGTCTCACGGCTTTTTACCGATGAAGAATTGCCCTGTGTAAGACCTGTTGAACTTGATTAATAGATGATCTTAAACATATCCATGGCGTGGAAAAGCTGCGAAAAGCCGTGGGTGTCTTCTTTCTTAGCGGAAAAGCTGCGAAAAGCCGTGGGTGTCTTCTTTCTTATAAAAACCCTCGATCCGGGCGTGGCGGGTGGCCATATTGGGAGCGCCTGGATCGAGGAACCGAGGGAGTGATAATCTTTGTTTATCCCAGAGTTTATCTCAGAGTGTTTATCCTGAAGTTTAGCCGGAGCAGT
>JBFFWN010000201.1:0-6503 GCA_041570235.1 Lysobacterales bacterium | reverse complement strand
TATTCGATTCGCTTTAAGGGCGTTAGCGGCTTCATCGGTGAATTGCTGATGAATCCTCTGAACCCCAAAGACCTGGGCATGCCCAAGGTTGTCTGGCCATTTGTGCTGGTTTTCAACCTGTTGTTGGAAACCATCACCCTGTTTGCCAAGCCGGTTTCGCTGGGCTTGCGATTGTTTGGCAACATGTACGCGGGTGAGCTGATTTTTATTCTGATCGCGCTGATCTTTACTGCCGGATCCGGCCTGGTTGGCGCCGGTCTGAGCTCAATTTTTGGGGAGCATATTCCCAGTTGGTTCTGGATAGTGGCCACGATATCCGTGTTTGCCACCTTGTGGCTGAACATGAAAGGCAGGCTGAATAACAAAAAGACTGCATGGCTGCTGCTGGCGGAAATGCTGCTTATCGGTGGTATTGGCTTCCTGGGTGGGCAATTGCTGCACTTTGGCTGGGCTGTGTTCCACATCATTATCATTACCTTACAGGCGTTTATTTTCATGATGCTGACCATCGTGTACCTGAGCATGGCTTCGGAACACCATTAGACTGATCGGCATTGAACTGAGTTTTTTCACTATGTGTGTTTTTTATAAACCATCTTTGTAAACAGGAGTTATTGATGGAAACTGTAATTGCTATGACCGCGCTCTCCGTTGGCCTGCTAGTCGGCCTGGGCGCTCTGGGTGTTGGTATCGGTGTTGGCCTTCTGGGTGGACGCTTGCTGGAAGGCTCCGCACGTCAACCTGAAGTTGCGCCGATGCTGCAGGGTAAATTCCTGCTCGCGGTAGGCTTGCTGGATGCGGTGGCGATGATTGGTGTGGGTATCGCGCTGTTTCTGACGTTTGCCAACCCGTTTGTTGGCCAGCTTCAAAACGCAGTGGGCGGTTGAAAACTGATTCATGGCTCTGCCGACCGCACAGGCGGTCGTTTGCAGGTATGTTTTCAAAACAAGTTTCCCAAAGCGAGGTAAGGCATGAATATTAATGCCACATTGGTTTTGCAGTCGATCGCGATGATGATCTTCGCGTGGTTCTGCATGAAATTTATCTGGCCGGAATTGCTCAAGGCCATCGACGAACGGCGTGAAAAGATTTCAGATGGCCTGGCCGCTTCCGCGCTCGCTAAAAAAGAGCTGGAATCCGCCAAGCAAAACGCCGGCGAGCAGATACTCGAAGCCCGTAGCAAGGCCGGTGAGATCGTCGACCAGGCGAACATGCGCCACAGCCAGATACTGGAAAAAGCTAAAGAAGACGCCACTGATGAACGTCAGCGTCAGGTAACCGCCGCCGAAGCTGAAATTGCTCTGTCTGCCAACCAGGCACGTGAAGAGTTACGTGCATCGGTTGCCAGTCTTGCGGTGATGGGTGCATCAAAGATTCTTGAAAAGGAAGTCGATGAGACAACTCATCGGGACCTTCTGGACAAGCTGATCGCTGAGATCTGACCATGAGCAATGTGACCACACTGGCCCGTCCCTACGCCAAAGCCGCGTTTGAGCTGGCTGTTGCCGACAACGCAACGGCCCGTTGGGACGAAATGCTGGCCTTCACAGCTTCATTGGTATCCGATGAGGCCATGACCCGCCTGCTGCAATCACCCCAGGTGGGCTCAAAGCAGATGGCAAAGGTTCTATCGGATATTGCAGGCGAGTCATTTGACGACCGGTTCAGGGACTATCTGTCCGTATTGGCGATAAACAAGCGCTTCTCCTTGATCCCTGAAATCGCAAAACTGTACCGGAAACTGCAGGAAGAAGCCGCCAAGTTGCTTCGCGTCAAGGTGATTTCGGCGTTTCCACTCGATGGAGATCAGGCAGACCGTTTGAAGAATGCACTGGCGCGGCGATACGAACGGGAGATTCTGCTGGAAAGTGAAGTAGACAGCAGCATTATTGGCGGCGCAATCGTTTACGCCGATGGCCAGGTTATCGACGGATCGCTAAAAGGCAGGCTGGCGAAGCTGTCGAACAGCCTTTCGAATTAGATATTGAATTAACAGACACATAACGGTTGCTGAAAAACAGCAGCCAAATAGGAAAAAGACGATGCAGACGACATTGAACCCATCAGAAATCAGCGAATTGATCAAAAAACGTGTTGAGGAGCTGAATATTTCAGCCGAAACACGTAATGAAGGTACTGTGGTCAGTATTTCTGATGGTATTGCCCGACTCCACGGTCTCGAAGACGCCATGCAGGGCGAAATGATCGAGTTTCCCGGCAACACCTTCGGACTGGCGCTTAACCTTGAGCGTGATTCAGTCGGTACGGTTATCCTGGGTGACTACGAACACATCACTGAGGGTGACCCGGTCAAATGTACCGGTCGTATTCTCGAGGTACCCCATGGTCGCGGTCTTCTTGGAAGAGTTGTTGACGCTTTGGGTAACCCCATCGACGGACAGGGGCCGATTGAGAACGATGGCTTTGCACCGATTGAAAAGGTTGCACCGGGCGTTATCTGGCGTAAGTCAGTATCCCAGCCGGTACAAACCGGTCTGAAATCCATTGATGCGATGGTTCCCATCGGTCGTGGCCAGCGTGAATTGATCATCGGTGACCGCCAGATCGGTAAAACCGCTATCGCCATTGATACCATCATCAACCAGGTGGCCTCCGGCATTAAGTGTGTCTATGTTGCCATCGGTCAGAAGCAATCCACCGTTGCCAACCTGGTAGCCAAGCTCGAAGAGCACGGCGCCATGGAGCACACCATCGTGGTCAATGCCTCGGCCTCCGAGTCGGCAGCCATGCAGTACATCGCACCCTATTCGGGTTGCACCATGGGTGAGTACTTCCGCGATCGCGGTGAAGACGCCCTGATTATTTATGATGATTTGACCAAGCAGGCATGGGCATATCGCCAGGTTTCACTTTTGCTTCGCCGCCCGCCGGGACGTGAAGCTTACCCGGGTGACGTTTTCTATCTGCATTCACGTCTGCTCGAGCGCGCAGCCCGTGTCAACGAGGAATACGTTGAGAAATTCACCAATGGGAAAATCAAGGGCCGGACCGGTTCATTGACGGCGCTGCCGATCATCGAAACCCAGGCGGGTGACGTATCGGCCTTCGTACCGACAAACGTTATCTCGATCACCGACGGCCAGATCTTCCTTGAAACCGACATGTTCAACGCCGGCACACGTCCTGCGGTACATGCCGGTCTTTCGGTATCCCGTGTGGGTGGTGCAGCACAGACCAAGGTCATCAAGAAACTCGGTGGCGGTGTTCGTCTGGCCCTGTCCCAATATCGCGAACTGGCGGCCTTCGCACAGTTTGCATCCGACCTTGACGACACCACCCGCAAACAGTTGGATCGCGGTCAGCGCGTAACCGAATTGATGAAACAGGCGCAGTACAGCCCCTTGTCAGTCGGCAAGATGGCGGTGTCCCTGTTTGCCGCAGACCGCGGTTACTTTGATGATGTCGAACTGATTAAGATCGGCGCCTGTGAGACCGCCATGCTGGAGCATATATCCAGCGCGAACTCGGAGCTTCTGGACGTACTTAACAAGGGCGACTGGAATGACGATATCGAAGCCCAACTGGCCGCTGCCGTCGAAGACTTCAAGGCAACCGGGTCCTGGTAAGCAATACGTAATTAATTAGGAGCAAGCCAAATATGGCAGGCGGAAAGGAAATTACCGGCAAGATTCAGAGCATTGGCAACACCATGAAGGTGACCTCTGCACTTGAAAAAGTCTCTGCCAGTAAAATACGAAAATCGCAGGACCTGATGAATGCATCACGCCCGTATGTGCGCATGATGCGCCGTATTTCCGGTCACCTGAGCAAGGCCAACCCGGAAATCCGTCACCCTTTCACCATCGAGTATGAGACGGTTGAAAAAGTCGGTTATATCATCGTTTCTACCGACCGTGGCTTGTGCGGCGGACTCAATAGCAACCTTTTCAAGGCGACGCTTGCCGATATGGGTAAGTGGCAGAAAAAGGGTGCAGGTGTCAACCTGGTAACACTGGGCAAGAAGGCAAGTGCGTTTTTCAAGAATGTCAACGTAGAGATCATGGGCGCTGTCAGCGGTCTCGGTGAAAAACCGCAGATCGAAGATCTTATCGGCGCCGTGCGCATCATGCTGGAAGCCTACCGGGATAACGAGATACAGCGTCTGTTTATCGTATCCAATGATTTCGTCAACACGATGACGCAGAGCCCGGTCATTGTGCAGATGCTGCCCTTACCACCGGACGACGATCAGGAACTCGGTGATATCTGGGATTATATCTATGAACCCGATGCCAAGACGCTGCTGGATGAGGTATCGGTTCGCTATATCGAAAGCCTGATTTACCAGGCTGTATTGGAAAACCTGGCATCGGAACACGCCGCACGTATGCTGGCGATGAAGAATGCTACCGATAATGCAGGCGACCTGATCGATGAGCTGAAGCTGGTCTACAACAAGGCCCGCCAGGCCGCGATTACACAGGAAATATCGGAGATTGTGGGCGGCGCAGCAGCTGTCTAAACAGAAACATATATGTGTGAAGTTCGCATGGTAAGAATCCTGCAGATTTCACATCTCACAAAAAGAGTGGAGCGAGTTTTATGAGTGCTGGATCAATTGTTCAGGTAATCGGTGCCGTTGTTGACGTCGAGTTCCCACGCGACGCCATGCCAAGAGTGTTCAACGCATTGACTGTCGATAACACCGACATCACGCTGGAAGTTCAGCAGCAATTGGGTGACGGCGTGGTACGCACCATTGCACTGGGTTCCACCGATGGCCTGAGGCGCGGTTTATCGGTTACCAATACAGGCGATGCCATCAAGGTACCGGTGGGTGTTAAAACCCTGGGCCGGGTCATGGATGTACTGGGACGGCCGATTGATGAAGCCGGCCCGATCGGTGCAGAAAAGTCCATGCCCATTCACCGTAAGCCGCCCACTTATGAAGACCAGGCCGGCGGCAATGACATTCTCGAAACCGGTATCAAGGTTATCGACCTGATCATGCCGATCGCCAAGGGCGGTAAAGTCGGTCTTTTTGGTGGTGCGGGTGTTGGTAAAACCGTAACACTGATGGAGTTGATTCGTAATATCGCTATCGAGCACTCCGGTTTCTCGGTATTCGCGGGTGTGGGTGAGCGCACACGTGAAGGTAATGACTTCTACCATGAAATGAAAGACGCCGATGTACTTGGCAAGGTATCACTGGTATACGGCCAGATGAACGAACCACCGGGTAACCGTCTGCGTGTAGCATTGACCGGTCTTACCATGGCTGAAGAGTTCCGTGACCAGGGCAACGACGTACTGATGTTTATCGATAACATCTATCGTTATACCCTCGCCGGCACCGAGGTGTCCGCACTGCTGGGCCGTATGCCTTCAGCGGTGGGTTACCAGCCGACACTGGCGCTTGAAATGGGTCTGTTGCAGGAACGCATTACAACCACCAAGACCGGTTCGATCACGTCGTTCCAGGCGGTGTACGTACCAGCTGACGATTTGACCGATCCGTCACCGGCAACCACCTTTGCCCACTTGGACGCAACGCTGGTATTGGCGCGTTCGATTGCCGAACAGGGTATTTACCCTGCCGTGGATCCACTGGATTCCACCTCCCGTCTGCTCGATCCCAACCTGATCGGCCAGATGCACTACGATGTGGCGCGTTCGGTACAGGGTGTTCTGCAGCGTTACAAGGAATTGAAAGACATCATCGCCATCCTCGGTATGGACGAGCTTTCTGAAGAAGATAAATCCATCGTGGCACGTGCACGTAAAGTGCAACGCTTCCTGTCGCAGCCGTTCTTCGTGGCTGAAACCTTTACCGGTTCCGCCGGTAAATATGTGACCCTGAAAGACACCATTCGCGCCTTCAAGGGTATCGTGGATGGTGAATACGATCACCTGCCAGAGCAGGCGTTCTACATGGTTGGCGGTATTGAAGAAGCCATCGCCAAGGGTGCCGAAATGGCCAAGAAAGAGGCTGCATAAGCTGCCTCTTTTTCAGAGACCGGAATTATGACCAAAACGATCCAATGTGACATCGTCAGCGCCCACGAGGAGGTTTTCTCCGGTGAAGCTACGATGGTATTTGCCTCCGGTATTGCCGGCGAACTCGGCATCACACCGCGCCATGCGCCATTGATTACCCAGTTAAAAGCAGGGCCTGTGCGGGTCCAGAAACCCGACGGTGAAGAGGAGTTTTTCTTTGTCAGTGGCGGCATCCTGGAAGTTCAGCCCCATATGGTCACCGTTTTATCTGATACAGCAACACGCGGTGCAGACCTCGATGAAACCGCCGCCAAGGCAGCCAAGGAAGAAGCCGAGCGGCAATTGGCGGACCGTACAGGTGAGATGGAAGTGGCAGAGGCCCAGGCCCAGTTGATGCAGGCCGTTGCCCAGTTAGCAGCACTCGAGCACTTGCGTAAAAACTTAAAACGCTAAACTCTTCAAATTCTTCCCGTCAATAAGCGCATAGGTTGCTATGCGCTGTTCCGTTATAAAGCTCCGCCTTGTTGGCTCCTTCGAAAACCGTC
>JBFFWN010000200.1:0-6531 GCA_041570235.1 Lysobacterales bacterium | reverse complement strand
ATCGAAATAGCGGCTGTCACGGAAGAACAGGCCGTATTCATCAGAAAACAGGTAATCCGCCGCTGCCCAGTACTCGCTGTCAGCATACTCAAAGTAGCGTGGATCACCGGTGGCGTTACTCAGCTTGAGCCATGTGCGCGGGGCCATAAACAGGGCATCTGCCCAGCACCAGCGGTCCTGGCAGGTGCCTTCAAAACCGGGTTCATCGCTCTCAAAGAACTCTAGGCTGTTGGCCGGTTGATTCGCGAGGATGGCATCAAACTGCGCCTGTGTAGGTCCATAAGCCGCCGGGTTGCCGGTCTTTTCATACACCCACAGATAGGTTTGGCCGATCGCATGGTCGTCCCCGTGTAGGGGGCGCGAACCCAGTTGGTAATTGCTATCCGCAGCAGTCTGGGCAACCTGGCTAACCAGGTTCTCGTCATTTACCGCGTCAATCCAGCGTGTCAGGCCGACATAAAATGCCGCTTGCATCCATTCGAGTGGGTCAGCGGTCTTTTCACGGTGGCTCTCGGGAATGTAATCGAAGTTGTCCAGGTGTGATAACTGCCAATTGGCAGCACTTGCACCCAACTCCAGTGCCGATTGCCTGGTTATTTCCGCAGCAGTCATTGATGTCGCCGGGGCCTCTGTCGCTGCAGGGGGCTGTTTGACGGCAGTGTTTTCGGCGCCTTCGGGCGCGCAGGCAGCCAACAGCGAACTCAGGCTGATGATCAGGGTTGAATTCTTCAGGCGGTGTTCAGTTTTTTTTCGCATGGCGTGTTCCGTTCTTTGTTTATGTCTTCATGTTGCGACTTGCTCGAGGTTAATTTTCCAGCAGAGCGGCGCGGGATGTTTTGTCAGCCGTTACGGTGAAATCCCCGTAGCTGAGATGATGGCCGTTACCGATATAGATATTGCGTAATGTGCCGCCCTGTCCCAGCGTGATTACCCCAAAGCGACCCTTGAAGCGAATCCCCAGCTCTTCATTGACGTACTCATCCTCAAGGGATTCCTGCATCAATACGTATTGGGTAAGCTCGTGATCTTCCACAATACTGGTAACTTTGACGCCTTTAAAAACACGATTTGCCATCAATCTTTCAACTGACCTGACGGCTCCCTGGTCGGTAAAGGATTCGTAAACGACGGCAAAAGGATTGCTCCACGCTTCCCCTTGGTGACGCAGGGCGAAGGTGGGCAGAGGCTCCTCGTTATAGGGTTTGGCTGCACCATAGGCTTTCGGTGCCTTCATCCGGGTTATTTCCGTTGTCAGGCCGGCCGGTATTAATGCGCGCATGGTGACGGGTTTGTCGCCGAGCCTGTTTGCTACGAAGGTAGCTTCATAAGGGCCGTCCGATGAACCGCTGCTTTCCACCTCGTCAAAGAAATGCCACCCGGGATGCTGGTAAACGTCATGAAATATCCATGGGATCTGGTCAGATGCCTGGTAGCGATCCTGGTCTTTTGACATGGTCAGTGGTTTGTCACCGATGGTGATTTCCAGCGTGTCACCAATATTGTGATAAATATAGTCATGAAACTGCGCCGGTGTCTCAGAGCGGGCGCGGAAAATATCCAGGTAATAGCCACGGCTGTCAGAGAGCTTGATCAATGCAATGGTGCGTTGATGGTCTGCCGGAGCCACCAGGTTATGCTCGTCATAAAATTCACTGGTCGCGAATGAATGGTTCGATGAAACGCCATCATTGCCCACGGCCGGTTCCACTGCCACCGGGGTTACCTGGTTGATGCCCATGTTGATCCAGCCGCCCTGGGATCCGGATGCGCCGTTGCTGATGACCGTGTTGTGGGCGGCGAACAGGCGGTAATAATTTTCGTGAATGTCGGAACGGTATTTCCCTTTGCCGCCATCGATGCCCAGGACGTAACCCTGGCCGTAAAGCTCCATATCCATTCCTGAAGCATGGCCGTGGATATAGCTGCCGCCCGCCATAAACGCCATCAGGCTATTTTTCACAGGCTGTATGTCGCTGATATTGCGCTGTATGGTCATGCCGGCAAATGGAAGCTGGATTGTGCGTGGGCGTGGTGGCTCAACATCGATATTGTCATCACCGCCTAACTCTGCCTGTGACCACAACAGTTGCAGGGGGGTGTAGTACGGGCTTACCCCATATGACCGCCGGGCCAGGGCGCCACGATCATATTTCCCCTTGGCGATGCTGGATGACAGGAAGTCTGAGAAGGTTTTGACCTGATCCTTGTTGCCGTTCAATGTCGCGAGTTGTAGCGCCATTTCGTAGTATCTGTACTCCACCCCGTAGTTCCGGTGGCCGTCACCGAAAAATGGGTAGTCACCGTTGGGGTACTGCAGGTTGTAGTAAGCCGTCAATGCGTCGGGAATATTGCGATAGTGTTTGCCAAGCTGCAGTTCGGGATAGATACGGTCCAGCGCGGTCATCAGGTAAATCACATAACTGCCGACGTGGCGCGAATAACCAAGTGATTCGGGCCAAATATCGCCGGGGTTTTTGTACATTTTTGCAACGGTCTTGAGGGACGCCTGGTGCTGGGTATCGGTGTCCAGGTAATAGGGGAGCATCTCGGCTCTTTCTTTCGGGTCATCCAAGGCGAGAATATTGTGGAGAAGGCTGGAGGCCTCCAGAACAGGCCAGTTTGAGTCGTAAAGCCCCCGGTTGAGGGCCAGCCAGACATAGGTTCTGAAAACCTCCTGTGCGGCCTCGAAATCAAAGTCCTGCAACTCACCCGTGGCCACAGCCATGACCTTGCCACCCTTCTTCAGGTAAGGATATGCAAAGTCATAGATGATCGGAATCTGTGCCCCGAGGATTCTTGCTTCATACAGGTGGTCGCTGTAGACCCAGCCATTGTTCTTGTCCAGCTGGGAATCGCCGGATATGGGGAGCTCCATCCTTGTCAGTGCATTGACAAATGTCGACAGGATGTCGGCCGCGCACTTCCCGTATTTATCCTCTTGCGTCAGGTAGTAGAGCACGCCGCAGTCAATGCCATCTTGCAGACCTGCTGACATCGCATTTTGATCTTCCTTTGAGAAGCCACTGCCATCATTCCTGTTGTAAGTGACAAGTGTCGGCGCGGTATCTTTGTCGTCCGCCCAAACCAGCGGCAAGGCCATCAATCTCTCACGGCGCCCGGCCAGATCGGCGGACGCAGATGCGTCTGCGCGAGCCTTGAGTGACAGAAAAAGTTCAGACGCCCATGGATTGCGCTCAATCTTTTTCAAGATGCCCGGCCGGTCTGACGCTTTAACCCAGATGAATGGGCGCTCAGTCTCCCCCGCGTGAGCGCAGGAGAGCAGCGCTAGTGCCAATGTTAAAACCAACATGTTCGCAAAATTTGTTCTGTTCATTGTTTATGGACTCTGGTGTTCGCGTTTTTTGGACTTGATGACTGATGGCGAGTGTCTATGCGGACTCAAGCCCTTCCTTTTTCAATTCCGCCTGTTTCTCCTTGTTAAGAATCCAATAGGTGGCAGAAACAAAATAGGTCAGTGTCGGAAGAATCAACCATTGATGGAATGATGCCAGGTCGCCGGTCATGTAGACCGCGATCGCCAAGCCGGCACATGCGAACAGCGACAGGTACAGAACCACGCGTGAAGCCCTGACAGCCATGCTGAAAGATGTCGGCTGCGTACTCTCGGTGTCCTCGATGGCCTGACTGCTCAGGAATTCTTTTTCCTGCTGTTTGCGCAGTAGCTCAGCCTGCTCTGCAGGAGCTGCCTCTGGATAGGATTCGCGTGCCCCCATCAGGCCCGCCAGTACGAGGTAGCAGACAGTGGCGAATATCCAGATAGGGATCAACAGAAAGAACAGGTGCAAAGTACCACTTTGTTCAAGGAAAAACGCCAGCACCAATGATGCCAGCCAGGTGATGACGGCTGCGAAATTGGTGATGTTTTTCCGGTAGCCGGACCAGTAGCGTGTCATACCCAGCTTCGGCAGTATCCAGTGTTCTGTCACGATGATGGCGCCAATCGGCACCAGCATTAGACCCATGATGCCAACAAACGAAAGCAGCTTGGTAAACACAAAGGGGAAACAGGCGATAACGGTAGTCACCACGCCGGTCAGCAGTGTGACCTTGCTCAGGCTCCATTTGTTATTTAGCGATTGGAAAGCCAGACCTGCGCGGTAAATAGTGGGGTTGGACGTGGTCCAGCCAGCGATGATCACGGCCAGGATACCCGTGGCGCCCAGGGCCTGGTAAGCCACCGCACCGGCATCGAGTTTGGTAATGCTGCTGCTTAACAACAATGCCGCACCGGCGCCCATGATGCCTGCACACACCCAGGCAAGGTAATGCCCGATGAACATACCAAGGGCAGAAAAATAGCCATAACCGGAGCGCTTGGCAAAACGTAGCAGGGTCATATCACCCATGCTGCCATGCATGGCCAGGTTACAAATCCAGGCGAATGCCGCCACATGCCAGAAGCCGATGTCTGAGCCGGTATCGACCCAGATGTAGGCGTCCGCCACGGTGACAAAGTCATTGAAACTGCTGATGCCGGAGACGTTGGCGGCAGCATTGGTTAGCACGGGCAGCATGGCGAGTGCACCGGCAACAAACATCAGGATCATCCATGGTGCGCAGATTTCAGCAAAATGAGCCACCTTTTTGAATCCCCTGGCCGCCACAAAAGCCACCACGGCGCCGACCGCCACGGCCACTAAAACAAAACTGATATCGGTCGGATACCAATTCACCTGTGGTGAAATGCCAAATAATATACGCACCGCTGAGGCAGACACGGTAATCATGGCGC
Source organism: Lysobacterales bacterium (assembly GCA_041570235.1). Lineage (GTDB taxonomy): Bacteria > Pseudomonadota > Gammaproteobacteria > Xanthomonadales > SZUA-36 > SZUA-36. Next base: position 1,778 of record JBFFWN010000200.1, on the reverse strand, counting down.
CTGCCAATACGGCAAACAAAATGCCATTGATGGTGCTGTATAGCTTTATGGTTCCCGGGCCCGCTATCTTTTCGAGATAAGCGTATAAGGTAAGGCGGGTATCGGTGGCGACCGGTGCGGTAATCAGGCCCCAGGTCAGGACTGCCATCAGGTTGCCCAGCAGTAGTCCATATATAATATCGTGCGTACTCACGCCCCATGCCACGAACAGGGCGCCGATGACAAACTCGGTGCCGGCGACGTGTTCACCCGCATAACTGGCGGCAAATTTGCGCGCCGCCTGCAGTTGTTGGGGCGATACTGCCTGTGTTTCAAACTCCTGTGCTACTGCCATTTTATATGCCTCACTATATTCGTAATCCCTAACACCAACTTTTACTATAACTTGCCCGAGGTTTTTCAGCGTCTGGTTTGCTTACAACCAATTCCTGACGATTGTTCTATAACTGTAACAATCCAATTATAAGCATATTAGATCATTATAACTCAATTGATAGCAAAAATGATCGATATCAGTTATAATTGGTCTCGTATTGCAGTTATATTGCTTTTTTGCATAATTTTGATTAGATTTGGGATTACATTACGTCATGCAACCACCCAATCAGGCCACTCCTATGCTTGAAAAGCAACGACAACAGCTCATTCTCGATATCCTGGAAGAAAAGCAGTTCGCCAGTGTGCGCTCCCTTTCACCCCAGCTGGGCGCATCAGAGGCGACTATCCGAAGAGATATCACCAAGATGGCGGCACTGGGCCAGCTAAAGAAGATACGTGGCGGTGCTGAGGCCATTGATGAGGGTGGTGGACAGGTCCGTCGTCTTCACCTCGATGGCTCAGTTTTTCTGGCAGATAAAGAGATGCACGCCGGCAATAAGCGTCTGATTGCACAAAAGGCAGTCGAGCTCTGTGAAGACGGTGAGGCTATCATTATTAATGGCGGCAGCTCCACCTATATGATGGGAGAGTTCCTGGCCGATCGAAAATTGAATATTCTCACCAACTCCTTTGTGTTGGCGCAGCACCTATCAGAAAACAGTGTCAATCAGGTAACCCTTCCAGGCGGTGAAATCTATCGCAAACAGGAAATCATCCTGAGCTCTTTTGAAAACGACACCATTCAGCATTATCACGGCAGCAAGATGTTCATGAGCACACCTGGCATTTCCGATGCAGGCGTCATGGAGTCTGACCCCTTGTTGATTCGTGCCGAGCAGAAGCTTCGAAAGCAGGCGGATAAGTTGATTGTGCTGGCCGATAGCTCGAAGCTGGGCAAGCGCAGCAATTTTATCTTCAGTCCACTTTCCGGTGTTGATGTACTTATCACTGATAGTAATGCCGATCCTGAAATGGTACGACAGTTTGAAGCCCATGGTATCGAAGTCATTATTGTGGAAGCGGTCAGGGAAGAACAAGGTGCGACTGCCTGACCTGTCATCTAACAAAAAGCCTGGTTAGTGCTTTAGGGTCCACAAACGAAGTAGTTATCAGCTCAGCATTGCAGTGGTATTGACAAGGATATGCACAACAGGCGAGGAATCTCGAATTTTTGGGTTGCTTGCCAGTGTGAATGGGTAACTTCTTCTGCGCCATTCCCGATATAACGGTTGGCCCGAAAACTACTGGTAAATGGATGTAAGAGAAATGCATTTGAGTGAAGAACTGATTAAAAGACTTGAAGAAGCGCCCGTGGTGCCGTTGGTGGTGCCCGATGATCCGGAATCGGCGATTAAAACGACACAGGCCCTGGTTGCCGGTGGCCTGACTGTGATTGAAGT
>JBFFWN010000199.1:0-6542 GCA_041570235.1 Lysobacterales bacterium | reverse complement strand
GCAAAGAACCAGGCGGTGCCCGAAAATTCGCCAATGGTTTCACTGGATGCGATCTTCCAGCGCTCCATCGTATCGGCCGGGACAAAAACGGATTCATGCTGGACCACGTATTCCCGGATTAAAGGAAGGTCACTATCGCCAACCTCTTCACGCTTGAGTCCGACCATGTCTATCAGTCTGCCTATTGTCCATTCCATATTTGACTGGCCCGAAGCCAACCACACCTCTCCAACCAGCACATTTTCTACAAGGACCTGGTTATTGCCTTTAAAAGATAGCGTGTAGGTTTGTGTATCGCCCGGGATGGCCCTGGGTGTTTTCAAGCGGAGAAACCACTCACCGGTGTCGTCGGCGAGGGCAGTGGCGCTTTGGCCCCAACTGGCCGAGACCGTGACATGTTCACCAGGGTCGGCCTGGCCCCAGATGGCCGCATCGGAAAGTTGCTGCATCACCATGTTGTCGGAAAACAGGGCGGCGGGTTTCACGTCGGCCTGTACACTGTTTTCCAGCAGGACATTCAAGAGCATAAAACCGGCTATTGCGATGGATTTGCTCAAGTTCATGTCATTGCCCAGTTAATTTTATTCGTTTGACGGCTTGCCGATGGTCGCGAGAATGCCGCCATCAACATAGACCACCTGGCCTGTGACAAAATCGCTGGCCTTCGAGCTCAGAAATACAGCGGTACCCTGGAGGTCATCGGGTTCGCCCCATCTGCCGGCCGGTGTCCGCTGGATGATGAAATCATTAAAAGGGTGGCCATCCACACGAATGGCCTCGGTCTGGCTGGTGGCGAAATAACCGGGGCCGATACCATTCACCTGTACATTATGTTTCGCCCATTCTGTCGCCATATTACGGGTCAGCATTTTAAGGCCGCCTTTGGCCGCGGCATATGCCCCGACGGAATTACGGCCCAGCTCAGACATCATTGAACAGATATTGATCACCTTGCCACCGCCACGCCGGATCATCGACTGCACAACGGGTTTGGTCACAATGAATACAGCGGTCAGGTCGGTGCGCACCACCTCTTCGAAATCTGCCACCGCCATATCCAGCAACGGTACACGTTTGATGATCCCGGCATTGTTGACGAGGATATCAATTGGGCCTACTTCACTTTCTATTTTTGCAACAGCTGTATTCACACTGCATTCATTGGTGACATCAAAGCGGTAACCATGAGCGGTAATTCCTTTGGCCCTGTACTGGTCAACTGCAGCCGCTATTTTTGCATCACTGGAAAAACCATTGACGATCAGGGTTGCACCCGCTTCACCGAGCCCCATGGCCATTGCCATACCCAGCCCATGGGTTGAGCCAGTCACCAGTGCCACTTTACCGGTAAGATCAAAAAGCGCGGTCGACATGATCAGTCCTCCGTCGATGTAAAGTCGGCTGGGTGAATTTTGTCCATGTCATCGTAGTCCAGGTTTTCTCCAGCCATACCCCAGATAAACGTGTAGTTGGATGTGCCTGCACCCGAATGAATGGACCATGTGGGCGATATGACTGCCTGGTCATTGGCCATCCAGATATGGCGGGTTTCATCCCTGGTTCCCATGAAGTGACACACAGCCTGGTCTTCGGGTACTTCAAAATAGAAATAGGCTTCCATACGACGGCTATGGGTATGGGCCGGCATGGTGTTCCAGACGCTACCGGTTTGCAGTTCCGTCATGCCCATTTGTAGCTGGCAGCTCTCTACCAGACCGTGGACAATCAGCTTGTTGATGACGCGGTGGTTGGATGTTTCAAGCGAACCCAGTTCTACCTTGACGGCATCGGCCAGGCTTACTTTCTTATTAGGGTAACTGTGATGGGCCGTTGCTGAGTTCAGATAGAACTTGGCCGGGTTGGCCGCATCCATGCTTTCAAAAACCACGTCCTTCGCTCCAGCACCCACGTAAAGCGCCTCTTTGTACGCGAGGTCATAGGACTCACCGTCTACCGTAATCCGGCCGGCTCCACCGACATTGATGGCGCCAAGTTCACGCCTGTCCAGGAAGTGAGCGGCCTTTAATGCATCTATGGTATCGAGTTTCAACGGCGTGCCTTGAGGGCAGGCCCCGCCAACGATAAAACGGTCGATCTGTGTGTAAACCAGGTTGATTTCATCGGCTTTAAACAGGCCGCCGACATGGAAGTTTTCCCTGAGCATGGCCGAGTTATACATCTCGTAATCATCAGGGTGTACGGCGTATCGTTCGGTATAGTTAACAGTCATTTTTTAATTCCATTCAAGTTAATCATTCTGAAAATAAGTATTTTTGCCCATTCATCAAGGGATTTTGTCTCAGGGACGGCTATTCCATCAGGCCAAAGGCACGGGGTAGCCATTCGGAGATTCCCGGTATGTAGGTGACCGCCAACAGGGCCAGAAACATGGCGATATACATGGGCATCAACGGGCGAACGATTTCTGCCACCCGTGTTTTCCCCACGGCGCATGCAACAAACAGCACACTGCCAACCGGTGGTGTGCACAGTCCAATAGACAGGTTTAGCACCATCATGATGCCAAAATGCAGCGGTGTCATGCCCAGCGCAACCGCGACCGGTAGAAAAATGGGTGTGAAAATCAACACCGCCGGGGTCATATCAAGGAAAGCGCCCACCAGTAATAATATAAGGTTGATGATCAGCAAAATCACAATTGGGTTGTCACTCAGAGCCAGCAATGTTTGTGCGGCAATCGTGGGTATGTTTTCAAACGCCAGTATCCAGGACATGGCCATGGAGGTTGCCACCAGCAGCATGACGATGGCTGTGGTGCGGGTGGCTTTCAGCAAGATTTGACCCAGCTCTGCGAGCTTGACTTCCCGATAGATAAAAACCGATAGCCCCATTGCATATATAACCGCAATAGCACCAGCCTCCGTGGCGGTGAAAATACCCGCCAGGATACCGCCTATCACCAATACGATCAGGAACAGGCTTGGCAGGGCAGCGATGGTTTTTTCCATCAAAACTGAAAACGTCACGCGCTCGCCGGCAGGGAAATTATATTTTCGCGCATACACTGCACTGACCATCATCAGGCCCACTGCAACCAGGATACCGGGTAGATAGCCGCCTACAAACAGGGCCGAAATCGATACGCCACCGCTGGCGACTGCATAAACAATCAGGATATTACTGGGCGGAATCAGCAGGCCGGTGGTTGAGGCCGCGGCAGTGAGGGCCGCATTGAACTCCTTGGGATAACCATCCTTTTCCATTGTTGGCATCATAAAGCTGCCAATGGCCGATGTGGCCGCAACAGCAGAACCGGAAATGGCGCCGAACAGGGTGCATGAAATTACGTTTACGAAGGCGAGTCCACCCGGCAGCATACCCACGACAGACTTGGCAAAATCAATCAGGCGGCGCGCGATACCACCTTGCCCCATCAACTGCCCGGACAGGATGAAAAGTGGAATCGCGAGTAAGGCAAAACTGTCCAGACCGCCGGCCATACGTTGCGCCACCGTGGTCAGCGCCGGCAGCAGATCAACTGAAACCAGCATCGTGGCGACGGTTGCAATACCAATCGAAAAAGCGATCGGTACGCCCAAGGCCAGCAAGCCTACGAAAAAAATTAGCAGTACCGCGATGGTCATACGTTTGCCTCCACCTTGTTCTGCATGAGTGAGGCGATGCTGTAATAGACGATCAAGACCCCGCTAAGTGGCAGCACGGAGTAAACCCACGCCATGGGTATTCCGAGCGCTGCCGTCGTTTGTTTGAGTTCCCAGGTAAGTTGCACCAATGACCCGCCACCGACCACCAGGACGCCGAGTGCAAATAAACCGCAGCTAATGTCAGTGATGATATCCAGTCGTCTTTTACCAACGGTGCCGACCTTTTGATAGAGAAGGTCAAGCCCCAGGTGGGCTTTTTCCCGGTAGGCATAGACACCGCCGAGCAGGCCAACCCAGATCAGCAGCATGCGGGCGACTTCCTCGGTCCACTGGCTTGGGTCACCCAGTGCATATCGGGAGACAACCTGCCATGTGACAACGATGACCATCAAGGCCATACATGATGTCACCAGGACCTTTAGTAATTTATCCAATAGGCTGATCATAGGTTACCTCTTACTCCGCCGAGATAGCGGCAAGCATGTCGCCAATCGCTGTGCCGTTGTATTGCGCTTTCATATCTTCAACCGCCGCTTTGAAGGGGGTCTTGTCCGGACGGATAATTTCGACACCGCTGGCTTCAATTGCAGCCAGGGCATCATTACTGGCCGTTTCCCAGAGCTGGCCCTGGTAAAGGACGCTGTCATCAACTGCCTGCTGCAACCAGCCCTTCTGTTCGGGGGACAAACCATTCCAAATATGCAGGCTCATTAACAGGATGTCGGGAACGGCGGTGTGCTCATCCAGTATGTAATACTTGCAGACCTCGTATTGGCGCGACAGGAACAAACTTGGCGGGTTGTTCTCCGCGCCGTCCACCACGCCCTGCTGTAACGCCGTGTAAAGCTCTCCCCAGGAGATCGGTGTCGCGGCGCCGCCCATGGCCGCAATCATCTTCATGGAAGTCTCGCTTTTCTGCACACGGATTTTCAAACCCTTCAGGTCTGCAGGGCTGTGGATGGCTTTGTCGGTAGTATAGAAACTTCGGCTACCGGCATCGTAGTACCCCATGCCGCGCAGGCGAACTTCTTCAGGCGCCAGTAACAGGGATTTTCCGATATCCGATGCCAATACCTTTTTATAGTGCGCGTGGTCACGGAACACGTAAGGCAGGCTGAAAACTTTCATTTCCGGAACAAAGCTTTCCAGCGGACTGGATGAAACCTTGGTCATGGCGAGGCTGCCAATCTGCAACAGTTCAACCAGTTCCCGTTCTGAGCCCAGCTGCCCACTTGGGTATATCTCGATTTTCATCTCACCGCCAGAGTACTTCTCCAGCTGTGCAGCCATGTGAAGCATGCCTTTATGCACGACATGACCCGTATCCAGTGCATGACCCAGCTTCAACACAGTAACGTCACTCACCGGGCCGCAGGACACCAATGACGAGGCAAGAACACTCAGTGCCGCCGCCCTGATTCCTGTTATTAATTGAGCCTTCATCCGCAGTTCTCCCGGCACACTAAGCCGTCGATGTACCCGTCATTTAATCTCACGGTGGTTTGTGGCAAGGGCATCAAGATAGGCATCCCACTCGCCTGAATTGACGATATCGCCGGCAGTTTCCCAGGTGAAACCCGCCTGCCAGGAGAGCTTGCCCCCGTTGTCTGATGATGTGAATATCCAAATATGGCTTTCATCCTTGGTTTCGCTCGGGATGTGTTGGATACCGGTGATGATGCCGGGGTCAACAAGCGCACCCGTACCGACACCTGATCCATCGATAACTTCCCACGCGGAAATTCTGCCAGTACTTTCGTTAAAGGTGACAGACGCCTTCTCATCATGGGTCGTCAGACCAATGGCGATGGGTAGGGCGGCGGGTTTGCCATCAAGCGTGAATACCGAATTGACCCGGTAGAGTTGTTCACCGAGAGCCAGTGAAATCGTTTTGCTTTCGCCGACCAGGCCCAGGGGCGTTTGCCATTCATACTGCAACGTGAATACGACTTCATCGCCGCCGCTTTTCAGCACTTCGTAGCTGGTGAAATTGTGTGCACTGTATGCTTTGCCGTCTACCCAGACGGCTGAGCCCCCCGTACCTCGGCTGACGCCCGTATGGTAGGGGTCATAGCCTTCGCCGCGGTCTTCATGGTAGGAAATCCCGTTAACGAAAGCCCCGTACCATTTATCAATAATGGAATAATCAACTTTCTTGAACCAGTTATCCACGCCGCTTGAATGCCCGGCCTCCGGTGCAGCAGGGCCGTACACGCGAAAGGCAACCTTGTCATTTTCCCAGGCAAAATCATCCCGCCGTTCAGGCACAAAACGACCGTAGGCCATGGTTTTTTTCGCAACGCTTTCCCACCGGGTCATTTCAGAAGCAGCCAGCAGAAAAGCACCCACGCCATAAAGCTGGGTTTCGTTTTCCTGCACAGGGTCAGGGGACTTGCCTACCTGTTGCACCCAGTGCAGCATGCCGTCGCTATCAACCGCAGCAGCCAATGCCGCCCAGCCATTTTTCACTGCATCAATCGTGGCTTTGTCACTCAGGACGCCGTTATTGACACCCCATGCAAGACCAAAGGTAATGAAGCCCGTACCGCTGGTCTCGGGTGTTTTGACCTTATCGGCGTCCATAAGGGATGCGGGCCAATACCCATTGGGGTTTTGAAGCTTGACCAGGCTTTTGGCCATTTTCGTATAGATGTCCAGGTAGCGCGGTTTTGACGGGTGGCCCGCCGGAAGGTCGTCGATGATCAGTGGCAGCGCCGCGAAAACCCAGCCATTGCCACGGCTCCAGAAAACGGGGTTGCCATTATCGCTTTTCATATCGAAATAGCGGCTGTCACGGAAGAACAGGCCGTATTCATCAGAAAACAGGTAATCCGCCGCTGCCCAGTACTCGCTGTCAGCATACTCAAAGTAGCGTGGATCACCGGTGGCGTTACTCAGCTTGAGCCATGTGCGCGG
>JBFFWN010000198.1:0-6564 GCA_041570235.1 Lysobacterales bacterium | reverse complement strand
GCTGTTATTGCAGTTTTAGTCCGCGCTTGAAGGCAAAGAACGGAGTCCATCGGAATGAAGAAGTTTGTCAAGTTCGTGCTGCCGCCGATATTGATCGTTGTTTCAATTGCGATAGTCATCGCTTTGGTGACCTACCAGCAAGCCAAAAATGCGGCGAAAAAGCCGGAGACAACCAAGGCCGTGCTGGTGGATGTCATCGAAGCAGAGGTCCAGTCCCTGAACTTCAGCGTCGAATCCCAGGGCACGGTCAGACCAAGAACAGAAACCACGCTGGTATCCGAGGTTGCCGGAAAGATTGTTTCCGTGGCGCCTGAGTTTGTCGCTGGTGGCTTTTTCCGCGAGGGTGAGATCCTTCTGCAAATCGACCCCAGTGATTATCAAACCGGTTTGAAACGGGCGGAGGCGGCACTGGCTTCCAGAGAGGCCAGGCTGGCGGACGAGATAGCGCGTTCGAAGCAGGCTCTAAAAGACTGGCAGAACATAGGCAGAGAGGATCAACCCTCGGATCTTGTTTTGCGTAAACCGCAGTTGGCCGATGCCCGCGCCAATGTCAGTGCGGCGGAAGCGGATGTTCAAAAGGCAAAACGTGACCTGGAGCGCACACGGATCACGGTTCCCTACGACGGCCTGGTGCGGGAGAAACTGGTTGATATCGGCCAATATGTGGCGCCCGGCACCCGTCTGGCCGTGACATTTGCGATTGACACGGCAGAGGTTCGACTGCCTCTGACACATAATGATCTCAGGTATCTGGATTTACCCTCTGAAACCGAGGCAAAACAGAGGCGCAAAAACTTTCCGGCCGTGATTTTGAGTGCTGAGCAGGGCGGTGAGACCCGCACCTGGGAGGCCAGGATTATTCGAACGGAAGGCGTGGTGGACGAGATCAGCCGTGTCACATATGCGGTTGCCCAGGTCACAGACCCCTATGGACTCCTCGGTCAAAGCCATCAACAGGAGCTCAAAATCGGCACTTTTGTGAATGCGAGCATCGAGGGCTTACCCGCGAAAAATGTCGTCGTATTGCCACGGTTTGTCCTGCGGGCCGACAACACCGTACTGGTGGCCAACGCCAACAATGAGCTCGAAATCGCACCGGTCAATGTCACACGCGCCGAACCCAAGAAGGTCTACATCAGCTCTGGCATCAAGGCTGGGGACAAGGTCGTTATCACCACGCTGGATGCACCGGTCCCCGGCACCAGGCTGGCCATACGAGAGCCGCGAGCTTCAACCATGGAGGACGGGCAGTGAGTCATCCACAGGGTTGGTACCATGCCATTATCAACTGGTTTGCCAGGAATGCCGTAGCCGCCAACCTGCTGATGGTTATCCTGCTGGCGGGTGGTCTGTATTCGGTTTTTACCATCAAGAAAGAAAGCCAGCCACCGATTGAAACCAACTACATCACCGTCAGCATGCCTTTTCTTGGCGCCAGTCCGGAAGACGTGGAAGAAGGTATCCTGGTAAAAATTGAAGAGGCCATCACCGATATCGAGGGTATCCAGGAAATCGTTTCCACCGGGCGCCGCGGCAGCGGCACCGTGCAGATCGAGGTCAGTGCCGGTTACGATGTGCCCGAGGTGATGAATGAGATCAAGAACCGGGTCGATTCGATTTCGACCTTTCCGGACAATACCGAGAAGCCGATCGTTTCGCGCACCCGGTTCCAGCAGCAGGTCAACCTGGTGTCGGTGTATGGTGATGTGGATGAGCGCACACTGAAGGAATACACCAAGCAGATTCGCAATGAAATCGTGGCGCTGCCCGGCATTACCCGGGCGGAATTGCTGGGTTCCCGCCCCTATGAAATCAGTATCGAGGTCAGCGAATTCACGCTTGAACAATACGGAATGTCACTCGCCGAAGTGGCGCAGGCAGTCCGCCGGGGATCGCTCGATCTGCCGGCCGGTATAATCCGTTCAGACGCCGGTGACATCCAGGTGCGTACCAAGGGGCAGGCATATACCGGGCTGGATTTTGAAGACATCCTGATACGCACCAACCCGGATGGTTCACGCGTACTGCTGAGGGACATTGCCGATATCAAGGATGATTTTGCCGAAACCGGGCGTTTTTCCGAGTTTAACGGAAAGCAGGCTTTCACCATCCAGGTACTGTCTGTCGGTGATCAGAGTGAACTGGAAATCTCCCAGACGGTTCGCGATTACGTGGCCTCCAAAAAGGCCTCCGCCCCTTCGGGTGTAAACCTGGCAGCCTGGGCCGATGTCACCTATTACCTCAAGGGCCGCCTGGACATGATGATCAAGAACCTGGTGATCGGCGCGCTGCTTGTTTTCCTGTCCCTGACGCTTTTCCTAAGGCTAAAGCTGGCATTCTGGGTGATGGTCGGGCTGCCGGTGGCGTTTCTGGGAACATTCTTCCTGATGCCGGTCTTTGGAATTACCGTTAACCTGATCAGCCTGTTCGGATTTATCCTGGTACTGGGCATTGTCGTCGACGACGCCATCGTCATCGGTGAAAGCGCGTATACCAGCATGCGCGCCAAGGGGCACTCCATCGATAATGTTCTCGAGGGTGTTTACAAGGTCGCCATGCCCGCCACCTTTGGTGTATTGACCACCATTGCAGCATTTATCCCGATCCTGATGATATCCGGCATCATGGGTAAGTTTTTTGCCTCGATCGGCTGGGTGGTGACGCTTTGCCTGGTGTTTTCGCTGGTCGAATCCAAGTTGATACTGCCGGCTCACCTGTCGCACATGAAAATCAGGCAGTATGGCGAAGACACCCAAAATCGGTTTGTTCGTTTCCAGCGTTTCTTCAGCGAGGGTCTGCATACCTTTGTGGACAGGTCTTACATGCCGTTTCTCGCCAGTTGCCTTAATCGCCGCTACCTGACGCTGTCGGTATTTATTTCCATGCTGATCCTGTCCATCGGCCTTCTGGCCGGCGGTATATTACGTTCGGTATTTTTTCCCGATATCACCTCCGATTTTCTGCGCGTGGATATCCTGATGAACGAGGGAACCCCGGCGGCAAGAACCCACGACGCGATCAGGCAAGTGCAGGATGGCCTATGGAAGCTGGATGCCGAAGTCAGCAAGGAACAGGGGGTTGAATCCGGCGCAGTGGTATCCGGCGTGCTGTCATTTGCCCAGGGCGAGATCAGCGGGCAAATCATTACCGAATTGGCCAAAGATGACAACGCGGTCATTTCCGGCACCGAGGTACTGCGTCGCTGGCGTGAAAATGTTGGGCAGCTGCCAGGTGTCAAGCAATTGGGGTTTTCAGCCGCGACCGGACCGGGTGGGGACGCGGATATTTCCATGCAGTTGATCGGTTCCAGTATCCAGCAGGTGGGGCGTGCTTCGCAGGAGTTGACGCGCAGGATGAACGACTATGAGGGCCTGTATGATATCCGCAACACCTACGAACGCGGCCGACCCGAAATCAAACTGAATGTAAAACCCGAGGCCGAGGCCCTTGGTATTACCCTGCAGGACCTGGCGGCGCAGGTTCGCGCAGGTTTCTACGGCGCCGAGGTGCAACGTATCCAGCGCGGTCAGGACGAGGTCAAGGTGATGGTGCGGTTCCCCAGGGAGGAACGCGACTCCGTCGGATACCTGGATAACATGAAAATTCTGACGCCGCAGGGCGGCAGGGTCCCGTTTCATTCGGTTGCCGAGGTTGAGCTGACCGAGAGCCCGGTGTTTATCCGTCGATTCGATCGCGAGCGGTCAATACGTGTATCGGCCGAAGTTGACAAGGAAAAATACGAGCCAAAGAAAATCCAGGACGACATCATGAACAAGGAACTGCCCGAGGTGCTGGCGCTTTTCCCCGGTGTTCGCTCCAAGCTCAGCGGCGCCAGCCAGCAGCAGGTCGAAATCCAGCATGACCTGATTCGCGGAGGTTTGTTTGCCGTATTCCTGATATACGCCCTGATGGCAATCCCTTTAAAATCGTACACGCAACCACTGATCATCATGTCAGTCATTCCCTTTGGAACCATCGGTGCGCTGTTGGGCCACCTGATTCTCGGGATTCCGGTGAGTATGACCAGCTATTTCGGCATCATCGCACTGGCTGGTGTGGTCGTGAACGACAGCCTGATACTGGTTGATTTTGTCAATCGCGAGCGTGAGCATGGCGCCTCATTACAGACCGCTGTCATGCAGGCTGCAAGAATGCGTTTCCGTGCGATTCTGCTGACCTCGCTGACGACATTTCTCGGTCTTGCACCGATTGCAATATTTGAAACCAGTTTACAGGCGCAACTGGTCATACCGATGGCTGCATCACTGGCCTTTGGCATATTGTTTGCGACCATTATCACGCTGTTCCTGATACCATCACTTTATCTCATCCTGCATGACTTTCATCAGTGGCGGGAAGAAGCCTGGGCACATATGATTCCTTCACGCAACAAGCCGGACAAATCCTCTGGTATGAATGCAGACCGAACGATGACACATCGACCAGAAGACATATAAGGAATAAAAACTGGCTCAGTCCATTAAAAACCTGTTGTTGTTTGCCAGGCAAAAACTGGCAGAAAGCCCCTCCGCACGATTTGATGCAGAGTTGTTGCTGGCGCACGCGCTCGAATCGACGCGGTCATTTCTGTATGCCAACCCGGAGCTTGAACTGCCCAATTACCGCGCAGAGAGATTCAAGAAGCTCGTCAGAAAACGTGCGCATGGCCATCCCATCGCCTACCTGACCGGATGCAGTGAATTCTGGTCATTGCCGTTGAAGGTCAATCCCGATGTCCTGATCCCCCGGCCCGAAACCGAGTTGCTGGTCGAAACAGCAATACAGAAAATACCCGTAAATGCCGATTGGCGTATCGCGGATCTTGGTACCGGCAGCGGTGCGATCGCACTTGCAATTGCTTCCGAGAGAAAAAAATGTGAAGTGCACGCCACCGATATAAGCCCTGCTGCGATCAGGGTCGCACGTGAAAACTCGCGCAACCTGGGCCTCGACCGCGTGCAGTTCCATTGTGGCTCCTGGAGCCAGCCCCTGAAAGGCAAATTTCACATCATCGTCAGCAACCCGCCCTACATTGATGAAGGCGACCCGCACCTCACCCAGGGTGATTTACGCTTTGAACCCAGAACCGCCCTGACGCCCGGACCTGACGGACTCACCGCCGTGCAGTCCATTTCACATGATGTTTTTCCGATACTGGTGGACGGTGGCTGGTTGATGTTTGAGCATGGCTGGGACCAGGGACCGGCGTGCCGGGCAATCCTGGAATCCTGTGGATACGAACAGGTCGACACTGTTAAGGACCTGCAGGGCCATGACCGGGTTACCCTAGGCGTCAAAGCCGAAGGCTAGCGCTACTCCTTGTCTTCACCCTTGACCAGGCGAAGATAGTTGTCATCTTCCAGGCTGTCAGACTCCTCGGAATCACCCAGTGCTTTTTCCACCAGGCCCGCTTCCAGTTGCTTGGCGTGACGCGCTCCCAGCTTGCTGAGCTTGTCCACGTGCCCCACCAGGTTTCCGGCGCCGCTGCTGAGCTGACCATATGCATCGTCAAATGTTTTGCGCGCCTGGTCCAGGCGCATACCCAGCATTTTGAGGTTTTCGGTGAAGCCGACAAATTTGTCATACAACAAACCGGCCCGGCGGGCGATATCCTGGGCGTTGGTATTCTGCTTGTGAACCTGCCATACCGATGCCACTGTGCGCACCGTCGCCAGGAAATTGGCAGGTGATAACAGCGCCACACGATGTTGCAGCGCGTATTCGGGCAGGCTTGGGTCGCGCTGCAATGCGATGATCAATGCTGATTCGATCGGTACAAACATCAGGACGAAATCAAGCGCATTGAGATCCTGCGCATCCGGGTAATTCTTTTTGCCAAGACCGGAAATATGCGTCCTGATAGACGTCACGTGTTCGGCAATCAAGCTATCCTTACCGGCCTCGTCGTGCTCTGACTGGTAACGTGTCCAGGCGGTAAGGGAGACCTTGGAGTCAAGAATAATGGCGCGGTTTTCGGGCAGCCTGAGAACGAAATCTGGCTGCAGGCGCTCGCCGTTTTTACCGACGGTGGAATACTGCGTGTAATAGTGCTCGTTTTTAACCAGCCCGGCCAGCTCCATCAGGCGCTCAAGCTGCTGCTCTCCCCAGTTTCCCTGCGCCTTGACATCACTCGTCAATGCCTTGGTCAGATTTTGAGCTTCCTTGTGCAGGCGCTCATTCAGACCTTCCATCTGCTTGAGCTTCTCCTGCAGCGCCGCATGCTGGCGGATATCTTCACGGCTGTTTTTATCCACCGTTGAACGAAACAGTTCAAGATCCTTTGTCAGTGGCTTCAGCAGGCCACTCAATTGCTTTTCGCTGAGCTCGGTAAAACGGTCAGAGCGCTCGTCGAAGACCTTGCCAGCCAACCGCTCAAATGATTCGGCCAGGCGTTTTTCTGCCCTTTCCAGCGAGGCCTTTTCCTCGCGGTAATGCAGTTGCTGCTCCTCCAGGCGGGTTTCAACCACTGCCAGGTTGCGTCGCGAATCGCTGAGCTCCTGCTCCAGGTGTTTTACCTGGCTGTCGAGTTCCTCGTTCAGAGGCTGCAGGCGGGCTTGCTCTTCT
>JBFFWN010000197.1:0-6569 GCA_041570235.1 Lysobacterales bacterium | reverse complement strand
TTTTGGCGATGTTTTACCGTCGTTGTAAACCAAAAGGAGATATGAAATGAGTGATGTCATGAACAAGGCCAAATGGGTGGAGTTGTTTCGCGAAATCGGCCTGGATGATGAGACCATGTTGCAATGGCACCGGTTGTTTGAATCCAGGTATCCTCAAGGGCACCAGTCTTTTCTTGAGTGGTTACAGATTTCCGAAGACGAGATCAACCGTATTCGAGGCTTGTAGCCGACATGTTTACGATAGGCCAGGTGGCAAAAAAGTACCGGCTTTCAAGAAGTACGCTTCTCTACTACGATTCAATCGGTCTGCTTTCACCCAGCGGCCGCAGTGAATCCAATTACCGGCTCTATTCTCAAACAGATCTCGATAGAATGGGACGAATCAGGCTGTTCCGCAGTGCCGGTTTGCCATTGGCGTCGATTGCTGCCCTTCTTGACAAGCAGGGCAGTGAACTCGACATCACGCTGGAGCAACGGCTGTTTTCCATCAACAATGAAATTCAGGCACTCAGAAACCAGCAGAAAGTGATTTTGAAAATACTCGAGGTTGAAGATTTCAAACCCAGTACCCGGGTAATCACTAAAGAAACCTGGGTCTCTTTACTCCGGGCCGCTGGCCTTGATGATGAAGGTATGAAAAACTGGCACATCGAGTTTGAAAAGGCCTCACCCGAAGGACACCAGGACTTCCTCGAGTCAATCGGTATTGACGATCATGAGATCGGGCTTATTCGGCAATGGTCAGGAAGGGTAATGTAATAAGGACCGGGCCACTTGTACAACTCAACTTCAAAGTTTTAATTCGGAAAGCCATTTATGAAAGCCATAAGACTCAATAAAAAAGACATTTACCCGTCAAAAATCGTCTGTATCGGTAGAAATTACGTGGATCACATCAAGGAGCTGGGTAATGAAATGCCCACTGAACCGGTGATTTTTCTCAAGCCCAATTCGGCCATGGCAACGGTCATCCAATCGGCTGCAGAATCAGAAATTCACTATGAAGGCGAGATCACCTTCATGGTGAAAGCCGGTCAATTGGCAGCCGTGGGTTTCGGACTGGATCTGACGAAGCGCGATTTGCAGACAAGGCTGAAATCAAAAGGTCTTCCATGGGAACGCGCCAAGGCATTTGACGGGGCAGCGGTTTTCAGTGAATTTGTCGACTGTCCCGCAGATATCAGCCAGCTGCGCCTTGAGTTATGCATCAATGGCAGCCTGGTTCAGGCCGGCGGCTGTGAATTGATGATCCATAAACCGCAGGCCATTTTGAAAGAAACCGGGACGTTTTTATCGTACGAAGACGGAGATCTGGTTATGACCGGAACACCTGCAGGCGTCGGACCACTCCTAAAGGGTGATGTGTTTGTTGGAAAGATTTTTGATGGAGATAATTTGCTGGTCAAGGCGGAGTGGACGGTGCAATGAGAATAGTGGAGATAACGAGGGAACCGGTAGAGCTCTACAAAATCCTCAAATTCGAAGGCATGGTGGCCTCGGGTGGTGAAGCAAAGATGGTCATCGCGGATGGTTTTGTGATGGTCAACGGTGAATTCGAGACGCAAAAGCGAAAAAAGATCGTTTCCGGCGATATCATCGAGTTTGGCGGCGAGACAATCCGTATACTATTGGCAGCAAAAAGCTGAACGCGGAAACCAGACCATGACCAACAACGATGTATTACGCCGCATCCGTTATACCTTTAATTTTGACGATTCAAATGTGATAGCCATATTTGGACATGCCGGGCTCGACGTCAGCCGGGCCGAGATATCTGACTGGCTGAAAAAGGACGATGATCCGGATTACAAAAGCTTAAGCGATCAGCAGTTGGCCACCTTTCTCAATGGCCTGATCATTGAAAAGCGCGGTAAAAAAGACGGCCCCCCGGTTGAGCCGGAGACGAGTCTCAATAACAACATCATTTTCAGAAAACTCAAGATCGCCCTGAACCTGCAGGCTGAGGAAGTGATCGAGTTACTGAAAAAATCCGACTTTCGCATCAGTAAACATGAGCTGAGCGCGTTTTTCCGGAGACCGGATCATAAGCATTATCGCGAGTGCAAGGACCAGGTGCTAAGGTATTTTTTGAAGGGGATACAGGTAAAATATCGTCAGTGACCCGGTACGAAAATCCGGTCCCGGGTTAAAGAAACGTAAACCATGAAAATATCCCTGAAAGACATCGAGGCCGCCTGCCAAATTGTCTATAAAGAAATGCCACCCACCCCGCAATACTGTTGGCCGCTGTTAAGCGAACGCCTTGGTACGGAATTATGGGTCAAGCATGAAAACCACACGCCGGTGGGTGCTTTTAAAATCCGCGGGGGGCTGGTGTATTTCGACCGCCTTTCTAAAACACCCTCCATGCCGGTAGGCGTAATCTCAGCTACCCGCGGCAACCATGGCCAATCGGTCGGCTATGCAGCAAAACGTTTCGGTATTGCTGCAACCATCGTCGTACCGCACGGCAATAGCCTGGAAAAAAACGCTGCGATGCGCGCCCTGGGTGTCGAACTGATCGAGCATGGTGATGATTTCCAGGAATCGCGGGAGTTTGCCGGGAAACTGGCGGCAGAAAAAAACCTTCACCTGATCCCGTCTTTCCACCCTCTTTTGGTGACAGGTGTGGCGACCTATAGCCTGGAGTTGATGCAGGAGGTTGATGATATTGATGTTGCCTATGTGCCTATCGGGATGGGTTCAGGCATTTGCGGAATGATGGCCGTGCGTGACGCACTTGGCCTTAAAACCAGCATCGTTGGAGTTGTGTCGGCCCATGCATTGGCGTATGCAAAGTCATTTGAAGCGGGCCAATCCATCGAGGCACCGGTCACCACGCAATTATCCGACGGTATGGCCTGCCGCGTGGCCGAGCCACAAGCGCTTGATCTTATAATTAAGGGCGTTGATCGAATAGTCGCCGTCACCGATGACGAAGTGGCCGCCGCGATGTGTATGATGTTTGAGTGCACCCACAATGTGTGTGAGGGTGCTGGTGCAGCAGCCCTGGCCGCAGCCATACAGGAAAAACAACGAATTAAGGGAAAAAGAGTGGCGGTGGTCGCCTCGGGGGGTAATGTTGACCAGGCTGTTTTTGCGAAGGTTTTGCGTTGATGTCCAGTGGCTCCCCAAGGATGCTGCAGTATCAATTGCCAGGTAAGAGAATTCATAATGCCAAAATCAAAACAGATTGCAGTACTTTTCATGCTCCTGATGCTGGTTGGCGCCGCATCAGCTGAACCAATGACAACTGAATCGCTCAATCAGCAAGTGATGAGAACAGAGCAGGCGTTTGCCGACAGCATGGCGCAGCGCGATTTTAAGGCATTCAATTCTTTCCTTTCAGAGGAGGCGGTGTTTTTCTCGGAATCGGGGGTATTGCGCGGAAAGCAGAATGTCGCTGATGCCTGGGCGGCTTACTTTACAGGTGAGACAGCGCCCTTTTCGTGGCAACCTGAACAGGTCGAGGTTTTGGCCTCAGGATTGCTGGCGCATAGTTCCGGACCGGTTTTCAATGCAGGTGGTCAGCGGGTTGCCACGTTTAACTCCATCTGGCGTTACGACCAGGAAAGAAAAAAATGGCTGATCGTATTTGACAAGGGAAGCGCGTTTTGTGAGCCCCCAAAAACTTGAACTCAGGGTTCCGCCGGTCCTGGTAGCGTTGATTTTTGCCTTTCTGATGTGGTTGATCGCCCTGGTTCTTCCTGCCACACCCATCGCAGCGCCAACCCGTTGGCTTGGTATTGTTGTGTTGCTCCTTGCCGGGGCTTACTTTCCCCTGGCCGGAGTGGTGTCATTTAAAAAAGCGCAAACCACCGTCAACCCTCTGCAACCCGAAAAAAGTTCATCCCTGGTGACATCAGGCATTTTTCAGCGCAGCCGCAACCCGATGTACCTGGGTTTATTATTTGTCTTAATCGCCTGGGGCCTGTTTTTGTCAAATCTGTTTTCAGTGATCTTTGCCGCGGGCTTCGTGTTGTATATGAACCGCTTCCAGATCAGGCCGGAAGAGCGCGCCCTTTTATCCCTTTACGGACAGCGTTACAGCGATTACATGACCAAGGTTCGCAGGTGGTTGTAGGCTGGTGATTCGTGTCCACCGGTCCCA
Organism: Lysobacterales bacterium; assembly: GCA_041570235.1. GTDB lineage: Bacteria > Pseudomonadota > Gammaproteobacteria > Xanthomonadales > SZUA-36 > SZUA-36. The sequence continues at coordinate 2,458 of JBFFWN010000197.1, read as the reverse complement.
TGTAACAGTGGATGACATTCAGGCAACTTGAAAACAGTGGGGTATCGACATGAAAATCTGGGTAGATGCTGATGCCTGTCCGGTGGTGATCAAGGAAATTTTGTTCAAAGCAGCCGAGCGCACAACCACACACACGACCCTGGTTGCCAACCAGCAGATCCGGGTTCCCCGGTCACCCTACATCCATTCGATACAGGTGTCTTCAGGCTTTGATGTGGCCGATAATGAAATCGTCAGGCGTGTGGAGGCCGGTGACCTTGTGATCACCGGTGATATTCCGCTGGCAGCCGATGTCATTGAAAAAGACGCCCATGCGCTCAACCCGCGCGGGGAACTGTATACTAAGCAAAATATCAAGGCGCGCCTGAATATGAGGGATTTTTTGGATTCATTGCGCGGTAGCGGTATCGATACCGGTGGTCCGCCCGCGCTTAACCAGGCCGATCGCAAGGCCTTTGCCGATCACCTGGACAGATTATTGGCCAGGCGTAACGAAAAGGAATAGCCGATGGCTTCTGACAGTTTCACATCTTTACCCATATCAAAGCACCAGGTGGCCAACCTGGATTCACTGGGTTACAAAAAAATGACGGCCATCCAGGCCCAGGCCCTGCCGCACGTACTAAAGGGCGCCGACCTGATTGCCCGTGCTAAAACAGGCAGTGGCAAAACTGCCGCGTTTGGCATTGGCTTACTTGAAAAGATCAATCCGCGCTTTTTTGGCGTGCAGGCCCTTATCCTGTGCCCTACCCGCGAACTGGCGGACCAGGTAGGCAACGAGTTACGCCGGCTGGCCCGCAGCACCGCCAATATCAAGCTGGTGATGTTATGCGGTGGCAAACCGTTCGGCCCTCAAAAAGGCTCGCTGGAGCATGGCGCACACATCGCCGTGGGAACACCGGGTCGTGTCCAGGACCATCTGCAAAGGGGCACGCTCGATCTGAAAGGCCTGAAAACACTGGTGCTGGATGAAGCCGACCGGATGCTGGACATGGGCTTTTATGACGTCATGACCGCCATCATCAAGCAAACACCACAAAACCGTCAGACCTTGTTGTTTTCTGCGACCTACCCGGCAGCGATCAAAAAGATGAGCCAGTCCATTTTGCGTAAGCCTGTCACCGTGACGGTGGAGGCTGAACATAAACCCGGGGTGATCGAGCAATTGTTTTACGAGGTTCAGAAACACGAGCGCAACAATACCCTGCTGGCGCTGTTCGAGCATTACCAGCCCGAAACCGCACTGGTGTTTTGCCATACCAAGCGTCAATGCGATGAGGTGGCAAGGTTTTTGCTGGATCATGATATCGAGGCACTGGCCATCCACGGAGACCTCGAGCAACGCGAACGCGACGAGGTACTGGTGAAGTTTGCCAACAACAGTGTCTCGGTGCTGGTGGCAACCGATGTAGCGGCGCGTGGTCTTGATATCAAATCACTGCAGGCGGTGATCAATTACGAGTTGCCGCGTGACCCGGAAATCTACGTGCATCGCATCGGCCGTACCGGCCGCGCCGGCGAGAAAGGCCTGGCTTTCAGCATATTCACAGCCTCCGAGGCTTACCGGGTCAATGCGATCGAGAACTACCTGGAAAAACCCTGCGTCTGTGATGTGTATGCTTCGCTTGACCGTCAACCCGGTTATTCGCTGCGCTCGCCCATGGTTACCATCCAGTTTGATGTGGGGCGCAAACACAAGATACGTCCGGGAGACCTGCTGGGCGCGCTGACGGGTGATGCGGGTCTTGAGGGTTCACAGATTGGTAAGATCGATATCTTTGATATGTGCAGTTATGTTGCAGTGGAGCGCCCGGCGCTTCGACAGGCGCTGAACCACCTCGCTGCCGGCAAGGTCAAGGGACGCACAGCACGGGCGCGTAAAGTGTGACCCGTAACGGATGAGCAAGTGAAAATCGCCCCCTCCAGGCCAATGCTTGCGGGCTATTTATGCGCCATCGGCGCCACGGTTTTCTGGTCCGGTAATTTCCTGGTCGCACGCGAGCTAAACCAGAGTGTGGCCCCTGTGGCCCTGGCGTTCTGGCGCTGGCTGGTGGCGATTTTGGTATTGTTCCCATTCGCAATCAGGCCGTTGATCAAGCAGTGGGCTTTGGTAAAAAACAACCTTGCTTATCTAACGATTACGGCTTTTTTGGGCGTTACCATGTTTAACACGCTGCTGTATTTTGGTGGGCAGACCACCACGGCCCTGAACCTGTCACTGATATCGATCACCACCCCCATATTTATCGTAATATTTTCGTGGATGTTCCATGGCGAAAGCCTGGACGTGAAGAGGGTTCTGGGTATTCTGCTTGTCTCAACCGGTGTTGTTTTACTGATTATACGCGGCCGGATTTCCAGCCTGATAAACCTGTCTTTTACGATCGGTGATTTGTGGATGCTGATCGCGGCAATGCTGTTTGCCCTTTACAGTATCCTGTTGATCAAAAAACCTGAA